>JBEULK010000028.1:1889-41957 GCA_041287325.1 Pyrobaculum sp. | reverse complement strand
CTAGAGATTGAAAAAGCCGAGAGAAAACACGGCGCAATTCCACACATCGACCTAGACAAAAAGTAATATATACAAGACTGTGCATATAGACGTGCAACTTTGTACTAGATGTGGCAAGAGGACTGCGCAGTACTACAGAGCAGTGAGCGGAGAGAAGTTATGCCTAAAGTGTTTGTTCTACTCTATCGAGTCTAAGGTCTTGGAAACCATAAGGAGGGAGAGACTCGTCGCGCCGGGGGATTACGTCGCAGTTGCAGTGTCTGGAGGCAAGGATTCGCTAGTTCTACTCTACGTATTAGGACGGCTAAAGGAGAGGGGGGCGTTGAAAGACGTGAAAATAGAGGCTTTTACAATAAACGAGGGCCACCCATACTCTTGTTTTTACCGCATGTCGAGGAGAGGATATGTAGAGGAGCTGGCGGCGAAGCTCGGCATTGAGTACAACGTATACCACTTCAAAGACATCTTCGGCGTGACTGCCATGGAGCTCTCTGAGAGGCTCGCCAAGGCGGGATACGAGGTTCACATGTGCACAATCGACGGGGTACTGCGGCGGAGGGCGATGAACATAATTGGAAAGAGGAGGGGGTGGACAAAAATAGCAACTGCCCACAACCTCGACGACGAGGCGCAGACTGTGTTGCTAAACGTCCTTATGGGAAACCTCACTCGGTTTAAGTGGTTCGGTGCCTATGAAGACGCCGAGGAGAAAGACCTAATACCCCGCATAAAGCCTCTTAAGTACATAAGAGAAGAGGAGATAGCCATATACGCCTACTACCACGGAATCCCGCTTATGGAGTTGGAATGCCCCTACGTGGTGACAAACCCGAGATACGACTTAAAATTCACCTTGTCGTCGATGGAGAGAGAAATGCCCTCTGTGAAATACAACTTAGTCTCCTTTGGGGGAAAACTCTCAACGTTGTTGAGAAAAGAGGCGGAGGGCGCCCCTTCTCGGTGTAAGTACTGCGGCGCCCCCTCTTCAAGAGAAGTGTGTAGAGTATGTGATTTGTTTAACAAGGCAGGCTTATTAGAAAAATATCTTGAAAAAGCGGCCTCTGTTCCCTAGACTTCGAGGCGGAGGCAGTTGCCCTCTTCCACAGCCTTAAACTGTAAGCCCAGACCGCCTAGCAACGCCTCTAGATACCTCCGAGCCAGGGGGTGTGCTAAATTACACAGCCTTGCGACCAGCCTTCCTTCTCTAATCGAAGCGGACTCTACTATGGCTATCCCCCGTAGTTGCGCTAGGTATATGGCCTCTTCCACGATGAGGAGGTCCACTGCGGAGACAAGCCCTTTTACAGTCTTGGCGTCTCTTTTACCGAGCTCCTCTGCGATTTTAACAAAGTCTTGTAGGCCTATCATCTCTTTTTCAAAAGACACGCTGGGAGATCCGTTGATGACATGGATGATCCACCTGGGGACGAAGATAGGCACATTTGATACTCTGTACTTGACTTTTCTAACAAAGGCGAACATGCCTAACTGTTTTACTATTTCTCCTAACTGTTCCTCAGAGGCCGTGGTTATGTCTACGATGAAGTGGAGGTGTTGGCGCGGCGCGTCAATGGCGATTTTGATGATATTTACGTCATGTTCTGCAAATATGTTAGACAACGTGGCCAAAATTCCGGGCTGATCGAAGTTTAGTTCCACCAAGAACTCTGCCAGTCTATTGCCCTGGGCGCTGGCCATAAGGAAAATCTCACGGTTCAGCATTAGGGGGCATCACACACCGTATTTAAATATTTACGTCTTTGAAGAATTTTAAAACTTCATCTTTACACCACTGTGCCCTCAAGGCTTCCCACACGTTGGGATATAAAATGGGAAGAGGAGCTATTAGCTACTTGGGAGAAGGAGGGGCGCTTCAAGACGCGGATATCGGGCACAAGGCCTGTGTTTGTGATAGACACGCCGCCTCCTTACCTGTCAAGTAATAGGCCGCACATCGGACAGACGGCGTCGTACGCCCACTTCGACATGATCGCCAGATTTCTCCGCATGCGCGGCGTAGACGTCGTGTTCCCCTTCTACCTAGACAGAAACGGCCTCCCCATAGAGGTGCAAGTCGAGAAGAAGTACAACATAGTGGCGCACGAGGTCCCCCGCGAGCAGTTTATCAAGCTGTGCAAAGAGGAGCTAGACAGATACGAAGCGGAGTTCGTCTCGGCGCTTAGGAGGTGGGGCCTCTCTTTTGACTACTGGCCTCAGGGAACCGACAGCCCCGAGTATCGGAAAATGACGCAGAAGACGTTTATAGAGCTGTGGCACAGAGGCTTAGTCTACGAGGCTGAGAGGCCTACCCCGTGGTGTCCTCGGTGCAGGACGGCGCTGGCGGAGCCTGAGATTGAGTACAAGGAGGAGGACACCTATCTAAACTATATAAAGTTCAAAGTCCAGGAGACTGGCGAAGACATCATAATAGCCACGACGAGGCCTGAGCTCTTGCCAGCCACGGTGGCTGTGATATTCCACCCCGAGGACGATAGGTACAAAAGGCTTGAGGGGTTGCACGCCGTGGTGCCGCCGGAGGGGCAAGTAGTCCCCATACTGCCCCACAGGGCGGCTAACCCCCAGTACGGCACCGGCCTGGTCATGATCTCTACCTTTGGCGACACGAGGGACTTGATGATTGTAAACGAGCTGAAGCTTCCCATCAGAATAATACTAGACGAGGCCGGCAGGATAAAGGTGGGCAAGTACGCAGGGCTCACGGTGAGGGAGGCGAGGGCGAAGATAATAGAAGATCTCAAAGCCGCCGGGCTGTTGGTAAGACAGGAAAAACTTAGGCACAACGTCCCGGTGTGCTGGCGTTGTAAAACCCCCCTGGAAATAATAGTGACCCGGGAGCTCTTCATACGCCAAGTCGAGTTTAAAGAACAGTTGATAAAACTTGCCGAGAAGATGGAGTCTAAGCCCCCCGAGTATCGGCAGACTCTGATAGACTGGGTCCGCTCGCTGGAGCTTGACTGGCCCGTCTCCCGTAGACGTTACTACGCCACTGAAATTCCCATATGGTGGTGCGTGAAGCCAAACGGCGAGAGGAAGGCGGTCTTGCCAAAAGGCGGCGAGTACTACGTGCCCTGGCGCGACGAGCCTCCCCCAGAGGTCAAAGAACAGTGCAAAGACGGCAGGCTAGAAGGCGACACCCGCGTCTTTGACACCTGGATGGATTCGTCGATCTCCTGGATGTACGCCTCAGGCGTCACTAAGGAGTTTAACGTATTCCCCAAGGTGTATCCGCACTCCATCATGAGGCCCCAGGGCTACGATATAATAAGGACCTGGCTGTACTACTCGTTGCTAAGAGCCTTCCTCCTGTTCAACGACGTGCCGTTCAGATACGTCCGCATAAACGGCATGGGCCTAGATGAAAAAGGAGAGGCAATGCACAAGTCTAAAGGCAACGTCATAGACCTCTTAGAGCCCGTGGAGAAGTACGGCGCAGACCCCGTTAGGTTCTGGGCAGCGGCGGCGGGGAGGCTCGGTAGCGACTACCGCTACAACGAGCAGGTCATAAAAGAGGGGAAGGAGTTTGTCACAAAGTTGTGGAACATAGCCAGATTCGTCACGTCCTTTCCACAGCCCCAGTCGCGGCCGCAGCTCACGGCGGCGGACAAGGCCCTGCTTGTCAGGATGTACGAAACGGCGAAGAGAGTCATAGCGGCGTACAGCGACTTAGACGTATACGAGCCGGCCCACCTCTTGTACAACTTCATATGGCACGAATTCGCCGACCACTACATCGAACTGGCGAAGTCGAGGGCCTACAACAGAGACCAAAGTTTTACAAAAGAAGAGCAAGAAGCCGCCGTCTGGACGTTGTACACAGTGTTAAACTACAGTCTCAAATTACTGGCGCCTATAATGCCCTTTGTGACCGACAAGATATGGCGCGAGACGTACGGCCGCTCAATACACGACGAGGCGATCGAAGACCCGCCCGAGGAGTGGCGCGAAGGAGACGCCAAGCTCTTCGACCTCGTGAAGAAGATAAACAGCGCGGTTTGGCGCTACAAAAACCGCAGCGGCATGAGCCTCGCAGAGCCGCTAGACAGAGAACTCTGCGTCCCGGAGGAGGCCCTCGCCGTTGCAAAAGACTTGAAACACACGCATAAGGTCAGGTCTGTGAAGGCTGGCAAATGCGCCGAGCAGATAGACGACGAGGGGCTGGTCTATCTCGACTAGGCGATGCCCTTCTCTTTGGGAAGCTCTCGTAAAGCCGGCTCGCCCCTCCTCTGCAACACGTGTTCTAAAATCCTAATTGCATTTCTACGTGACAACATCTTGTTGTTGTTGCCGCAGTACGGCGAGAAGACGCACTTCGGGCATCCGTCGACGCAGTCGCACCCCCTCACGATTCTATAGGCAACCTCGGCGACTCTCCTAAAATTCCGCAGCAAGAGCCGCGTCGTGCCGTTACCTCCCATGTGAGAATCGTAGATGACGACGACGCCGTCTGGGTACGAGATGCCGCCGAGGTCTGTCTTGGCAGCGCCCAGGGCGATCTCCGTAGCCGAGATCAAGACATGCTCCGTCGCGTGGTACCCCTTCGCCCTGGCCTCCCAGTCTAGTACATCGTTAGAACTAAACCTAACAATAGGCATGTAAAAAACGGCGCCCTTAGTTTCAAACTGATACGACAGCGGCTCCACCGGGTACTCCCCCAGCGTCTCCTCCGTAGTAAACCGCTTCAGGGCATATCCGTGCACTGTTATCTTAATCCTCAGCCTCCCAAACTGGTAACGCATCCCCTCGACGACGCCCTCCTCATGCAGTTCAACCACCTCCGGCTCCATGTCCTCCAAGGCCTGCGTCATCAAGTCCTCGGCGTCGACAGGCTCTACCACGGCCACTCTCTGTTGCAAGTCAAGGCTTTTTGAGACATAGGTACGCCCGCCGTGCATGTATATGGCCTCTGGATGTAGCTCGTATAGAGCCAGAGGCAGTTCGCGCTCCCCCAACACTTTCCCATCTCTAGTCTTTATCTTAACTACGTGCGGAGACCCCCGCAGACTAAGCGCCCCGAGGGCCTCCCTCCCCTCTGGAGTTATGCGTAGGTAGCTCCCCACCCTCTTCAAAAGCCCCCGGCTGAGCAGAGACTCTGCCAACGACTTTTCAAAACCTTTCACTTCGTCTGCCCTAAGCGGCATGTCCGACGCGGCGGCGAGCAGATGCAACGAAGCCACGTCTTCGTTTTCTTTTTCAAAACCAAGCGGCTCCGGGGACCTGGAGAAAAACTCGTGCGGGTAGTTCCTATAGTACTGAGAAATGGGGTCGTTGCCTAGTATCTGCACCACATACCCAGTCTGCCCTCTCCGTCCCACTCTCCCAATTCTTTGCAAATACCGGTTGTAGGAGGGAGGGATCGAGGCGAGCACCGCGCCGTCGACATCGCCTATGTCAACGCCGAGCTCCAAGGTGGGCGTTGTAATCACCACGTCCACGTAGCCCCTCTTAAAGGCCTCCTCTACCGCCCGCCTCTCCTCCGGGTCGAGCCCCGCCCTATGCACGGCGACTCTATCCCCCAAGCCCGCCATTTTCAAGGCCCGGTAGATTATCTCGCTGTACTTGTGGCTGTCTGTGAAGACTAAGCACTTCACGCCCTCTTCTATGCAGAGGGTTGCCACCTTCGCCGCCTCCGCCCACTTAGACCTAAACCTCGGCCGAACCAGCGCCTGCACCAGCGTCCCCCTCCTGCCTAGGGGGCCCCACACCACGTTTACACGGTCGCTTTCAAAAAGAGACTGGGCAAACTCCGACGGGTTCCCCACAGTGGCGCTGGTGGCAATGTAAACCGGCCTCTTAAACCTCCTCAGCCTCTTTAACAGGTAGTACATATGCGAGCCGAAGACGCCGCTGTAGACGTGGAAGTCGTCTAAAACCACGTACTTGACACGCCGGACTAGATCCCGGAACTTAGCCACGTGCATCAACGCCTGGCTCACCATATCTGGGTTGCTTATGATAATGTGAGGCGGCGACTCGTACAAAAGCCGCCGCTCTCTCTGCGGCGTGTCGCCGTCGTATATCATGGCCCTAACCCCCAGCTTGTCGGAGAACCTCCTCAGCCGCGTTAGCTGGTCCCTGGCCAGCGCCTTCGTGGGGTAAAGCACAAGCGCCACGGGGCCCCCTAGAGAGTCCAGCGACTCTTCTAAGATGGGGGCCAGAAAGGCCTCGGTCTTCCCCATACCCGTCCCGGCGACTATCACCGTGTCTCTGCCCGCCCTTATGCTATTAACCGCGTCGAACTGATGGCGAAATAAGTGAGAAATTCCAAGAGAGGAAAACGCCTCCGCCACCTCTCTCCTCAATACGGCGTCCACCGGGCAACAGACCTCCGGCTTCTCCGCCTCGTCGGTTCTTATATGCACCACCTCCCGCCCCGGGTCCGCCGTCAGCGCTTCTAGAAACCCCACGCTACTTTCAAATCCTCTAAATAACTAATTTACGCGGCGGCCCGCCCAAGTGCGGCGTATACGATCAAGACAACCACGTTAATTAACAACATGAGCGGCAGTACGTGCAGCGCTGAATAGCCCACAGATCTTACCAAAAAGCCTCCTACAAGAGGCCCCGTTATCGACCCCAAGTCCCAGCCCATGGTGTATATAGAACTGGCCAAGCCGGCCCTCTTGCTCCCCGCCAAGGCGAGAATTTGGTGAGTAATAACTACCGCGCCGTACCCCAAGCCGTACACAACGCCAGCCAGAGCAAAGGCGGCGGGGCCTTCGGCAAATGTAACTGCATAAAGCCCCAGCAACGTAGCCCCCGTAGCTAAGGCGGCGGTAATGGGGTTTACCATGTTGTACCTCAAGAGAAAAGCGCGCGGGACAAGGCTAGCCACGGCCCCCACCGAGGAGAAGAGGCCCCAGTAAGAAATCGGGAGCCCCATGTCTCTAAGTCTTACAGGTATAAATGTCGAGAGGCTCATATAAGTCATGGCGTAGATAGTCATTAGAGCCATAAATAAAAGCACTTTCTTCTCCAAAACGGTAGGCTCTCTTACAGAACCTACACGGGAGCCGTCCTTCAGCCCCCTTACAAAGAGGAAGTTTACGAGATGTATGCCAGTAGCCACGAAGAATGAGATAGAGGCGCCGCCCCAGTCGTATATAACAGAGCCCAGCAAAGGGCCGAGGATGTTGCCTATGCCCACTGCCAGAGACCTAGAAGCCATCGCCCCGACCCCCTCTGCCACCGAAGCGGCTATAGAGATGGGCAGGAAGGTGGCTATGGCCATGCCTTGAAAAACCCTCCCCACCTGCACCCACGTGGGGTTGTGCATGAGGTACGCCAACTGGGCCACTACTGCGAAGAGGAGCCCTGCCTTCAACACCTTAGAATAGCCGAGGCGGTCGCCGAGAAACCCACTCAGAGGCTTGAGTACAATAGAGACGAAAAATGCTGTGGAGACTACGGAACCTATGATTAGCTCGTCCGCGACGCCCAAATCTCGGAGATACGGCGGAACGGCCACAATAGAAATACCATTTGCAGTAAAGAACAGAAGCGTGGCGAGGTTAACCCGGGCCGACACGCAAAACTTACGAAAAAACTACATTTTAAATAAAAAACGAGGGGCTTGGACTACCTTTGCGACGCCAGCTCGTCTCTGACCGCCTGCGCCCGTTTCAAAACCGCGTCCTTATCCCCGCCGCATATAAACACCACCGTGGCGTTGCGGCTCCCCACCTTCGTCACTTCGCTGAAAAACACGACATAACGCCTGCCCCCCTCCCTCACCTCTCTCATCGACACGTCTAGGTCCATGCCAATGGCGGTGACGTTACTCTCCTGCAGATATATGTTCAGGTCGGCGAGTCCGTAGCCCGTCCTGGGGAGCACCACGAAGCTAAAGACGTAGCCGTCTCTGTCTGGGATAAACGTCGCCTTGCCCCGCGGGGGGTCAGAGTAGTCTTTTTTCATCTCTTCGGGTAGCTCCTCGATGTCTTTAATGGGGAACCACAGCTCCTCACCCGCCTTGTAAAAATTGCCCTTCCCCAGTATTTTTAAACCGCACACACTAAACTTGACGGTGTGAGTCCCGTTGTCGGGAGATATGAACAGGCGGAGCTCCTCCAAGCCGCGCCACGGCTCCGCCTGCGGCCCCTCAGCAAATAATAAGAACAGCCCCGCCGCCACGGCGATGACAGCTACGCCGACGATAATGAGCCACCTCATACCATCCGATCCAAGTGACATCATACGTGAGTGCGAATTCTCTGATTTTTTTCGTTCGTTAAATGTAGAAAAACTCTGCATTTTAAGACAAATACTGTAATTATAGTTTGTATTTCACGACCTCGCGTAGGAACTTCTTTCTCCCTTCTCTGTCGGCGTCTGTTTCAACGCCGAGGGGCGAGTGTCCGTCTACTACGCCTACTACGCCTCTCCTCTCCGGCTCCACCTCTGCCACTATGATTTTGAGCGGGTTTGCAGTGGCGGCGTATATCCTCACTACCTCCTGGACGTTTTTTATGGCGTTTAACACGTTGATGGGCCACGCGTTTTTGATGTACACCACGAAGACGTGTCCGGCGGCTATTTTTTTACACACGTCTATTGCCAAGTTTCTCAACTCTTCGTCGTTGCCCTCGTGTCTCACCAGCCTTTTCCCAGAGGCCTCGCAGAAGGCTATGCCGAACTTGACCCCGGGGACGGACGTCACTAACGTCTCGTAGAGGTCTTCCACGGTCTTGATAAAGTGCGCATGCCCAACTATCACGTTGTAGCCCTGGGGGATGGGGACTTCTACTACTTCGAATCTTATTGACATGGTACTTCCGAATTGGGGGGAATTTATCCGTGTCTCCGCGTTGAAGCGAAATTAGATTTTTATATCTATAAGAAGTGATGTGGATTATGGAAACGAGTAGGCTGGTGACCCTTCTGAAGGAGAAGGGGTACAGAGTGACGCCTCAGAGGCTTGAGGTTATAAATATTGTCATGGAGAAGCTGGCAAAGAGGGAGCACCCCACGTTCAACGACATTTTAAACGAAGTGAGGCAGAGGATGCCCTCCATCAGCGTTAGTACAGTGTACTCAATCCTCAAGTTGCTAGAAGAAAGCGGTGCGGTTGTGTCTTTTGAACACGGCGGAAGGACTTACTACGACAGCGTGACGCCGCACATAAACGTAGTCTGCCTCAACTCCGGGAAGGTGATGGACATTGAAAGCGAAGAGGTAATTGAGGCTCTGAGAAATAGGGGAGTCCACCCCTCTTCTATAGTGGTTAAGGGAATCTGCACAAGCTAGACGCCTATCTGCGCCGCCACCCGCCTGACGTATTCAATAAGCCGCCTCACGTCTGTCTCTACTTCTTCCAAGTCTGAGTAGTCTACGAAATCGGGGTCCAGGCCGTTGTAGGCAAAACGGTGTAACATCAACGCAGTCCTCGTGGCGAGCTCAACGCCGGCGTAGCCGAACGCTTCTAGATCCTTTGCAATTTTTAACATGCCGGTAGTGGGCGCCGCGTAGCCAACTTTTACATACCACTCTCTCCTCTTCTCATCAGTCTTTTCAATTACTTCAAGGACTGCCAGCGCGCTTAGAAGCGCTTTAAGCGCCATGAAGGCCTTATTTGCCGCGTTTTGGTACAGCTCTCTGTTTAACATCTCCTCTGCGAGCTTGGCCTCGGTCAGCGCCTCCATCAGCCTCGCCTTGGCGTACTCCCTAGGCCTCGTCTTAAAATCTAGATAACCCTCCACGTAGCATAGGTGGGCTTATCTTAAAATTTTTGTCCAAATCGCCGAGTCTGCATACACTACAGAGAGTACGGGGGGGCTTTCGGATTTCTGAAATTGGGTTCGGCGCCTGGGAGCTGGGAGGCATGTATGGCGGCTTGGAGCATAGGGACTGGCTCATCGAGCCGCGGGCCGTGTGACGCCCGCGCCCGACGCTCAGCTGTGGGTTTACCGTTCACTGATCTCCGGCGCGGTTTACTTCATCATCGCGATTACTGATATATAGTTCTATAAACTTTTGGATGATGTACGACTTTGTAATTGTCGGCGCAGGGGTCGTGGGGCTCTCAACTGCGTATCACATCAAGCGGCTTTCTCCCTCCTCTAGAGTTTTGGTGGTGGACCAGCACCCCGGCGCGGGGATGGGCGACACTGCGAAGTCGGCGGCGGCGTTTAGGACTATCTTCACCTCTTGGGTCAACAGGGCGTTGGCTAAGACCAGCGTGGAGTTTTACAGAGAGGTGCAGGTGAGGGGGCACGACCTTGGGATGAGGTGGGTGGGCTACCTCTTCCTAGTGCCTCAGACGTCGGCGGAGCTGATGAGGAGAGTAGCCGCTGAGCTCAAGACCATGGGCGTTAGAGTAGACGTGTACGACCGCCTCGACATGCCGGTTAAGTTCCGCGTGTCTGACGACGAAGAGGCGCGGGAGATGGGGCTACCAGACGTCGCCTTTGCCCTCTTGGTAAGAGATGCGGGGATAATGGACCCCGAAAAGCTGGTGAAGTACTACTACGAGGAGTACACAAAAATGGGCGGCGAGGTTTTGTTCAACGCCAAGGTGGATTCTGTGAAATTTGTGCCGGAGAGGCCTCTGGGCATACCGGGGGAGCCCTTCCCCTGGCAAGACATCAGGGCTGAGGGCGTTGAGACCACCGCCGGGTTTATAGAAGCTAGAAACGTGATACTAGCCACAGGCGCGTGGACAGAGACCCTCACAGACGCCATGGGGTTCGGCCTCCCGGTGAAGCCACGTAAGAGACAAGTATTTGTGTTAAGAGCAGACGGAGAGTTGAGAAGCCTCTTAGAGAAGGGACTTACAGAAGAGGGCTACTCGCCTATGATAATACTTCCACGAGGCGTCTACATGAGGCCGGAGCCCGGCGAGGGGACCTATTGGGTGGGGGTTGCGGACAGAAGGCCGTATCGTTTTGAAAACCCGCCAGAGCCGGAGGAGTCGTTGTGGCGGTACGGCATATATCCCGTGCTGTCTAAGTACGTCCCAGCTACAGTGGGCCGATCTCCACAAAACGCCTGGGCGGGGCACTACGACGAGAACGTCGTCGACTACCAGCCCATTGTAGATAGGCTGGCCGAGGGACTTTACGTCGCCGCAGGCACGTCGGGGTCGGGCATAATGAAGGCAGACGCCGTCGGCCGAATTGCTGCCTCCTTGGCGATGGGGCGCGAAAAAGCAGAGCTCTACGGCGGCGTGATAGTGGACTCCAACTTGTTGCGACGTAGTAGATGTTTTGAAGAGGAGCGGCTGGTGATATGATTGAGAGAGAACTAGTTCAATGGATGCAGGTTGCAAGGAGGAGCGGGAAGAGGGGCTGGGTCTTGGTTAAAAACGGTGAGGTGGTGGGAGTGTTTAACGACAGAAAGGAAGCGATAATGAGCGCAAGAGAGCCTGGCGTTTATTTATTAACGTTCGTCGAATAGTTTTCCACATTGCCATGTGCAATATTTTATAGTTTGTACTTTTTCCCACATATGAAGCTACACGAATACGAGGCTAAGGAGTTGTTTTCTAAATATGGCGTTAAGATACCTCCCGGCAAACTGGCACTGACTCCCGAGGAGGTTGCAAAAGCCGCACAGGAAATCGGTCTCCCCGTGGTTTTGAAGGCTCAGGTAGTGGTTGCCGGCAGGGGCAAGGCTGGCGGCATTAAAGTGGCTAACAGCGTAGAGGAGGCCTATGAGCTCTCTAAAAAGATGTTCGGCATGGACATAAAGGGGCTTGTGGTGAAGAAACTTTACGTGACGAAGTACGTGGAAGTGGAGAGTGAGATGTACGTTTCTCTTATCATAGACCGGGCGACGCGGAGGTACCTCTTTTTAGCCTCGCCGGTGGGCGGCGTGGACATAGAAGAGATCGCCAGAACCACGCCTGAGAAGATTAAGAGGGTGTACGTGGACACCTTCACTGGGCTTAGAGACTACCACGTACGTTCTATTGTCTCTTGGCTTGGCTTTAAGCAGGGGACTCCGCAGTGGCAACAAGCTGCGTCTATCGTACAGGCTATGTATAAAATCGCCGTTGACTACGACGCGGAGCTCGTGGAGTCGAACCCCCTGGCCTTAACTAAGGAAGGCGAAGTGATACCGCTAGACGCCAGGGTGATTGTAGACGACAACGCCTTGTTTAAACACCCAGATCTTGAAAAAGCGCTTGAAGAAGACCCCCGCGATGTCACTGAGTTTGAGGCCTACGCCAAGAAGATCGGCTTCCACTACGTCGAACTAGACGGCGACATTGGCATTATTGGCAACGGCGCTGGGTTAACAATGTCTACCATGGACTTGGTGTACCACTTCGGGGGGCGCCCGGCCAACTTTTTAGACATAGGAGGCGGCGCAAGCCGCGAGGTGGTTAAAGAGGCCTTAAAGGTGTTGTTAAACCACCCCCGCGTCAAGGTCGTGTTCATAAACATATTCGGAGGAATTACGAGAGCAGACGAAGTAGCCCTCGGCGTCAAAGACGCCTTGCAAGAGGTAAAGACCGCCAAGAAGATAGTCGTGAGGATGAAGGGCACTAACGAGGAGCTTGGGAAGGCCATACTCGCCGAGGTGGGCGTGCCGTTGTTTGAAAGCGCAGAGGAGGCTGCACAAAAAGCAGTAGAACTGGCGAAATTATGACGGCGCTGGTAGGACCCAACACAAGAGTTGTGGTACAAGGCGCCACGGGCAGAGAGGGGAGCTTCCACCTGCAGAGAATGCTTGAGTACGGGACTAAGGTGGTTGCCGGCGTCACCCCGGGGAAGGGCGGCGCGACGGTGCACGACATCCCCGTCTACGACACTGTGGAGGAGGCGGTGAGGAAACACGGGGCGAATGCCACTGTGATATTTGTCCCCGCGAGGTTTGCCACTGAGGCGCTCCTAGAGGCTGTCGACGCGGGGATCGAGCTGGCGGTTGTAATTACCGAACACATACCTATACACGACGCGCTCAGGTCGATTAACTACGCCAGGTCCCGGGGGGTCACAGTAATAGGCCCCAACTGCCCCGGCATAGTGGCGCCGCCTGTAAGGACGAAGCTGGGCATAATGCCTAATAACATATACCAAACCCCGGGCAAGATAGCAGTAGTAAGCCGCTCCGGCACACTCACATATGAGATCTCTTACCAATTGGTGAAGGCGGGCTTTGGGATAAACACAGCCATCGGGGTAGGCGGCGACCCCATCGTGGGGCTCGACCTCATGGAGGCCACGTTGAAAGTGGCGGAGGATCCCGACGTAGAGGGCATTGTGGTGATCGGCGAAGTAGGCGGAGACGCCGAGGAGAGACTGGCCAAGCTGTACGCAGAGGGAGCCATAAATAAGCCTATTGTGGCATATGTGGCAGGCCGCACGGCGCCTCCGGGGAAGCGCATGGGACACGCAGGTGCGATTGTCATGTTGGGATCCGGAGACGCCAAGAGTAAGATAGAGGCCTTCAGAGCCGCGGGGATACCAGTAGCCGAAACCCCCTTCGAAGTACCACAGCTCATAAAAAAGGCTTTAAAGAAGACATAAAGTTTTTAAAAAAGACCTTTATAGTATAAATAAATGGTATTTTACATCGTTAATTGTAAGAGTTGTGGCCTTTGTTTATGCGTTGACAGTTGTTCGGGGATTACAATAGTTTCTGCTTAGGCATGCCTGGTGCCCAATGTGTGACTACAGAAAAGTGCCTCTTTTACGTTTCAGTAACACATATTCTGTAGTGCACCTGGTCCCCTCTCTGGTTTCAGAGCAGCTCAGAAAGAACAGGGCTTCTCCGTAGGGGATAAAGGAGGAGGTGTTGTGGAAGGCATTGGCAGAGGTCAAGAGAACGTGACTACTACCTGGCTCTACTCTGAGCCCAGTGGCTCGTGGCATCGTATCGCTATGACCTTCCCTGGGCGTCTCATGTCGTTTTTACGACACCGTTTTGTAACAGATCTTACTACGGAGAGTTTACGCCTCTGCTGAGGGTTTGCGTCTACTACATTGCGTTTGAAATCTATGTTAAGACAGCCCCATGCCTTGCCCAGTTATAAAACGGTAGGGTTGAAACGGGCTGGGTACAGTTGGTATGGCCAGCTTGCTGTAGACGCACATACGCTTGACCTGGTTAAGTCTATGGTGGTGACCTTAGTGAAAAGCGATGACTTGAATAAAGCGGTAGAGACATTGAGTGAGCACAGTGCCCAGGATTTGGTGTTTGTCATAAGGTAACCTTTTTTTATAGCTCCCCCTTTCACTTGTGTACTGTCAGATCTGCGGCTTTGAGGTAGCTACTAAGAGGTGTCCTCGTTGCGGACGCCTTGTGTGCGAACACGACTGGGCTGGCGGCATCTGCGCGGCTTGCGAGGATACTTTGTGCAAGCTGTGTAGAACTAACTATTCGATATCTACATGTATGATATGCGGCGCGCCAGTGTGTGAAAACTGTAGCGTGAGGAGGGGGCTTGGGAGAGTTTGTAAAAAATGTATAAACACTGTATTTCGCTAAATAGTGTATGTATAAATAAGTTTATATAGGTAGGTGATGTTTGCCACGTTATGAGAATTGCCGACTTGTTGGCCTCCAGGACTCAGTATATGTCTGCTAGCGAGATTAGAGAGTTGTTGAGGTGGGCCACCGCCGATGTGATATCCTTCGGCGGGGGGATGCCTGACCCCTCCACCTTCCCCATAGAGGACATACAGAAAATTGTAAACTATGTATTGGAGGCCTATCCCCACAAGGCGCTTCAATACGGCTCTACAGAGGGCATTTACGAGCTCCGGCAGGAGATTACCAAATTCGCCGAGGGCTACGCTGGAATTAAAGCAAGAGCTGAGAACGTGATAATTACAGTGGGGTCTCAGGAGGCGTTGGAACTCCTCGGCCGCGTGTTTATAAACCCTGGCGACGTGGTAATAACAGAAAACCCCACCTACCTAGCCGCCCTCCAGGCTTGGCGCGTCTACCAGCCTAAGCTAGTGGGCATCCCCATGGACGAAAACGGGATGATTATAGAACTTTTAGAAGAGAAGGTGAGGAAGCTGGCGGCCGAGGGGGAGAGGATAAAGTTTATCTACACCATACCGACTGCGCAGAACCCAAGCGGCATAACCATGTCGCAAGACCGGAGGAAGTATCTCTTAGAAGTGGCTGAGAGGTATGATTTGTTGGTAGTGGAGGACGACCCATACTCCTACTTCCTCTTCGAGCCTATACAAGCGTCCCCCATAAAGGCGTTGGACAAGTCGGACAGGGTGATTTATCTCTCGACGGCGTCTAAAATATTCGCGCCGGGGTTCCGCCTCGGCTGGGTTATTGCCAACGAGGAGGTGATCCGCTGGTTCTACTTGGCAAAGCAGTCTCTCAACTTAAACACGTCGAATTTCGTGCAGTACATATTCCTCGAGGGCCTGCGCCGGAACGTGGTGTTGAAAAACTTGCCGCGCGTCCGCGACTTGTATAAACGGAAGCGCGACGCCATGCTTACCGCTCTTGAGACTTACATGCCGCAGGGCGTGTCTTGGACAAGACCCTCGGGCGGCATGTTTATCTGGCTGACGGCGCCTCCGCACGTGGACACTAGAGAGTTGCTTAAAACAGCCGTGACGCAGTACAAAGTAGCCTTCGTCCCAGGCCACGGCTTTTTCGTAGACGAGTCTGTGAAAAACGCCATGCGGCTAAACTTCACGTACCCAACCTTTGAGCAAATAAACGAAGGCATTAGGCGGCTCGCCCTCGCAATAAAGGGGGCATGATACTTCTCGAAGAAGCCGCCGCCATTATTAAAGAAAAACAAAAGGAAGGCAAGATCCACAGGACTCCCACGCTTAGGTCTGAGTCGCTGTCTCGTATCACTGGGGGAGACGTGTACTTAAAACTAGAGGCTCTGCAGAAGACCGGCAGTTTTAAGATCAGGGGGGCCTACTTCGCAATGCATAAATACATCGGGGAGGGGTACAGAGAGTTCATCACGGCTTCGTCGGGCAACCACGCGCAGGGTGTGGCCTACGCGGCTCAGCTACACGGAGTCAAGGCCACTGTTGTAATGCCTGAGACCACTCCGTGGCTTAAGGTGAAGAAGACCCAGGACTACGGAGCCACCGTGGTCCTGCACGGCGAGAGCTACTACGAGGCTGAGAAGAAGGCGCGGGAGTTGACTAGAGAGGGAGTCAAGTTCCTCCACGCCTACGACGACTACTACGTAATCTCGGGGCAGGCAACTCTGGGCGTGGAAATTTTAGAAGACCTCGGCGACGTGGACGTGGTTGTGGTTCCGGTGGGAGGCGGCGGCTTAATATCAGGAGTGGCTTACGCCATAAAGAAGAAAAAGCCAAGTGCAAAAATCGTGGGGGTGCAGGCAAGCGGAGCCCCTGCCGCGTATCTGTCTCTGAAAGAGGGGCGCCATGTGGTCATCGAGAGAGTAGACACAATTGCTGACGGCATAGCGGTGAAGAGACCGGGGGACATCACCCTGAAGTTAATGGAGGAGTACGTCGACGACATCGTGTTGGTAGACGACAACGAGATTGTAGATGCAATATACATCTTGTTAGAGAGAGCCCGCGTCGTAGCCGAGGGGGCCGGCGCCGCCGCAGTGGCCGCGCTGTTGACAGGCAAAGTTAGTGTAGCTGGCAAGAAAGCCGTTGCTGTGGTGTCTGGCGGCAATATCGACGCGCCGATTTTAATGCGGGTGTTGATGAAGGCCTTGGCTAGGCAGAGGCGCATCGTAAAGCTAGTCGGCGAGGTTCCCGACAGGCCGGGCACGTTGGCAAAGGCGGCGTCCCTCTTGGCGGCTCACAACGTCAACATACTTGAGGTTTTTCACGAGAGGTACGACCCGGAGCAGAGGCCGAACTACGTTAGACTTGTCTTCGTGGTGGAGATACCGGGGACCTTGGACATGTCGCTCCTCCTAGACCAACTGGAGAAAAACGGGTTCTTTTTTAAGTTGGCGACGGCAAACTTATAATAACAAAGCTTCGTGCTGTCATGAGGACTCGTTTGTTGTATCAAGAGGACTCTTACATAAAAGAGTTTGAGGCCGTTGTGTTGGAAGTGACTGGAAACGAGGTGGTTTTAGACAGGACCGCCTTTCACGACGGCACCGGTGGGGTGCAGGCCGACACGGGCTTTATAGAATTCGGCGGCGAGAAGTACTCCGCCAAGGCGGCGCGTAAAGGCGACGAGGTTGTCCACGTATTAGACAGGGCGCCGGCTTTTAAGCCCGGCGACGTCGTTAGGGGGGTTCTCGACTGGGAGAAGAGGTATAAGAAGATGAGGTTACACACAGCTGCGCACATCTTGTCGGCGGTGTTGTACAACAAGTATAACGCCTTAATTACAGGCGGCGACATTACAGAGGAGTACGCAAGAGACGACTTCAATGTGGAGGGCGACATGGCCGCTGTGAAGAAGATATTTGAAGAGGCTGTGGCCGAGGCCAACCAAATTGCGCAGAGGGGGCTGGAGCTCAAGGTCTACTGGCTCCCCAGGGAGGAGGCCTTGAAGATCCCAGGAGTCGTGAAGCTCGCAGAGAAGATGCCGCCCGACGTGCCCCGCCTTAGGATAGTGGAAATACCTGGCGTCGACATACAAGCCGACGGCGGGCCCCACGTGAAAAACACCATAGAAATCGGGACGATTAAGATTCTCAAGGTTGAGAACAGGGGGAAGGGCAAGAAGAGGCTCTACTACACTGTGGTCTAGTGGAGTCGCTCCTAGGCGCCGTATCAATCACCCTGATTGTAGGAGTCTTCTTCGCATATGTACTAGACAGAGGCGGACTCCCGCCGTTCCTCGGCTTCTTCCTCTCAGGCGCCGTCGTCGGGAAGTTACTGGGGCTGACTATGCCAGACGTGTACCTACAGGTAGCCATCTCGTTAGTGGCCTTTGAGGTGGGGAGGCAGCTGGGAGGTTCGGGGCTTTCGCCCGCCGCCTTTTTCGCAGTGATTCTCGAGGCGGCGTTGGTAGTGGGGTTCGCCATCGCCCTTCTCCGCGTGGCCGGCTTTACCACTGTGGAGGGGCTTGTGGCTTCTGTGATGATGCTCAGCTCGTCCAGCGTTTTGGCATATCGCTTCTCCCAGGAGTTGCCCCCCGAGGCCAGAGACGTGGCCTTGTCTCTAACGGCGCTGGAAGACGCCGTCTTGTTCTTCGCGCTGAGCCTATTCGCGGGAGGCACCTCGTTGCAAACCCTCCCAGTGAACGTCGTGCTACTCGTGATGATGAGCTTCGTGGCGTTGGCAGTCTTTACATACGTCTACCGTTTTATCATAGGTAAGGAATACGCACTGCCCTTCGCCCTCGCCGCCTCCTTCGGCTTCGTCTACGTGGTACAACAGCTTCAAGTAGCCTCGCCTTTTATAGGCGCCTTCATAGGCGGGTACTTGTTCTCAAGGGCGGACGTGCACAAGGTACATGAAAAGGAGGCCTCCGCCCTCTCGGGCCTCATCTTATATCTCTACATGTTGGTGGTAGGGGTCTTCATGCCCGCGCCTAGGCCTACTCCGGTTTTGATGCTACTAGGCCTCGCCTCTGCGCTGTTTGCAATTTTGATACGCTCCGCGGCGGTGTTTCTAAGCTCTATGCTAGTGACCGGCAGTCCCAGGATCTCTACAAACGTGGCGCTTTCCACTGCGCATCTTTCAGAGCTGTCCATCACCGTGCCCATAGTGGCTAATAAGATGGACCTCTTAAAAGACCCAGCCTTGGCCTTCGCCTTAACCACGTCTCCTGTAATTACTCTATTCATATCGCCGCTGTTGTGGAACATGAGAGGACGGGTGGAGGACCTAGCGGCCAAGAGAGTAAAAGAGCTTCGTAGCGCCGTGGCGTACGAAAAGTTGTACAAAGTCGTGACGCACGCCTTCTTAACTGCAAGTAAACTAGCTCTTCTGGCGCTCCTAATTGCGCTCCTAATAGCCTACCTAGGCCCCCTCTCGACCCTCGCCCTGGTCCCAGTGGCCTACTTCCTCTACAAGTACACCCGTGAGATATATCGCGACTTGTTAATAGCTCTGAGAGAGCTGGGAGGCGCCCGGTACGCAAGCGCCCTCGTGCTAATCTCAGTCTTCGCGCTAGCCGCATACGTGGCGCTGGCGTTGTTGACGCAAGTAGCAGAGGCTCACATCTATACAGCCGCCGTGGTCGTCGCCGCTCTTATCTACATGTTATACGCCTTGTACAGAGACCTCCGCGCAGAGCCGCCGGATTAGGCCGTTTAGCTCGTCTACAACATCTTTAAAAAAGTCGTCCTCGACGGGGGGCAAAGCGACGCACTTCTCGACGCCTTCTTTAAACTGTCTTGCCAGCTTGTAGTCAAGCCCTGTGACGCTCTCCTCATCCACCTCCGCCTCGGGCAGTAACAGAGACGACAGAGCTATGTGGTGGGCGTGTAGCCTAGCGGCTCTTTTCAACTCTTGTTTGAAATACTCCGCGTCGGCCAGCGCAAAGGCCTTCTGTCTGTGAACCTCCGCCAAGGCCGCCCTCGCCGCCTCCACGTCTCTCCTCCTCAAGATCTCTAAGACGTCCACGTGGTAAATGATAAAACGTTTTAAATATGGAGGGGGTTTTAATACGACGTGGGTATATAGACGTGGTGCGGCTACGCGTCGGCGACCGCGAGTTTAACATAACGACGATGGAGGAGTTAGAAAAGCTGTGTAAAAAACTGAGAGAAGAGCTGTCTCAGCAGTGTCTCTACCACTCCTGGTACATAAGAACCCCCCCAGACAGGTTGCTGGCCTTGTTAAAGAAGGCGTATGTAAAATATACACAAGGCGTAGTCTCCGTCGGAGAAGTAATAACAGAGTTCCTAGACGAGTACAAGTTGTCAAAGAGCATATCTCGCACAATCACGCCTACACTCAGCGCGCTTGGGCTGACGGCCGGCGGCAAGTTCACCTCAGCCGCCGTGGAGCTCGGCAAACTTCTCTACGAGGGGCGGTGGGAAGAGGCGCGGGACAAGCTGTTACAACTGGCGTTAAAAAACTGCGTGTTGAGAGACATCTTTGACAAGGTGGAGGACTGCCGCGACTTGGAAAAAGCCGTGGCGACTGTGCTCACAGACTACGGGAAGGGGCTCAGACCAGACGAGCTAAAATACACAACAGAACTCGTCAAACTGCTCTACCCCAAGTGCCAAGAATGCGACTTTAAATGCGCCACCGCGGATAAAGTCGCCGCGTGCCTAGACGCCATTTTGCAGACAGCCAAGCCTCACTTAAGAGAGCTATTTGAAAAACTTGACATATCCCTCCTCCCAGAGCACCTCGACTTTTTCTCCCTCGCCGAGGGGGAATACGCCGTGGGGGTGAGGGGGACTGCGAAACAAATCGGCATAGCCCTCGTGGGGAAGCCTCTGGAAAACGCCGCCCTCGCCCAGTTAAAAGACGCGTTGGTCAAACTAGACGAGAAGGTGCAAGAGGGGGTATACGACGTCTACATAAAGATACAGCCAGTGCTAGAGGGGGCAAACCACTGCAAAGTCCTTAAACTACTCCTCGAAGTAGTGAGGGGGGACTTAGAAAGAGTCTCTAAGTACGTGAAGATAAGCCCCTAACAAAAACGCAAGCGCCGCCGCGGAGGAGAGGCGGCATAGGACAACGCCTTTGAACACATCTGCGCCGAGCCAAATACCCAGCAAAGAGTCGGTAAGCGAGCTCACACCTCTTAAAAAAGTAGTGAAAGCCAAGTCCCCCGCGCTGCAAGCCGCTCTGCGTAGGAGCGAGCCCACCGAGGGCTTGTAGCACCCAGCTATGGCGTTTACGGCAATGTATAAAACGGCGGCGACGTAGCCCTGTAGGTAGGACATTAAGTATAACATAGCCGCCTCGACCGTCCTAATCATGGCGACTTTCAACGTCACCAGGAGCCCTCGTCGAGATAATTTGTACAACGGCTCTGGTCAACACGGCCAAGACGCCAGGCATGAGCAAGTCCCCCACCGACAGCTTCAGAGCTTTAGGCACCGTCAACGCAAGACCTGCGTTGGGGGAAATATTCAGAAGTTGAAAACTAGGCCCATTAATTTAGCTTCTAATTACGTGGGTAGTTTCAAACGTCCTCACGGCGAAGAGCTTGTTCTTTACAAACGCCCTTACCTCCACGTACGGGGCCAGTCCCGATGTGGCTATCTTCTGACCCAGCACCGTGTCGATTTGGAAAATTCCAGTCTCGTTAGACATGTATACGTTTATGACCAAGGGCCTCGCCTCGTTGGCCGCCAGCTCTACGCGCTCGACGGCCAAGGCGCTGAGGGCGTGTATGTCGTTTTTGCCGGCGCGGTATGGGTACCTTGCCCTTCCGCTACTCATGTCGGTGCCGTCTGCAATTTTTGCACACGCCCCCTCGAAGGTGAGGCAGGTGTAGTTCTCGTCGTGACAAAACACCACGTGCAACACCTCTTGCTTCAACATGTACATCTTTTCAGAGACGCCGTATATCTTAGAAAGAATCTTCTCGGCCAGCTTGTCTACAATCATGGCTGAGTATATGGGGTGGTGGGTGCGGTGCACCGAGTTGCCTATGTCATGTAGATACGCCCCCATCAGAGTCACCACTAGAGAGTCCTCGTAGTCCCCCACGCCGTCTGCCACCACGCTCGGCCTAAACCCCTTCTCAGTCAAAATCTTGTGTATGGCCAAGGCGCTCCCCGCAACAATCCTAGAGTGGACAGGGCCGTGGTCGTTGTACCTAAGCCTCTGTACGGCGAATACGTTAGCCATTTTTAAATACGCCGTAGTCTCTGCGTCGGATACAAGAGCCTCCCAAACCTTCCTAACCCTCTCGCTCTCTGGCAACACCTTGTCAATCAACTTAGCCGACACCTCATAGACCTGCGTCTGCACAACACAGCAACAACACCCATATTTAACTTTACGCAGTGTCGCAAAATAACGAAAAAATTTACGTAAAAAATCTAATGAAAAATATAATGCCGAACTCTGATAAAAGATATGGATAAAGCCAGGATTGTGATGTACATAATAGTGTTAGTTGCGTTGACAACGTTGGTTGTGTACAGCTCACCGCTTTATGATGTTGTAGTTAACTATACAGCGCCTTTGAAACAGGTGCCTCCTGATTACGTCCTTAACATAAACAACTGTAACGTCTATGTATACGTCGTGGAAGACCTACATAAGCCGAAGTCGCCTCTTACGTTATACCTCACATACCGGGTGGTAGTGTACAACGAAACGAAGTACCGCACGATGCATAACGAGACGTTGTACAAAAGACTGCCGCCTTTATCGCAGGGCGAAGACCGCCTTGTGTTAGACAAGCTGTTAGAACTGTTTGGCACAGACGTCGAAGTGGTGTGGAACCGAGTGCGCGTCAACGCTTCCTCGTGGTCCGAGACGACGCACATAAAGGCGAAAAACGCCCAGGAGCTCAAAGATAAACTAAAAGCCGTCGCTGGCCAAGAGGTTGTTCTCCACCTCGACGAGTTAAAAGAGGCGTTTAGAAGAGGCCACAGGGAGGTGGCATGGGTGTATACTGTAAGATGGCGCCTTGACGACGTTGTTCTTGACTACGACCCGCCTAATAGAGTAGTCATATACACTACAAATATTACAAAGACCTCCATGGCGTTAAGCAAAGTAGAGAGGCAACTAGGGAGAGACGTTTACAGGCGACTCTACGTCGAGGTGTGGCTGGGAAGCTACTTCACGAGGGTCAACGAGACGGCGTTGAGAAACGCCGCTATGCAGTTGGAGAGGGAAATGGGCACTATTAGAGAGTACAGAGACGAGAACGGCATGCTTCGAGGAGCCGAGGGGCTCATACACATCCTAGTGGGGGAGCTGGGCCCCGTCTACTTGATATTCCCGTTCCCAAACGGCACGGCGCCAGATAAGGCGACGGTGGAGAAAGTCGTCAAGAGGTTTATAGAACTCTCTGGTTGGTGCCAGTCGCCCATCGTCGCAGAGTTCTGGCCGAAAACTGGAGTAGAACTACTCTACGCACAAGATCGACCAACGCCGCTTCTCCTCCCCGTTGCTGTGGCGGCGGTAGCCGCCTTGGCTATTGCTGTTGGGATGGTTGGTAGAAGAGCTTAAAACCCTCTTTTTTGCCCGTAACCGACGCTTAACACACTCCTTGCACTTACTTAGCTGGCAGTAGGCCAGCCGGTTGGCGAGGCGAGCGGCGTTTTTGTAGACGTGGCGCCTAGGCGGTTGGGGAAGTGATATAAATACGTTTTTTCCGTCTCTCCATGTACGTGGCGGTTCTCGTCACTGCGCCTAGAGAAGACGCTGAAAAAATTGCAAGGCACGTCCTTGAGAGGAGGGTCGCAGCGTGTGTAAACATTGCGCCTGTGAGGTCGATGTACTGGTGGGAGGGGAAAATTGAGGAGGGGGAGGAGTCCCTTCTTGTGATAAAGACTACGACAGATAGGCTCAACGACTTGGTTAAAGAGGTGAGGGCTGTGCATCCGTACCAAGTGCCTGAGATCATCGCGTTGCCTGTGGTCGGCGGGTATAAGCCTTACTTAAACTGGGTAGAGGGGGAGGTCCATGCCTAGCGTCCTGTGGATTTTATTCGACGGCGGCGGCGACAGGCCGCAGGGGGGGAAGACGCCGTTTTACGTAGCGAAGAAGCCTACAATTGACTACCTAGCCTCTGAGGGCTCTTGCGGAGTCTTAGACCCCATCTCGCCGGGAGTTAGGCCCGGGTCAGACACGGCGCACCTCGCCCTGTTTGGCTACGACCCGTATAAGTACTACACGGGGAGGGGGGCCTTCGAGGCCCTCGGCGCCGGCGTAGACCTCAGGCCAGGGGACGTGGCCTTTAGGACTAACTTGGCCACTGTCGACGACAGCGGCGTGGTTTTAGACAGGAGGGCTGGCCGCTACATCGCCCCCGAGGAGGCGAAGGCTGTGGAAGAGGTGATGAAGGCGGCGGGCGAAGAGGTGGGGAGGAAGTACGGCGTGGAGGTGATCTACAAGTCGACGGTGGAACACAGAGGCGTGCTTGTCCTTAGGGGGCCTGTGAGCCACAAAGTCAGCGACACAGACCCCCATAAGGTGGGCGCTTTGGTTAACAAGGCCGTTCCGCTTGATAGTAGCAGAGAGGCTGCGTTGACTGCCGAGGTTGTGAACGAGTTGACTAGGCGTTTTTCAGAAGTGGCTAAGGGGCTGGAGGTTAACAAGGCGAGGATGCTCAGCGGGAGGCCTCCGATAAACGCCATTCTCCTTAGAGGCGGGGGCTACATGCCGGAGATCGAGCCAGTTAGACAGAGGTACAACGTGAGGGCTGCCGCCATAGCGGGGGTAGCGTTGATTAGAGGCGTTGCAAGGGCCGTGGGCATGGACGTATACACAGCGCCGGGCCTCGGCGGGACGAAAGACGACGTTTTTGAAGACGCCGTCAAAATGGCGGTGGAGATGATGGGGAGGTACGACTTGGTGTTTCTCCACGTGAAGGGGACCGACTCCACTAGCCATGACGGCGACTTCCAGGGGAAGGTCTCTGTAATAGAGAGGCTGGACAAGGCGCTGGCCCCGCACCTAGACCACTTGTTGAAAAACTACGTCGTGGTGACCTCAGACCACGCCACTCCAGTGACCGTGAGAGAACACACCGGGGAGCCAGTCCCGCTCCTCATATACGGGCCTGACGTGGTGAAAGACGACGTCGTCAAGTTTTCAGAACTCACATGCTGGAAAGGCGCATTGGGCAGACTCAGAGGTCTAGACGCCATGCCCACTTTAGCTAGCTACTTAGGGCTCTCTGAGAAATTTGGCGAGTAGCTCGGCGCGACTTACTTTACAACGCCGCTAGTTATTAAAAGTCTTCTAACCGCTGTTAAAAAGAACATGAAGTGGATCGTCGTGAGAGAAGTCGATAGAGAGGTTAGGGACCCCGCCAACTTGTACATCTATGACATGGAGCTCCACGAGGTGGTTGACGTATTTTACGACGCCGGCTTTACATACGCCGTGTTTGAACATGTTGCGTTATTAGACGGGGCGGAGTCCGACGTCTCGCTCGTCAAGCCTATTTTTGACCACTTCGTAAGGCTTCACACAAGGCTGTGGAACAGAGGCGTAATTGTAGGAAACGCCCACATAGACGTGACAGCGCTCCGCCCGGGCGTTGTGCCGGTAGGTCACGTAAGTCTTCACAACGAGGGCGTCGGCGCCGTCGCCGCGCTCTTGACGTCGGCCGGGCTTACGGTAAGAATGGAAGCGGTGGAGGGTTACGTAGTTGTAAAAGCTTATAAATAAGAAGGGGGGTGCAGACGTGGTTCGTTTTGTTGTAAAAGCTGTAAGAGACCCGGAGACGCCTGGTCTAAAGATCATCTTGCCAGACGGCTCGGCCATCTACGTCTCTCCAAACGGCTACGTGACGCGGGTCAAGGACGGCAAGATATACGTCGCCAAGTGGGAAGGCGGTCGCGACGCGCCGGAGGACTACGACGAGCTTTTTATAACAAGCTCTTATGTAATTGAAGTTTAGCAGAGAGTTGTGTAGAAACGGCACTAAAGTGGCGTTGGTCATGGGGTAGTATGTTAAATTATACCATTCTGTTTATAGCGTGATGATTCCAACGGCTAGGTTGAAAAAGGCGTCGGAGGAGGTGGGGGTTACATCTGGTTTTTATAGAGGTGGAGCCCTTTCGGACGGTGTATACGTTGGCGCCATGTGGCGGCGATCCTTGTGCGGTGATAAGCGGGCAGGACATGTCGCATATACAACTTCGCCTAGAGGAGTACTTAAAGATTGAAAATGACAAGAGGAGGCTAGCCTAGACTATACAATTCGTTATCTTTCACACTTAGTAGAACCTAATAGGTAGCCTACTCCCCAGTCTCTTTACTAAGTGTTGCGCCACTGCTAGCTTCTTCTTTTTAATTACGTCGTCTCTCTTCACCACCACATGGGGATAGAATCCCGAGACGGCGACTTCTTTAGCGCCTAGGTAGTATGCCAAGTACAGAGCCCTGTCGCCGTCTGTGAAGCCCGACACGTTGAAAGTACAGCCGAGGGGCCACGTCTGTACCGTATACACCGCCTCTATTTTAGGTATTTTGTAATAGTTGTCTCCATGTACGTGGACTACTCTAAGCCTCGCCTCTAAGACGTGTTCTGGATAGAAGTCGAAATCTGTGACAACAACGTCGGGCTTGACCCCCCTGGCGATTAGCTTCTTCACTGTGTAGCCCTCCACAGCGATGACCACAGTGCCGTCGACGACCTTCTCAAAGGGAGGCATGTAGACGACGGGGGCCGACCAGTCTAAGTCTTTAAGCACGTAGATGTCTTGGCCTTTTAGAGAGCTTGCGTATAAAGTAGCCGCCTCGTCGGCGTCGTAGGACAGCTCTGGCAAGACCCGTCGCACGAGAGTCATTACGTATGTCCACTCCAAAGGGTCGAAGATTACAGGTTTACACACTTTTTGTCTCTGGCAGTAGGTAGGTTAAAACACCCGCCGTAGCCCACGCCAGTGCTATTACTACAAATGCGGCGGAGCCCACGTATGGATACAGCATAGGCCCTATTATCATCCCAACTCTGGCGGAGGACCCCGCGACGCCTGAGGCAAAAGCTCTAATAGTCGGCGGGAAGAGCTCCGGCGTGTAGGCGTATACCACGCCCCAGACGCCGAGGTCAAAAAAGTTGAGGGCAAGAGCCCACGTAATTAGCGCCGCCTCAGATGTGCTTTGTATAAATAACACGGCGGAAATCGCAGACATTATGAAATATGTAGAGGCTGTGTGTCTTCTGCCTATCTTCTCCACTAAGTAGGCGGCGGAGAAGTACCCAGGTAGCTGGGCCAGCGTCGTGTAGAACATAAACTCGTATGTGCGCACCACCGCGAAGCCTTTCTCTGTGGCGAGTAGAGTCGGCATCCATAAGAACACGCCGTAGTAGCCAAACGCCAAGGCAAACCAAACAGCGCCGACGACTAACAACCTTGTAAACAAAGCCGCGTCCACGGCTTTCTGCAACGGCGACTTGGCGCTTCTGTTAGTAAGCCACGCTGGAGACTCCGGCAACGTGCTTCTGATGGCGAAGACGTAGAAAGCGGTGGCGCCTAATAAGAGGAGTGAGTTCCTCCAGCCTATGGACGTGAATAAGAGAAGCGACACTAAAGCGGCGGCGATGGCGCCTAGAGACCAGAAGCTTTCTAACAAAACCACGTTCCTCCCCCTCCTCTCCGGAGGCGAACTCTCAGAGACGTACGTCGCCACCACTGGCAACTCTCCGCCGAGTCCCAGCCCTGAGACGAGACGAAGTGCGGCGAGGTCGGCCCAACTATTTGAAAAAGCCGCAGCCGCAGTGGCGACGCTGTAAGTCAAGAGGGTTGTCATGAACACAGGCCTCCGGCCTATGCGGTCGGCTAATTTGCCGAATGCCAGCGCCCCCACCAACATGCCTAAGTTGTTCGCCAACACAACCCACGTCTTGGTCTGGGCGTCGAGGCCGAGGTCTTTTGTAGCCGCCACGAGGAGGTAGGAAAGTAGCAAGACGTCCATCGCGTCGAACATCCACCCCAGTCCGCTTATTATAATCAAGCGGGCTTCGCCTCTGGTCATCCCTTTAACGCCACCTCGACGCCTTGTTTTTTAAAAAACTCCACCACAAGACTCCGCGTGGGGTTTTTTACATTTTTTCTAAATACAACCGCCCTTCGCACCGGCTCTGTGTGTTTCCTATATGCCAACTCCACGGCCTCCGTCGTGATGTCTATGTATTTAGGGACTATGTGGCCAAAGTCGTGTTCGCCTCTGAGCACTAACTCTCCCAAGGTGGTGTAGTGCAGGTCTCCAACTACCATCGTGGGCACGCCTCCCGGAGAGCCGTTAAGAGATTCCTCCAGCGCCGCGAGAAGCACCTCGGCGGCTTTTTTACTCGTCCACTCAGCCTCCGTGCTTCCCACCTCGAGAAAAGTTGCAGATATTCTCGAAGTGTTGGGAGGGTGGTGCGTCGCCTCTATGGAACAGGTAAAAGGCTCTTGGGCCAGGCGGCACAACGCCCTGTACAAAGACGACACAAGCCTGGAGTTTGCCACAGAGACGTCGGGCCACGTGCCTGGGGTGTGTACAGTAAACATCGGCCTAGGGTTAGACATCTCGTGACGGGAGATAAAGACCGCCCACCTCCCGTACCTCTCTACGACATCCTCTCTCGTAAATTCGGTGGGCTCCCCCCTGTGTATCACCACGGGGATGTCGCGGTATCTGCTCACCTCTACGCCTCCCACAGACTCGGCTGTAGACAACGGGCCTATTACCTCTAAAAAAGTCCTAGAGACAGGGTCTGCCAGTGAAAGCACTACCACCAACATGTGAGTTGTAGTAGTTGACAAATTAAAAGTTGACCCATGCCACATATCATCAATACGGCGCACCTCGGCGCCAAGTCAGCCGCCTCTATTACAAGAAGGATTTTGTAAAGCATTCCCAAATACGTCTGATGCATATCTTCGCCGACTGCCATGTGCCAGCTTAAACCTGAGGGACGCGGCGCGTGCCGAAGGGGCCGACCAGGAAGAGTGAAGCCCCCGGCGGCGTTGCCTCTGCTCCTCGGCAGTCTTATTTATTAACTACAACACCACTTAGAAACATGGAGTCTAGGGCGGCGTCAATCCTCAGCAAGTTGATTTCTATACCCACCGTCAATCCCCCAGGCGAGAAGTATCAAGAATTTGTGGAACACGCCGAGAAGTACTTCAAGTCCTTGGGAATGGAAGTAGAGGTCTTAGAAGTCCCCCGGACAGAGGTGGCTGGGAGGTGCCCAGAATGCGCAGACTACCCACGCCTAATCCTCCTCGCGCGTGTAGGCGAGCCTAAGATCCACTTCAACGGCCACTACGACGTAGTCCCGCCAGGGCCTTTAGAGAGCTGGAAAGTGACTAAGCCCTTCATTCCCGTTTATAAAAATGGAAGGGTGTATGGCAGAGGGGCTGTAGACATGAAGGGAGGCTTGACCTCCATCATGTTGGCGGCCGAGACGGCGTTGAGAAGCGGCCTTAAAAACTTCGAAGTTTCTTTTGTCCCAGACGAAGAGACCGGCGGCGAGACGGGGGCTGGCTACTTGGCCAGCTCAGGCAAGATAAAGGCCCCTTGGGTAGTCATAGCAGAGGGCTCCGGCGAGGACAACATATGGATTGGCCACCGGGGGCTAGTCTGGTTCCTCGTCGAAGTATATGGAAAACAAGCACACGGCTCCACGCCGTGGCTTGGACTAAACGCCTTTGAAGGCGCCGTGCAGATAGCATATAGGTTACAAGAGTACATAAAGGCCATCTCCACAAGGATTAGTAAATACGAGTTCGACGACCCTCGAGGCGCAACGCCCACTGTGACGATAGGCGGGGAGGTGAGGGGGTCTGTAAAGACTAACGTGGTGCCAGGCTACTTCGCCTTTTCCGTAGACCGTAGAGTAATCCCGGAAGAAGACTTAGAAGAAGTTAAACGAGAGTTTATTCAATTTGTAGAAAAGGCGGCAAAGGACTTGCCCCACAGAGTAGAGGTCAAAGTTACTAACATATCAGAGCCCGCCCTCGTCGACCCGGGCCACCCCCTCGTTGAGACGTTGTCAAGCGCTGTTGAGAAAATAATAGGAAGGAGGCCCAGGCGGACTGTGTGCATAGGCGGCTTAGACGCGCGTTTCTTTGTAAAAGCTGGCATCCCCACAGTTACCTACGGCCCCGGCCCTATCGGCATGGCGCATGCCCCCGACGAGTATGTAGAAATAAGCCAAGTGGTAAACGTGGCAAAGGCGTATTACGAGTTAATTAAAAAAGTCAACGGTGTTGGTTAAAGTATTGAATAAGCTCCTCTTCCGTTATCTTATACTTCTTTACCGGCCGGCCCACGGGCATTATGTATAGAGGCGTCCCCCATGGAGGCAATTGAAGAATTTGAGCCACATCTTCGTCGTAGAAGGCGCCTACTGCCACGGTGCCCAGCCCCAGGGCAGTGGCTTGTAAGTAGACGTTCTGCGCGGCGTGGCCCAGGTCCATTGGGACGTATCTAACCCTTCCTCTCTCGCCGTAGACCCGAGTAGTCCTCTCGTACACTGCCGTGAAGATGAGGGAGAGAGGCGCCCTCAAGACCCACTCTTGTTCAAGCGCTGCGTGGTACAGCTCTTTTCTAAAGTCGCCTCGTCTCCTCAACACTATGCTGTGTCTATGCGGCGAGTAGTGGTAAACGCCTGCCGCCAGGTAGCCCTCTCGTGTCTGCACAGCGCGTGTTCCAGCCACTACGTACAGCTCGAGGGGGTACTGGGCGCCGGCGCTGGGCGCAGTCCGAAGGCCGTGCTTAACCTCACTTATTCCATACGCAGCCCAGAGCAATTGAGCTAACTCCTCCAACGTGATAGGCTCGTCTGTGTACTCTCGGACAGAGCGGCGGTGTGCTATCGCCTCTTCTAAACACATAGAACCACGTAGTCTTGGATATGACAAATACAGCTCTGCGCCGCCTCCTTCTCGGACGCCGCCCACGTCTTTGCGTAAGAGGTCGATATATATCACTGACGCAGCCCCTCCCGCCGCGGCTAAGCCTGCCAACAGCCGCCCCAGCGGCGTTGTGACCAGGAATTTTATAAAAGCGCGTCTCTGCACAAATATGCAGAGGAGGATTTCTATAAGCCTTTTTGTCCTCGACTTGACGGCTGTACTACTCGCCCTGTTTGGATTCCTAACAGCCCTCTCAGGTCTTTGCCTCGTCAAGCCTGAAGTTGTGGAAAGGGCGACTTTAGGAGCCCTTGATTCTTACAGTGTCTGCGCCAGGCTCCACCTCGGGTGGGTAGCCGTCGTAACCATTACAACTGCGATTATACACGGAGTAGCTGGCCTAGACTTATGGCTAGTTCGGCTGGGGGTTAACGGGCGCTGGCTGTGGCCTGTGGGCGTCTTCTTGGCGTCTTGGTTTATTTACATATACTTTGCGTAAATAGTGGGTCTAGGCGGCGCGTGGCAAGAGGTAAAAAAGGCGTATGAAAAAATCGCTACGGTATACGAACGCGCCAATAAAATAGTAACTTTTGGTAACGTAGACAAGTGGAGGAAAGAGGCTGTGTCGTTGTTCTACAGACTCAACGGAGCCAGCTCCTTGAAAGTCCTTGACGCGGGGGCGGGGCCGGGCAACATGGCAGCGCATTTAAGAAATCCTAAGTACGTAGTGGCCCTAGACGCCACTTTAGAAATGCTTTATGTAAACAACACCGCAGACGACAAGGTGCTGGGGCTGTTTGAATACATGCCTTTTCGAAACAAGGCGTTTGACGTAGTCGTAGCAGGCTACTCGCTCCACGTGGCTGCGAACTTAGAGAAACCTGTCGCTGAGTTCAACAGAGTCGCAGACTACCAAGTAGTCGTGTCTATAGGCAAGCCAGACAATTCATTAATACGCATATTATTATACCTATATATTAGATTTATAGCTCCTTTATTAGTATGTATTATTACTAGAAAAGATATTTGTAGAGAGTACAAAAAGATCTATGTAATTATTAAGTCGCTACCGCCAAACACAAAGTTCAGAGAAGTAGTTAGTAAAAAAGTGGAGAACTTGATATTCCAAACCCGCGGCCTAGGCGGCGTATACATCTACGTGGCTAAGTCGTCTTAGGACTCCAAATAGCAATATAGTAAGGCATGTATCTCAAGTAACGTCTCTCTAGCTCAAACCCCGCCGCCTTAAGTATTTGTTCGACGCCCTTCCAACTAAAGACATGTTTTGCACCCATTGCTGAGACAAGCGCCACCAAACCGGGAGTGGACTCCACTACTTGCTGGCCTACTAACAACACGCCGTCTCTACCAAGAAGCGAAGCTATACACTGGAGCTCTCTCACAGGGTCGATTAGCCAATACAACGTGTGAAGCATTAACACTGCTTCAAAAGACGCATAACGTTTTGCCATTTTTACAGCGTCGCAAGAAGTGGTTGCATGGAATATGCACACATTGCCAGCACAATCCCCCGGCCTAACCCGCAGAGTAGTCGTTGCGAGTTCTATATTATCTGGTCTGTAGTCAAATCCCACATATAGTTTAGGAGTAAATATTTCAAATACCGCCAACGCGTTTTGACCCTCTTTAACTATCGGCTCGAATATTGTTTGGAAGCGAGAAACCTCTACCAGTCGCAAAAAGGTGTGTCTCAACACTTTGTACCACCCTTGGCTAAGCATCGTGGAGTACAACACTGCCAAGGTGTTCTCATCAGCCCTATTAGTGGCTACATTGACTGCGCCAATTTTGTCAAAAGACTCGTGTAGTTCTACAAACTCCATGGCGTAGCTGTTTGTAGGATATTCAGGCTTCTCTGGCCGCTTTTTCACATGGCCGTCTTCTCTTATAAATTCCCTAATTCTTAGAGATATGAATAACGCACGTGCAAAGACGCTCTCTCTAATAGCTTGAAGGCCGAGCTCCGAGAACACCTCGTCCCACCACTTCACGGCATACCACTCGCTCCACGCAAGCGCCTTTTTCAGCTGTCCTACGCCGCCAGTGGCCTCTACAAAAGGCTTGTAATACCTCAAAACGTTTATCTCTTCAATAAACTTCATGTACAAACCACGATGCCAGCCTCCTTAAGCCGCCTCATGAGGGTTACCATCTCGCTCGGCACCCTCCCGCTTCGGATCACCTCAAGTACTGCGTTTTGCATAGAGGAGGGCAATACTGCAAATCTATCCCAGTCTCTAATTTCGCAGTCTAAAACACTTTCTCTATCCACCAGTATTGTAAAAACGTGGCCGTTGGGACATGTCACCTCCGCTTCGTTGCCATCTATTCTTCTTATATTGTCTGGAATAAACTCTACGCCGCACACTGGACACTTGGTCTTAAGAAGCAACATGGCAAATACTACTACTACGAATTAATAGTCTCTGGTATATGTTTCTTTAAGTACTAAAAAGCTAACCTATATACGTTATAAAAATAGTCATATTTATATTTAGTAATATTTATATTATCTAATTGTATGCCGCCTGTAGCAATAGACACATACCTCCCCCCGTGTCTCCTGGCTTCACACAGGGCGCTTTCAACCGCCTTGTCTAAAAGATCTGGCGAGGCGAGCCAGAGGTAGTCAATGTTAAAATTCCATTTATTTAAGTAAAGGAGATAAGACAAACCCTCTGCCTCCGAGGCGAGCACCACGTGGTCGTGAAGAGGCTCTGGATGTCCCTCTGGCACTTTTTCTAAGTATATGCCCGTGGCGCAGGGCCTAGATGTGGAGTAGAGATAGATCCCGCCTCTCTGTTGTATAAGCCCCTTGTCTAACTCCGCGGGGGTGATTACAATTTTAGTGCCTCTCACTGGGAAGAAGTCTAACTTCTTTACTTTTCTTAAAATTGCGACATACGCCTCCTCAAGACGGGGCTTCTCGGCCGCCCATCTGATTTTTAACACGCAACCTTCGGTTAGTTTATACAACGGGAACATCTCTACGACGGGCTTAGCCCAGAAAAGCCTCAGACGCCCCAGGTGTTTGTACCACAGAGAAAACTCGTCGGTCGTAAAAGGCTCTAGGCAGACCATTAGGAAAAGAGAGAGTTGCGTCGTGTTACGAGTTTTTCTAAGTCTGAGACTACGTTTATTAGAGAGGCGTAGTCTTTATTCACAAGGAGGGTAAGTATTGTGTTTAACTTGTCGAAAATCGCGGCGTCTATTTGTTCTATGTCTTTTTTCGACGTGAGCTTGCCCTCAGCCGATTTTACCTTTACAGCAATTATGTTAATAGCCTTCATAACACGTCCTAGTTCTTCCACATTTTCAGAGTTGAGCATTCGCTTCCTAATCTCGGCCTCTATCTCCTTCAGACCTCTGTAGATTAGCTGTCTTATCTTTGGCTCATCTTCTACGCTTTTATAGCCAGGGTAGACAAAGAGGCGAGGAGGCACAGCCCCCACACTAAAGCACTTTAAATATCTTTACGTCGAGTTACAAGTGTTAGGTTGGGTAGACCACTTCGACTACTACGGGCCCATCATTAACCCCGCCGTGTTTAAAGAACCTAAGTTTTTAGTATCTGCCATCGTGGTAAAAAGCTCTGAAGAAGGGTATAGATACGCCTTAGAGGGGTGGGCACAGTTCGGCACTCTGGCTGTGGTCGAGGCGACGGCTGCCTATGTAGAACAGTACAAAAGAGGGCTTTTAGATAGGCGGCGTCTCGCTCTTAAGCTAGTAGAGTTGTTGCACAAAGCGGGAGAATACGACGTATTGGCGTTGCAAAGAGTGTTGAAGCTAGGCCTGGGGCTTACAACTTGCGACCTAGGCCTGGTGGCGCTAGCCGCCGTGTATACGGCTCACGGAGTCCAGCCTCAACGGCCGTTGAGAACAATTGTAGAAGTCGTGGGAGAGGACTCTGTTATATACATTGCGCGTAACAACTCCGGGCAACTTATATACGACTTCGAGACCATGTGCGTAATTCCCATGTCACCCAGCGAGCCGTACCACCCCCTATACGAGGCTTATTTAAAAGGTATGAAAATAGTCACCGAAGGCGAGCCGTCGCCCTCGGACCTCTGCGTCGCCCACAAGAAGCTAGGAGTCGCCTGCACCCGCCTTGGGTAGCTCCCAGCCTCTCCACAGAGAGACTAGGCGAAGCGCTGTGACTGCAATTATCGTCAACAACATGGCATATTCCCTGCCTAGGGGCAAGGCGGCTAAGTATACTAAGCCCCCAACTGCGGCCGCGGTGGCGTAGACCTCTCTTTTCAAGATCACGGGGACCTCCCCCGCCAGCACGTCCCGCACGACGCCCCCGCCGGCCGCCGTCAGCGCGGACAACATCATAACGAGAAGCCAGCTGTTCTCCACGCCGTATTTAGCCGCGTACGTAGCCGCCACGTCGGCTCCGATTGCCGAAAAAGCGCCGAGGCCCACTGCATCTGGGTACAACACGACGTCTCGGTACCTTCTTATGTACGAGTACAAGAGAAACGTAGCCACAGACGCCGCTATGGCGGCCAGGGGATACGGCAAATACGTCAAATTCACTGGGGGGACCCGGCCCAGCAACAAGTCACGCATTATCCCGCCGGCCAGGGCAGTGGTGAAGCCCAGCACTATGAAGCCTAGGAGGTCCATCTCCTTCTCCCCCGCCTTTAACGCCCCCGACACCGCAAACGCCACGATGCCCACGTAGTTCAACACCTCTACCACCCACATAGCCCCAAGAGGCGGGCGATGGGCACGTCCTCAACCACAGGCTTTACAATTTTCACAAACCTCCTCACGTCTCTACGCCTATATATCACCACAAACTGCGACGTCCCCGCCTCGTCTGTAGTTTCCAGAGGGTCGATCCCCAAGAGCCTAAGCGACTTCGCCACCTTTTTACTCCCCACTTTAAAAACAGCCACCACGTCGCCGCGGTGAGGATTCCCGGTAAAAAACTCGCCGTATGTCTCAAAGGCGCCCTTTAGGAAATAGACGTGTTCAATAAGCGAGACGGGGCTAAGCCGGCAGTACCTCCTAGGCAACTCCACGGCGCCGTCTTTTAAATACCCCAACTCCCGTAGCCAACCAGCGACGTAGGGCCTCACCTCTTTGACCACGCAACCGCCAGCCGCCACCCCGGCTAAGTACGCAGACAAGGCCCTACGCATGGAGATTTACCGTGTATATAGGCATATATAAGCCCTCTGTTGTGTCTATGAGGTGTATCGACCGGACCTCGAAGGCCACGCCTACGTACTGCCCGGCGTATTCGACGGCGTCTCTGAGATCCTCCTCCGTAGGTCTCTTAATCCTGACAGCGAAGAGAGTCAAGTGAGGTCTAAACTCCTCGTGGCGCTCCTCCACTGCGTCCCCCAGCGAAGACACTAAAAGACGACGCAACGCGGCAAACTCGCCGTAGGGCTCCACCCTCAACGCCACGTACCGGGGCTTGAGGCGGGAAGGGAGCAACTCAACCTGTCCAAGCACAGCCACGAAGGGCCTATACCTCACCTCCACCTTCACCGGTTTGCCTAGCTTGACAAGGGTAATATGCGGCTTCACAGGCCTTACCCCCACCCGGCTGGCGGGAGGTAGAGCAATGGGAGGAAGAACGCCGTATATATACCCCATGTCAGACGTAGTACAACTCTCCCCTCTCCTTCTGCTCTCTGTCAAGTGCAGACCCAGGCTTGTTAAGCCTCGGCCTGCCGGACTTCACGTCGCGTCTAAAAGAGGCGTCTGCCCACTTGAGGAAGATGTTCATCCCCGTGCGCATGTCCAGCGGACCCGGCGACTGGCCTCTCATCCCCGGCTCGCCCACAAACGGCATCACGGCGTTAGACATGTAGTCCAGCATGGCGATGTCGTGTTCCACCACTAGCATCGCCGACTCGCTCTCTTCTATAATTCTCCTAATTGTCCTAGCCACAGTGATCCTCTGCTCCACGTCTAGATAAGCCATCGGCTCGTCTAACACGTAGAGATCCGCCTTTTTCAACAGGGCAGACGCCACAACCACCCGCTGAAGCTCCCCCCCGGAGAGCTCCCCCATCTTTCTCTCAAGCAGAGGGCCAAGGTTAAAGCCGCTGTTTAAATCCGGCCAAATCGGACTGTCGGAGAAGTCCCCAACCTGCTGGGCAAGCCAGAGGCTGACCGGCACGTCTTGATTCCTCACAGCGATGTCCCTAATATACTGAGGCTTGTAGCTAATCCTAGGCGCCGCGCTTACCGACCCCCTCGTCGGCTTAACCTCGCCTACTAAAACCTTCAGGAAAGTGGTCTTGCCGATGCCGTTTGGCCCCACCACGCCAACCACCTCGCCCCTGGCGATATAAGATGCAGAGACCTCCAGCTGGAAGCCTCCGAGGTCTACAAACAAGTCCTCCCACTCCACCAACTTGGCAGACTTGGAGGACTTCCTCTCAGGCGGCCTAACCTCAAACTTAATGGGTCTATCCCGGATGCGCATATTCTCCGAAGAGATGTATCCAGAGAGGTATTCGTTAATCGCCTCCCTGGCGCCAGCCGGGTAGGAGACAATGCCGTAGGCCCCGGGCTTGCCGTAGACAATTACGACGTTATCCGCCAAGAAGTCCAAGACGGTGAGGTCGTGCTCCACCACCAAGACGTATTTATCAGCTGCGTGCTCTCTAACGGCGTCAGCCACCTTGACCCTCTCCACCACGTCCAGGTGAGTTGCGGGCTCGTCGAAGATGTAAACCTCAGCCTCCTTAGACAAGGCCGCGGCGACGGCGAGCTTCTGAAGCTCGCCCCCCGATAAGGCCTCCACAGGCCTGTCCAAAAGCTTGTCTAGACCAAACTTGCGCAACAAATCCTCCCTAATCCCAGCCTTCTTCACCACCTCCGCTACGGTGCCCTTCAAATACATGGGAATCAACTCGATGTACTGAATCTTATGGACAGTCCTTAACTTCTTCTGATAAAGCTCCGAGAAGTAGGTGTGGAGCTCTGACCCCCTAAACCGCCTTACCACCTCCTCCGGCGCCGACTTGTCCCCACACAAGTTAGGCACAAGCTCGCCTGCCAAAATCCTCGCCATGGTGGTCTTGCCAAGGGCGTTCCGCCCCAACACGCCAACCACCCTCCCCTTCCTTAAAATAGGCAACCTATACAGCTTAAACCCCGACGGTCCGTACCTATGGACGCAGTCCCTCTCCAACTCGTCTGGAAGGTTGACAATAGTAATCGCCCCGAAGGGGCACTTGTGGACACATATGCCGCAGCCGATGCACAACGCCTCCGAGATCACAGCCTTCTTCAACTGGTCGTCTATCCACACAACCTTGCCGCTTTTATTCACAGGACAGTATTTCACACACTCATGACCACACTTCTTCGGCTGACACGCATCGCGGTCGACAACAGCAATCCGAACCACGGCGACCACAATTTAATTTTTTAAAAAGCTAAACCAAGTACAAACAACAAACACAACGACGGTCTGCGTCTCCGCCTACGCCCGCCAGATTCGACGCCGTCTAATGCGCAGAACATACCAGCATCACTCAAACAAGAGGACAAGACTTCCCGGCAACACGATGGGAGAGTAGAATGGCGCCGGGGCCGGGATTTGAACCCGGGCCCCCTGAACGGGGACGGGATCTCCAATGGGGGGATTACCTGTCCCGCGCCTTGGGCCGCTCGGCCACCCCGGCTGAGTTTCGGTGGCGGTGTGTATTTAAGTTTTATCCTCCTATATACACCTCCCTGACTTTGGGGTCGTTGGCCACCTTCTCAGGCGTGCCGTGTGAGATGACTCTGCCGCTCGCCATTGTGTACACGTAGTCAACGTACTTAAAGGCAATGTCAATACGGTGTTCGATTACGAGGAACGTGGTGCCTTGTTGCTGGTTGATGCTTCTCACAGTTTTGAAGACGTCATGCGCCTGGTCTACGGGGACGCCGGCGATGGGCTCGTCGAGTATTATCAACTCTGCGCCTGCCATCAACGCCCGTGCAAGCTCGAGCAGTTTCATCTCGCCAGCAGATAGGAGGTAGGCGGGGACGTCCCACTTGTCGTCAAGCCGCACCATCTTGAGTATCTTAAACGCCTTTCTTGCAAGCTCCTCCTCTTGGCTTCTCCAATTCTTGACCAGGGCGGATACTATTCCTTCGCCCCTCTGCCCCCTCGCAACGACGAGCACGTTTTCCAGCACTGTAAGTTTCTGAAAGACTTGAGGTATCTGGAACGTCCTCACAATCCCCGCGGCGAATATTTTGTGAGGAGGCCACCCTGTTATGTTTATCGCTTCGCTGTTTTTGTAAAACAAGATCTTCCCAGCCTCTGGCTTGTAAACCCCTGTCACCACGTTTACGAAGGTGGTCTTCCCCGAGCCGTTTGGCCCTATTATGAGAGTGGTGCGCCCTCTCTCCACCGAGATGTCTACGCCGTCGAGTGCTCTAAATGCGCCGAACTGCTTAACTACGCCTTCGGCAGTTAAGATGTGGCTCACAAATGAAAAAAGAGGTGTTTTAAAAAGTGTTATTGGAAGAGGGCCTTGCCTTGGTCGAATACGACGATCTTCCTGTCGGTGCCGTAGTAATACGCCGCGTCGATGTATTTCGGCTGTCCTCCCTCGAGGACGACGCCCCATACGACGTAGTTGGGGTAGGCGCGGTCTCCAGCCTCGTCGAGGTACACCCTGCCGGTGACTCCCGTGTATGTGCCCTCCTTGCCCCACTGCTCAAGCGCCGCCTTCACTTGGTCTGGGTTGTCTGTGCCGAGCTTACACACAATCTGCATAAGCATCATGGCGGCGTCGTAGCCGTAGGGGTCGTACGCAACCGGGTCTTTGCCGTACTTAGCCTTGTACTCTTGTTTAAACTTCTGGTAGTTGGGATCGTTGGGGTCGGGGGGGGCGGCGATTGTGCCGAGCATCTTTGCGGCGGCCATCTCCTTGCCAACTTGTTTAATCAAAGCCTCGCTGTAGGCAATGCCGTCTGTGCCAATCCAGCGTACCTTGCTGAGGACGGGGTCTGCCGCGGCGGCGCTGATAGCGACGAGTCCGTCGTCCTCAAAAGTGACAAATATAAGCGCGGCGTCTGGCGATGCTTGGCCTAAGGCCTTGGACAACTTACTCACTGCATTGGGTATTGCAGTCGAAAAGGCCCCGGGGCTTGGGTCGTAGCCCTCCGCGGCGATAATCTGTATTCCTAATTTCTGAGACTCGTTGGCGATGGCGTTTTTAAGCCCCACGCCCCACGAGTCGGTTCTGTAGATTACGACAGCCTTCTTTATGCCTAAAGTCTTTAACAAGTCGGCGATTGCTCTTGCCTGGGCGAAGTCGGTTGGGACTATTCTGTACACCCAGTCGCCGGATATTGCGAGCATTGGCGAGGTGCTGGAGGGGCTGAATATGATAATGTGGTTTTGGTCGGCGAAGGACTTGACGGCGCTTACCTCACCGCTTGCCATCGGGCCTACGATGAGTCTGGCGCCTTTAGAGTACAACACTTGTACTTTTTGCAACGCCTGGGTTGGATTTGTACCGGTGTCTTCTACAAACAGTTCAAACTTTATCCCCTTACCAGCGCACATCTTGTTTGCATTCTCGACGGCGAGTTCTACCGCGTTTTTAACGCCGATGCCGTAAGACTGCAGTCCCCCCGTTAACGGGAGAGCGGCCCCTATGTACACAGTCTTTACTGCTTGCGTCGGGCTGGCAGTAGCCGTCGGAGAGGTC
>JBEULK010000028.1:0-1789 GCA_041287325.1 Pyrobaculum sp. | reverse complement strand
ATTGCGGCGATTGCGATAATTACTACGGCGGCTATTATTCCTATGTAGAGAGATTTAGATGCCATGGCCGGTGTTTTTAGGAATTATATATCAATTTCCAAGGTATATATAGATATGTATAATATATAGTAAGCGGTCGTTAAGGTTATTTAGTAGGGTTTTTAAGCACCTATGGATCTGTTTACAATAGATTTCAACACGTTGGTTAGGGCGATAATATTTTCTAATATATATGCGCTCCTCGCCCTCGGCTTAAACCTTACTTACATAACTACTAAGATCCCCTCGTTTGCCCACGGAGACTTGGCCACTATAGGCGCCTACGTTAGTTACTTCTCTGTGATGTTTCTCGGGTTGAAAAATGTCTACGTCACTTTTCCGCTGGTGGCCTTAGTGACGGGGGCCGTCGCCGTGGCGGTTTATGTTGCGGTGTTTAGGCCTATGATACGCAGGGGGGCTAGTATCACTTCGTTAATGATTGCCTCGTTCGGCGTCCACTTCGTGCTGTTCTCTGCTGTCGCGATTGTCGCCGACTATGTGCAGAACACCTACAGAGTCTTGACTAGGAACGTGTTGCTAACTAGGTGGGAGTACGTGTGGCCGGGGACCGACTTCCTCACTTCCTCTTTGATAAATACCACGTTGTTGCTAGTGGCAACGACGATTTTTCTGTATTTACTGTTATACAAGTCTCGTTACGGCATAGTTATGAGGGCAAGTATAGACAACTTATACCTCGCAAAGGCCGTGGGCATAAATGTAGAAAGAGTGTTTGCGATTGCCTGGCTTTTGATAGGGGCGGTTACTGGCATCGCGGGCGTTTACATGGCGATGTACTTCCCGATGACTGAGGAGCTGGGCTGGCTTAGACTCGCCGTGATTTTCGTGGCGTCTGTCGTGGGCGGCCTCTCTAACATCTACGGCGCCTTGTTGGGAGGCTACGTGGTGGGCCTCAGCATGGTTTTAGGTGCCGCCTATATACTCACGCCGCTGGGGCTTCCTACAGAATTCCAACTGGCGATACCGTTTTCCATAGTGATAATAATTTTGTTAGTTGCACCTCAGGGCCTGGCGGGCTTAGTTTCGCGTAGGAGGACATGATTTTACAAGTTGATTTAGGTCAGTATGCGGTATTACTTAGGGAGACCGCGCTGATTGCGGCTATCCAGATAATCTACGTCTTAAGTCTAAACCTAGAGGCCGGGTACTTAGGCCTGCCGCAGTTTGGCAAGGTGATGTTCCTGGCGCTTGGCGCCCTTGCGGCCGGGGGCATAGCCACAAAAATCGCCCTATTGGCCTACAGCCACGCCGTGCAGGCGAAAATTGGGATTAACCCGCTGGCAAATATCAACTCGTACTGCTCTGCGTATCAATATGTCGCCATTGGGGAGATAAATAAGATATTTGCCGCGAGTCCTTTGGAAGGAGTTGCCTTCTTTTTGCTTGCGGTTGTGCTGGCGGCAGCGATAGGCGGGATTTTCGGAATTTTAATGGCAGGCCCCGCTCTTAGGCTACGAGAGGATTACCTAGGCATACTTCTCCTAGTCAGCGCCGAGACTATTAGAGTAGTGACCACGTATACTCCCCAGTTGGCATGCGGCGTCTTTGGCGCTGTTCTTCCCGACCCGTTTGTCTGGATGGGAGATGTCAGGCCTTGGGGCTACTTGGCGGTTGCGATGCTATTTGCATTGGTAGTCTTCTTCGTGGTGGAGAGGCTTGGAAATTCTCCCTTTGGCAGAGCTCTGAAAGCCATTAGAGACGCCGAGACTGCGGCCGTGGTTTTTGGGAA
>JBEULK010000027.1:0-42651 GCA_041287325.1 Pyrobaculum sp. | reverse complement strand
CTCGACCGCTACCCCCGACAGCTTTCAGGCGGCCAGCAGCAGAGGGTGGCCATCGCAAGGGCCTTGGTGAAGGAGCCTAGGGTCTTGTTGATGGACGAGCCTTTCTCAAACTTAGACGCGCGGCTTAGGATCTCTGCAAGAGAGTTTGTAAAGTCGCTTCAGAGAAAACTGAAGATAACTACTATACTAGTCACCCACGACCAGCACGATGCATATGCCCTGGCGGATAGGCTCATGGTTATAAACAATGGAGAAGTACAACAAGTGGGGACGACCGACGAGGTTTTGAACAACCCCGCCAATTTGTTCGTGGCGCAGTTCTTCGGCGACCCGCCGATAAACGTGGTAGAGGGAGTGGGAGGCGGCAACTACGTGGATTTAGGCGACGTCAAGTTGCCAGTAGAGGCTCCAGAGGGGAAGGTAGAAGTGGGGATAAGGCCTACGGACATATACCTATCAGAAAGGCCGCTTGCCCCCAGCGACGTCGCCCTGCCGCCTGCTAAAGTAAAGCTGGTGGAGTACTTGGGCTTCACCCCGGTTGCCGTGGTTACGTGGGGTAAGACAGAGCTCCGCGCCTTGGCTTACGGGAATTTTAAAGAGGGACAGACGGCAAACGTCTACCTACGGAAGGAGGGCGTGAAGTTGTTTCGTAACGGTATGAGAATTAGGTAATTATAATGGGTTAAGTATGTTTTAATACCTCTCTAAAGTTTAGGCTATGGGCGTGGTGATAGCTGGGTTTGTGAGAACTCCAATTGGCAAGTTTGGGGGGGCTTTTAAAGACGTAAAGACGCCGTATTTAGCCGCGTTTACTATCAAGAAATTATTGGAAAGGACTGGGCTGAGCGGCAAGGAGGTAGACGAAGTCATCTTTGGCTCCACTCTGCAGGGGGGGATGGGGCAGAACCTTTCTAGGTACGCTGCGCTTCTCGCCGGCTTGCCGGAGGGCGTTAGTGCCTACACTGTGAATAGGGTGTGTGCCTCGGGGATGCAGGCAATTATCGATGCTTATAGGGAGGTGGCGATGGGCGACGCCTCTGTGGTCATCGCTGGTGGGGCGGAGTCTATGTCTACCCCGCCGATATGTCTGCCGGATGACGCGAGGTGGGGGCTCCGCCACTTTATTGGGAGGAGGGCCGAGTTAAAAGACCTCATGGTCTACGACGGGCTGGTGGACCCCTCCAACGGCATGTTGATGGGCGAGGAGGCGGAGTTGGTTGCTAGGAAACACGGCATGACTAGGGAGGAGCTGGACTGGGTGGCGTACGAGAGCCACATGAGGGCGTGGAGGGCTACTGAGAACAAGTGGTTTGAGGATCTGGAGCCCGTCAACGAAGAGCTGGGCGGGGTTAAAGTTGTCTTGGAGAGAGACGAGGGGGTTAGGCCTGACACCACCTTGGAGAAGTTGGCTAAGCTCAAGCCCGCCTTCCGGCCCGACGGCTTGCTCACCGCGGGGAGCTCCAGCCAGCTTTCCGACGGGGCCGCCGCTCTTCTTATCACCACCGAGGAGAAGGCCAAAGAGCTTGGGTTAAAGCCGGTCGCCCGTATTCTTGGCTACAGCTGGCACATGGTAGAGCCTTGGAGATTTGTAGAGGCGCCGGTCTATGCGGTTCAGAAGCTTGTTAAGAAGCTAGGAGTTGGGCTTGACTACTTTGACTATTTTGAAAATAACGAGGCCTTTGCTGTGAATAATGTCTTGTTTAACAAGATGCTGGGTGTGTCTTACGAGAAGTTGAACGTGTTTGGCGGGGCGATTGCGCTGGGGCATCCCCTGGGCGCCTCGGGGGCCCGGATTGTGACGACGCTGATATCTGTCTTGCGCAGAAAGGGCGGGAGGAGGGGCATCGCAGCTCTTTGCCACGGCACAGGCGGAGGCACCGCGGTGGCAATTGAACTTATATAAGAGGTCGTGTGACTCGCAGTGGACATTAGAAAAGTCGTCCAGGCGGTCGACTACGACAAGGCGAGAGAGATAATCGTTGCTTTTATGAGAGAATATGTGGAGGGAGCCGGCGCGAAGGGGGCCGTGGTGGGGCTAAGCGGCGGCGTCGACTCCACAGTCGCCGCGGCGCTGGCCGCAGAGGCCCTAGGCCCGAGTAGGGTCCTGGCCGTGACTATGCCTTCGATGTACACGCCGCCGGAGGACGTGGAAGACGCCAAGAGAGTAGCAGAGAGGCTAGGGGTGAGGCTGATACACATCGACATCACCCCCATAGTGGAGAGTTTTTACAAGGCTCTTCCGGGCTTCGCCGCGGAGGACCGGCTAGCCGCTGGCAACATACTGCCGCGGGTTAGGATGACGATTCTCTACTACTACGCAAATAGGGAGAACCTACTAGTTTTAGGCACGAGTGATAGGAGCGAGCTTCTTCTGGGCTATTTCACAAAGTACGGAGACGGAGGCGCCGACTTGCTCCCCATCGGAGGTCTGTACAAAAGCCAGGTAAAGGAGATGGCGAGGAGGCTGGGCTTCGGCTGGATAGCAGAGAAACCGAGTAGCCCGCGCCTCTGGCGCGAGCACACGGCGGAGGGCGAGCTGGGGGCTCCCTACGAGGTGTTAGACATTGTGTTGTGGTCTCTCTTCGACGCCAAAATGCCCGTGGAGGAAGTGAGGAAGGCGTATGGGGGGGTGGTGGACTTAGTTCTGAGGAGAGTCCGTTCTAACTACCACAAACTGAGGCCGCCCCCTGTCCCCGACTTGTGTGAAGCAAAGCATGTTTAAAAAGAGGCGCGGGATTTTTAAAGGAGTTGTCTTATACATCCTGAGCTCAAAGCCTCTTAGCGGTTACGAGATTTTAAAAGAGCTGGGCAAGCTCTCGGGGGGGAGGTTTGTCCCGTCGCCGGGCACCTTGTATCCCCTGCTCGCCTATTTAGAGTCGGAGGGGCTTGTAGAGGCGAGGGAGGAGTACGTGGGGAGGCGTAGGAAGAAGAGGTACGCCTTGACTGAGGAGGGCAGGGAGTTTTTAAACAAGCTCATGGAGGACGAGGAGTTTCAATCTCTTATAAAGACTTTGCAAGAGGGCGCAGGCGGCGGAGATTTGATGACGGCGATTAGAGACGAGCTGGTGTACATAGACGAGGTGATCGACGAAATGGAGACAAACGACGTAGAGCTGTTAAAAGAAGTGTTGGCGCTGTTGCATAGACTTGAGGAGAAGGTCTCCGCCAAGTTGAAAAAGGTTTCTTAAGACTCTGCGTATTTCTGCGCTGGCTTTACGCCGTGTGCATGGTATAGATGCAGAGCGGCGTCTTTAAGTGTGAAAAACTTCTTTTTACACTTTATACAGACTATATGCTCCACGTCCCAGACGTCTTTTTCTACCACTAGGTAGGTCTTTAGCTCGGGGGGTATGTCCATAGTTTAATATACGCCTCTTATTTTAACTGTGATTGGCGGCGTTGACGAGGCGGGCAGAGGTCCTCTAGTGGGGCCGATGGTAATCGCCGTAGTGGTGGGAGACGGCGAAGAGTTGAGGAGGCTGGGCGTGCGTGATTCTAAGACTCTCTCTCCGCAGAGGAGGCGGGCTTTGTATTATAAGATCCTAGACGTGGCTGACTGCGTCAACTACGTGGTCATAGAGCCGCAGATTATAGACATGTACGTGGCGAAAGAGATGTTAAACGTCTTGGAGCTCGACTACACCGCCAAGCTTTTGAAGACTTGCCCGGCGGATTTGTACTACGTGGACTCGCCTGACGTCAACGCAGAGCGGTACGGCGCTGCCCTGGCCTTCATGACGGGGGCTAGGATAGTGGCGATGCACAGGGGGGAGTCCGTGGCGCAGGTCGCCGCCGCCAGCATCGTGGCCAAGGTGGTCAGAGACAGCCTCCTTGACTTGTTGAAAAGAGAGGTGGGGGACTTCGGAAGCGGCTACCCCTCAGATCCGAGGACTAGGCAGTGGGTCAAGGCGGGGCGGATACCAGAGGAGTGTATTAGAAAGACGTGGAAAGTGCGTCTTGATTAGCTGATCTGGGGCGTTGCTGGTCTGCGTTTTGGACTCCTTAGGTAAATTATTTAAATGGGTCCTGTTTGGCACGTACGTGAGCGTCGTTGACTTAAGCCTCTGGGAGCCTAGGACGCAACTAGGCAGGTGGGTTAAAGAGGGTAAGATTAGGACTATAGAGGAGGTTTTTGCCAATAACTTAGTTATCAAAGAGCCCGAGGTTGTGGACATCTTACTGCCAGGCTTAAAACAAGAGTTGTTAAACATAAATTTAGTGCAACGCCAGACTCACGCAGGTGAGCGTAACCAGTTCCAGGCTGCGGTGGCTGTGGGCAACGAGGACGGGTATGTGGGGGTCGGCATCGGCAAGGCTAGGCAGGTGAGACAAGCCATCGAGAAGGCTACTAGAGAGGCTAAGCTGAATTTAATTCCCGTGCGGAGGGGGTGTGGGTCTTGGAAGTGTTCATGTGACGAGCCTCACAGCGTGCCTTTCGTAGTGAGGGGCAAGTCGGGTAGCGTAGAGGTTACGCTAATCCCCGCTCCGAAGGGCGTCGGCCTCGTGGCTGGAGACGTGGCGAAGGCTGTCCTGCGCCTGGCTGGGGTGAAGGACGTGTGGACTAAGACGAGGGGCGACACGAGGACCACTTTAAACTTCGCAGTGGCTGTGTACAACGCCCTAAGGAATACTTACTACTTTAAGGTATGATAGCAACGGCGAAGGAGGTCGGCGTGTATCCGCGATACGCCGTTATTAGGCTCAGAGGAGTTCCCACTACTCCGAGAGACATCGCCGCGGCTCTCGACTTGCTGAGACTTAGGAGGAAGTTCGCCATGGTGGTGGTGGCTGGGTCTCCCAGCGTGTCGGGGATGATAGAGAGGGTAAACGACTGGGTTACCTGGGGGGAGGTAGACGCAGACACCTTGGCTGAGGTTTTGAAAAAGAGGGGGAGGATCGCGGGCGACAAGCCTCTTACGTTGGAGTATTTACAGAAGTGGGGTTGGAACTCGTTTGAAGAAGTGGCGCTGGCATACGTCGCGGGGGAGATAAACAGCTTGAGTTGTAAGAAGTGGAGGGGGGGCGGGGGCAGGCCGCCTTGTATCCCCTATCTTAAGCCGTTCTTTAGGCTCCACCCGCCGAGGGGGGGTCTCAACAGCGTGAAGCTACACTTCTCTGTGGGCGGAGACTTAGGCTACCGGGGTCCGTTGATAAACGACTTAATACGTAGGATGTTGTAGACACATCCAGGCGGCTTCTCTCAGCCTCTTCTGGTCTTGTGTCTGCGGCGTTGCCGCCAGGCGCGTCTTATAACAGTGTAAACGTCGGTACGTCTTTGAGGGCGTAAAGGCGTTTGGTATGCGGCTAGAACGCAGGGCGTTGGCTCGCCAGGACAGAGGGTGTAAAACAACGCCGAGGCCAGGCTTTTGCAACATCGTCGTGGGCAGACCCCCTCTCCTCAGCCTCTGTATCCGGGTCGTGTTTTAAGCTGCGTTGGCGCCCGGTTGCATGACGCGGATTAAGACCTCGGCCCCACGTCTGTGTGTAGACGCGGCTTTTGTAGTGGTTTAAAAATCTACTGGGGTTCTACCAGAGGAGCCATACAAGTAGACCAGCTACGACTATTAGAAACGCCCACGCCGTGGGGTTTGTGCGTATCACCTTGCTGCCGTCTAGCGGCGGGATTGGCCACAGGTTGAAAAAGGCGAGCCAGGCGTTTACAAAGGCGAAGTAGGCTAAGAACGCCGCTGGGAGCCCCCCGGCGGACGTGCTGAGCATATACCCCAATGCGGCGAATATTATGTTTGTCAAGGGGCCGGCCGAGGCTATTAAAAACACGTCTTTTTTCTCGTCGCCACGTCCGTACAGCTTGTACGGCGATATAACCACCGCGCCCGGCGCCGCGAAGACAACGCCGATTAGTAGCGGTAGGATAACTGCGAGGGGGAGGAGTTGGTAGTCTGCGCTGTAGTACGCAATGTAGCCCAGCCTCTTCGCCACTTGGCGGTGAGCCAGCTCGTGTCCTACAAATGCAAACAAGAGGGTTATAAAGGCTAGGGGGAGCACGTAAAAGACCCTGCCCCAGTTTACGCCTCCGCTCAACAACCCGCGGCCAGACATCGCGAAGGAAAAGCCTAGAGATAACACTACTAGGGATACCGCGATGTCGAAAATCTCTCTTTTCCTCAAGTCTGGATCAAGCACAGTGGATAAAATGTGGTTATATTTGTCTTTACCTCTTGACGGCCCTCGGCAGTTTTTCTTTGAGGAGCGACAACACCTTGGGCACGTTGCCTCTCTCTATTATGTACACGCCTCTTTTGTGCTTGTAAGCTAGTCCTCTTCTCTGTATCATCTGCATCACCACGTATACGTGCCAACCGCACTTTCTGTCTACGCCGCAAATCTCCCACGTCCTTACAACCACGACGCTCCCCTTGTCTGCAACTGCCTTGTGCATGACGTAGTTCACGACCCTTGCCAAGTACTCCATCACGTCTATATAAAACTTTTAAAATCTGCTACGTGGTATTTTTAAACCCCCCTAGCATCTCCGCCATGGAGTGGACGGTGAGGAGGGTCCTTTCTATACGTAGCGCCACCGCGCCGAGGTTTGGGCCAGGCGGGGTGATATACTACCTCAGCGACTTGACCGGCCAGATGCAACTTTGGTCTTTCGACGGCGTTGTCCACGACGTGGTGATGCCGTGGAGCGGCAGAGTAGGCGATTTTAGAATATCACAAGACGGTAAGATTATCATTGCAACAGACGTAAACGGCGACGAGCAGTGGAGGCTTTACTTAGTGGGAGAAGAGGCAGTGCCTGTGTCTGAAGAGGGAGTGAACATGCTAGGGGATTGGTCGCCCGACGGGCCCGCCCTGGCGTTTACCTCAACGCGGGACGAACCTCACAACTTCCACCTATACGTCTACAGACGCGGCGTGGGCGTGGAGAAGAAGGCCGAGCTCCAGGGGATAAACACCGTGGAGGAGTGGTCTGAGGCTGGCATTTTTATCACACACTGGGAGACAAACCTCGACAGCACGATATACTGGTACAAAGACGGCGAGTTGAAGGAGTTGACTAAACACAGCGGAGAGGCGTTAAACCACTCGCCTAAATACATAGGCGGCGGCAAGCTGATGTACCTCACAAACGCCGACTGGGAGTACACAGGCATCGCCGTGATGGACCTAGCCACGGGGACTTGGAAATACGTGCTCCAACTAGACAGAGACGTAGAGCACTTCGACGTCTGGGGAAACTACATGGTCTTTACGCTAAATGAAGAGGGGACGTCGGGGCTGTACATAATGCACATCCCCTCGGGGCTTACGCACAAGGCGTCTACGCCCAGGGGCGTCGTCACCTCGCTCCAGTACAGAGAGGGGAAGGTCTTGTTCTCCCTCTCTTCCATAAACCGGGGACACGAGGTCTACATGTTAGAAGGCGGGGCAGTCCGGCAGATAACAAAGTCGCCGAGGTTTGGAACTGCTTTAGAAAAAATCCCAGAGCCCCAGTCGGTCTACTACGAAAGCCACGACGGGAGGAAGATACAGGCCAACATATACAGACCCCCCGGCGAGGCCAAGGGCGTGGTGGTGTACCTACACGGAGGCCCAGAGTCTCAAGACAGGCCTGAGTTTAAGCCGCTTGTAGCCGCCTTACTAATGGCAGGCTATCTAGTGGCCGCGCCGAACTACAGAGGAGGCACAGGCTTCGGCAAAACTTTCGTACACCTAGACGACGTAGAGAGGCGGTGGGACGCCGTAAAAGACGTAGAGGCCTTCGCCCGGTGGTTGCAAAAGGAGGGCGTGGCAAAAAAGAGGCCTTGCGTCCTCGGCGGCTCCTACGGCGGGTACCTAACGCTTATGGCCTTGGCCACCAGCCCGGAGCTGTGGGCCTGCGGAGTTGAGATGATGGGTATCTTCAACTTAGTCACGTTTTTAGAAAAGACAGCGCCGTGGAGAAGGAGGTACAGAGAGGCGGAGTATGGCTCACTTGAAAAACACAGAGAAGTCTTGACACAGCTCAGCCCAGCCACCCACGCGGATAAAATCACAGCGCCTCTAATGGTTATACACGGGGCAAACGATATACGAGTGCCCGTATACGAGGCGGAACAACTAACACAAAAGCTGAAAGAACTGGGCAGAGAGGTGAGGCTGATAATACTCCCAGATGAGGGGCATACTATTACAAAAGTGGAGAACAGAGTGAGGGTCTACACAGAAGTCGTTAAGTTCATAGAGGAGATGCTTAAAAAACAGTAGCAAGGCACCTCCATGGCCAAGGCGCCGGGCCCCATAGCACTTATAGAACCGCTCAGCGGCCACACATCCTTGCTTATAAAAATCAACCAGATCTACGCCGTAAAGAAGTCTAAATACCAAGAAATCATTATCGCAGAGACGGAGGACTACGGCAGAGCCTTGATACTAGACGACTACATACAGTCGTCGTACAAAGACGAAGCCTACTACCACGAGTCCCTAGTCCATCCCGCAATGGCGACTCACCCAAGCCCCTCCGACGTGTTGATACTAGGAGGAGGAGAAGGAGCCACCCTCCGCGAGGTGTTAAAACACAACACTGTGAAAAAAGCAGTGATGGTGGACATAGACGGCGACGTGGTCCGGCTCTCCAAGGAATACCTGCCACAAATGCACCAAGGCGCCTTCGACGACCCGCGCGCCCAGGTGGTAATAGGAGACGGCTTAGTCTATGTAGATAACGCCGTAAAGACGGGGGAGAAGTTCGACGTAGTGATAATGGACCTCACAGACCCCTACAGCTCAGACATCGCCAAACAGCTCTACACCCCCCAGTTCTTTTCAAAAATAAAGACCATACTACGGCCAGACGGGGTGGTAGTCACCCAGGCGGGAAACAGCTTCTACTTCCCCAGGGAGTACGACATGGTCCTAGACGCCGTGAAGACAAACTTCACTCACGTGGCAGAGTACTACGTGTGGATCCCGTCGTTCGGCTACGCCGTGAACTACGTCTTGGGGTCTCTTAAACACGACCCCCATGTACTAACCGCCGAGGAGGTAGACAAGAGGCTAAGAGAAAGGGGGGTAAAGACCAAGTTCTACAGCGGAAGGACGCACGTCGCCTTTATGAACATGCCGGTGATCAGAAAAGATGAAAGAAGTTGAAGCTATAAGAGGAACCTACAGCAACTTACTATCTGGCAAAAAAGTCGTCCTGCTCGTCTCGTCGGGCGCCTCCATATACAAGTCGATAGACCTGGCCAGGCTTTTGATTAGACACGGCGCAGACGTGCAAGTCTTCATGACGCCGAAAGCCTCCAAGTTGGTGTCGCCGCACCTCTTCTGGTGGGCTACTGGCCGTAGGCCGGTGGTGAGGCTCAGCGGAGCTGTAGAACACGTAGAGATGTGCGCCGACGCCGACGTAGTGGTTGCGGCGCCGGCGACGGCTAACACGCTGATAAAACTAGCACTCGGGCTTGCGGACAACGCGGCGCTCACCTGCGCCCTTGCCGCATCCAAGGCAAGAAAAGTGGTAGTCCCGGCGATGAACGCCTCGATGTGGGAGGCGCCGCAGGTCAGAGAGGCGGTGGCTAAACTAGCCGCATACGCCGCCGTCGTGCCTCCCGTGGAGGAGGAGGGAAAGGCCAAGTACCCCCCTCCCGAGGAGGTGGCGGAGTGGGTCATAGACGCCACAGCCCCCCGAGACTACGAGGGAGTAAGAGTTTTGGTGACCTCAGGCCCCACGCACGAGTACATAGACGACGTCAAGTACATATCCACGCCCAGCAGCGGCTTGACGGGATACTACTTCGCCAGAGAGGCAAAGGCAAGGGGGGCCCACGTGACGTTGGTGACAGGCCCCACAGGCTTAAAGCCGCCGCCGGGCGTAGAGGTGATAAAAGCGACCTCTGTGTTAGAAATGCACAACGAAGTGATGAAAAGAGCCTCGACGCACGACTTGTTTATATTCGCCGCCGCCCCGCTTGACTTCTACGTAGAGAGGAAAGAGGCGGGGAAAATAGACAGCTCGCTCTCAACCTACGCAGTGGTGCTAAGACAAGCCCCTAAGACGGCGCAGGAGGTGAAAAAGACCAATCCCAGGGCCGTCGTGGTGGGATTCAAAGCAGAGTACAACGCCCCAGAGGAGGAAATCGTAAGAAAGGCAAGACAGCGGCTTTTAGACGGCGGATGGGCCGTGGCCCTAGCCCACGACGTCTCAAAAATGGGGTTCGGTACGCTTAAAGACCAATACCTCCTAGTCACGGAGAAGTCTGTGGAAAAGATAGGCCCCGCCCACAAGAGAGAGCTGGCAAGAACGGTGCTGACGCTCCTCAAGCCGCTTATCGAGAAGACTTAGCGGCGAGCTGCAACGCCTTCACCAGCTGGTAGTGCTTCTGCTCGTCAAGCTCAATGGAAAGGATCAGGGCTCTTAGGATGGGGTCTCCTATCTTGTAGAGCTCTACTATGCTCTCTCTCATTGCCATCTCCTCGTCGGCGAGGGCGTCAAGCTCCTCCTCCCCGATGTCGAACTCCTCTGCCTTAAGCCTGCCGGAGAGGCAGTCTAGTATCATTGTCAAAATCTCGGCGTGGCGCAGGCTGTCTGTGGCAATTTGCATAAACAAAGCACGTATCAGCGGGTTCCTTGTCTTGTAAGAATACGCCATCGCCCTAGTGGCCGTCTCCTGCTCGAGCCTAATACGCTCCTTTATCAACTCCTCAACGCTCTCCTGCGGGCTCTTCTGCTCCGCAATACTCGCCACAAGTTTTGCGAGCTCAGTCAAGTCCGCCGGGCCCTTGGCTCCCTTGGCGGCCATGTCAAGATAAACCTCGCAGTAGCTCCTAATTAGAGACATCACGCCTTCGTTCTTCGCCAACTCAGCTACAAGCTCGCCGCCCCTCTTCCCCGACACGTACATCGAAACGGCAGCCGGAGTCAAGCCAAGTAGCCTCGCGGTTTCGTTGACGCTCAGACCCCTAGCCACAAGCTCCCTAGCCACCAAAGCCCTCACTGCAGACAAGTATCTGTCCAAATTCACACTAACATACACAACCCCATTTATAAAAATACAAAAAGCACCCACAACGGGCACGCCGTTTAAGCCCAAGTCTTTACGCCTTCGTAAACGACAAGAGGCACGGCTGCCGGCGCCTCTGCACTGACGACTTAGCAGAAATAGTTATTAACCTGGGTGTAGGTGCCGCCATGTATCGAGTATACGAGAGGAGGCTCCAAGTCCCAATTCGGATTTCTAAAGGCGCCGACGAGCAGAGCCGGCTGAGAAAACTGGAAAGGTGGCCAAGAGAGGCGGGCGTCTCTGTGGTGCTCGACGAGTCGGGCTCTAACTTCAACAAGCTCGTACAGATATACGCCGCCGACTACGGCTTGGAGGTGGGCCAGAAGAGCTGGGACGTCAAGACCGAGGGCGGCGAGGTAAGGGCCAAGTTGGAAATACCACTGCTGAAAGGCGGAGACGTGAAGGGCAAGGCTGTGATGGAGACAACAATCCCAAAAACCCCCTCTGGCGAGGATGGAAACAATTATGTGTACACAGCAGACGTCTTGTACTATATTGAGCTCGACGAGCAGGTCCTGGCTGAGTCGACCACAAGCGGCGTAGTTGAGTTCAGCTTGTGATCCGTGGCTCTGGCGTACTGCTCCACATAACTTCTCTCCCCGGGGGCTGTTTTGTAGGCGACTTGGGTCCTGCGGCTTACGAATTCGCCCAGTGGCTGGCATACGCCGAGCAGACGTATTGGCAGGTACTTCCCACAAACCACACCCTGCCCGAATACGACAACTCGCCCTACAGCGCTGTGAGTAGCTTCGCCGGGGAGCCGCTGTTGATCAGCCTCGACTCGTTGAAAAGAGATGGGCTCCTCGGCGACGTCCCCCACTGCCCGCCTGTAGCGAGGGTGGACTACGTAAAGGCGTGGGAGGTGAAAAGCGTCGCTCTGGAAAAGGCTATGGAGAGGGGGGCTAGGCTGAGGGACTACGCCGTGTTTAAAGAAGAGACGCCTTGGCTTGAAGACTACGCCTACTACATGGCCATGAGAGAGAGGTACGGCCCCTGGCCTAGGTGGCCTAGAGATGCAAAGCCGCCGCGTCGTAGAGTGGAGTTTTATAATTTTGTACAATTCGTTTTTTGGAAGCAGTGGGGAGAGTTCAAGAAATTTGTAAACGACCTTGGTATTTTCCTAATCGGAGACCTCCCCTTTTACCCAAGTCTAGACAGCGTAGACGTGTGGAAGAACAGGCACTTTTTCAAAGTGGACGAAGACGGGAGGCCGCTTTACGTAGCCGGCGTGCCTCCTGACTACTTCTCGGCCACTGGACAGCTGTGGGGCAACCCCGTGTACAACTGGGAGGCCCTCGAGGCCGAGAGGTTTAAGTGGTGGGTAGAGAGGCTGAGACACAACCTCGCAGTTTTCGACTACGTGAGGCTAGACCACTTCAGAGGATACGCCGCCTACTGGGAGGTGCCGGGGGACGCGCCTACTGCGGCGCAGGGCAGGTGGGTCAAGGCGCCTGGCAAGAGGCTATTTGAGGCAGTGGCCTCGGAGACGGGCAAGCTCATAGCCGAGGACCTCGGCTACATTACGCCAGACGTCGAAGAGCTAAGAGACTGGCTGGGGATCCCCGGCATGAGAGTACTCCAGTTCGCGTGGGACGGAAACCCCGCCAACCCCCACAAGCCGCATAATTACATTAAAAACGTAGTGGCGTACACGGGGACCCACGACAACAACACAGCCGTCGGCTGGTTCGTCGAGGAGGCCACGCCTAGGGCTAGGAGGGAGTTCTTAACGTATTCTAACTGCAAGGCGAGGGATGTTCACTGGTGTTTTATAAGACTCGTCATGATGTCCGTAGCAGACGTGGCGATTGCCCCCGTACAAGACTTGTTAGGACTGGGGACGGAGGCGAGGATGAACAAGCCGGGCACCGTGGGGGGCAACTGGCGTTGGAAGCTTGTCCACATGCCTCCACGCCGGGTCTGGGACAGGCTGAGGCGGTATACCAGGATTTACGGGAGGTGACTTTTTAATACGAGCCTAGCAGATCTTGTGATGCAGTGTGCCGCCCCTGAGGTGTGATGTCACCCCTGTCGGAGCTGAAAAAGACAACTCGGCGCTATTTTCTTGCTTGAATTTTATCTAGGCTATCTTGTATCTTTTCCAAGTACCATCTAAGTTCTTCTAGCTCCTCTGCAGTGAGGTCTTTGTGCCAGTTCTCGACGAGGCGGCTTATGAACTGGAGCGCGTAGTGTAAATCCTTAGAAAAATAGCAACCCAGGGCTATACGACGGTCACAGATGTAGTTAAAGATCTAGGCATTACCTGGGGAGCCGCCCAGTGGCACCTCTTCTGGCTGGAGAATAACGGATATATAAAATCGGCAAAAATCAACGGGACTACTATATACATTCTCAATTGCGCCAACGCCTTGAGAAAGCTTGAGGCCATAGAGAGCGCTTTGTCAAAAGAGAAAGTTGTAAGACGGGAGTAGTATTACTTACTGTCCCCCCTTTACGATACAGACGCCACGCCTCTTGGAGGTTTCCCCCGCCAGCGGGAGATATCCTTTCTCATCTCATACACTGTTCAAATCTATTCACTAAACTCTTTATTCTTGACTCCTTCTCTACTACATACTGGAATATATCGACGGCTCTTTGCGACTGCACATAGCGAGGCCCTACGTGTTTACGATAGTATGAAGCTATAACCCATGAACACGGTATTACCACCATAACTCCCTTATCTAGCACGGCATATTTCAAAAAACGTAGTTTTCGGTCCGCAGTTAGTAAATACGCGCCAAGTCTCTTGGCGGTAGATACTATGAAAATGTCGTGAATTCCCAACTCTTTTAGCATATTCGTACTGGTGGCCTCGCTTGCCGCATATACATCTTCATGAGTCAACGGCTCCCACTTGATATTGAGCCTTCCCTCTACTAGAGGAGTAGCCTTGTGAATTAACACAATGATATTGCTAGGCGACGAGATAAAACTTTCAATCATACTAATTATCTTAGCTGGCAAGAGATCTTGCCGTATTGCCCGTTTAGCCAACGCCGACCATGCGTCAAAGATAGTTGTTGATGATACTAACACGGGTATCTGGAGACGGCTTAGACCTTCTAATAAGTCGCTAATCGATAACATAATCACCCTATCCCTTTCCTCTAACAACATTGATGCTAGTATTATGCTCGTGTCCGCAAGAATCTTGATCTCTGATGGCGCCCGCAAGCCCCTTGCTACGCCATCTAAGAGTTCGCTTAGTTCTAACCCGTGGCGAAATAACCTTAGATACAGCGACCTTTTAGATCCAAGAGAACGCATCTAGGGGGTCTACAAAAGAGGCTCTTTGATTCTGCGCCTCAGTTCTAAAAACTCCGCGCTGCCAGGCATATCTGGATGCTTCTTCCTTATCTCCTCTCCCCTTTTGTTCAACTCCCCCATGACCTTTGCGTAACTCTCACCGTCCCAACCAACTAAGGCGTACTTCACGCCAGCGATATACGTACTTTCCTCAAGGGCCTTTACTAGTCCCTCTGACCCACCCCTTCTATAAAGCTCCAGCGCCTCGTTAATCGACTCTAAAATGGCGGTAGCTCTCGCCTCGCTGAGCTCTTTGGCCAACGCCGTTTTCACTACCTCGAACACACCGTGTATATCCTTAGGCTTGGCGTATATGACCTCCCTCCTCCCTTTCTTTTCGTAGCGGAGCTCCAAGAAACCGGCCTCTGCCAACTTCCTCAGCCTTTCATCAACGTCGGGGATGATCCAGCCGAAGTGGCTAATCCTTAAGGCCCTTAATAGCCTCGGCTCATCAACGGGATTGAACTTGCCCCCTCTTACAAGTATGCCATAAGACACAACCTTGTTAATAACCTTACGCGAAACCTCCCCCCTTGCAGTATATATACTGTATAAAATAAGCATATCCAGCGCATCTAACTTAACATTATCACTCATAATGGCTCTGGCGTCCTTCATGAATATAACCTATGTTTAATATTGAAATGTTTTTGGCCGGCCGTTTTACTCCATGCCCACAAGTCAGTAAAACGCTAGCGAAAAGCCCCGCGATATTACTGCCAATACCAGTAGTAATGCACAGCACGCCTCCTTCTATATATTAACGCGGTCAGAGCCCCCGCAATGAACCCTCCTATGTGGGCGAAGTATGCCACGCCGCTTGACTGCAACGTGATGAACTCCAATGCGCCGTAAAAGAGCTGGTAAATAAACCAAAATCCTATGTAAGCCCAAGCAGGTATTTCCACCAGCGTTATCACTATGAAAAACGTAAGGGTAAGTATCCTCGCCCTGGGGTAAAGCACCATATAGGCGCCGAGCACCCCGCTTATAGCCCCCGAGGCGCCCACAGCGGGAGTCCACATGGGATTTCCCACCGCGCCGGCCGCGGAGAACAACGCGGCTTGGCTAGCCACAGCCCAGTAGTGGGCAAAAGCGGCCGCAACCCCCCACATTAGATAAAGCGTTAAGAACCTTAAATGGCCGTAGTGATCCTCGACGTTGTCGCCGAAGACCCAGAGGTATATCATATTGCCAACGATGTGCAGTACACCGCCGTGAAGAAACATGTGAGTAACCCATCTGTAAGGCTCTGAAAACGCCAGAGCTGGGACAAAAGCGTATTTCTGGACAATTGCCGGGTTAATCAACTCATATATAAACACGGCGACATTTATAAACACTAAAGCCTTTGTGACAAATGGGTACGTCCTCGTGGGGTTTACATCACGCAACGGCAATGCCACTAGCCAAACCCTCAAACTATTTAAAAACCTAACACAACGCGAGCCAAACTAACACACGGCAGAGCCCACTTGTCCCAGCCACCGCGGAGCCGAGGCGCCCCGGCCGTCTCTGCGACCCCGCCGCTGTGGTAATGTTTAAAAAGCCGTTTTTTTTTGAGGCATGTTGTCAAGGCTTGCCTTGGGAATACTAGCCGCGGCGTTTGTAATAGCCGGGTATGTAGACATCTACGTCGACAACGGACCTGATGTCGAAGATCTACACCTATACGCCTGGAACGGCTCCCACTGGGCGCCGGTCTATGTCGTATATCAGCCCCAGTACGTAGACACCTATATCGTCTCCGTCGGACAGTGGGCGTCAATGCCCTACTACAACATGTCTAGATATGTCCTGCGCATCCCCAGAGAGGCCCTCGCCCCACGCGGACCGCCACAGATCCCCCCAGGTCTGGAGCGGTGGATCTTAGAAGTGGAAAATGGAACTAGAAAGACGGCTGTAACCCTGGCCGCCGGCAGAGAGCCTCTAAGACGCGGCAACGAGACCCTAGCCACATGGAAGGCCCTTGGAAAAGAGGAGGTAAAGACCCCCAACAGAGGTAAAATAAACAAACCGGAGGGGAGGCCTCGGAGCCGGTCGCAGGGCGAGGGGCCGGTAGCAGGTGACATAGGCGTTGCCAGCTACGCCGTACCCACCGGCGCCACGATATACCCCATTGGAAGCCTCTATTTTAAGCCGGTGACCGTCGCCGGCACTTTCAGCGCATACATGCCAGTGGACTCGCCAACTGGCGAGACTAGAATATGTTTAGACAACGTTCACTGGGTGGGGTTTGAGGTTCAGAACTTCACCGTCGGGGTTAAAGTCGACGGCTACGTAACTGGGGGATATCTTACTCTGGAGTTTTACAACATAGGCACATGCGCCCAGGTGGGTGCGGTATCCCTCCCCCTGCCCAACTATGGAATTTACTGGACAAATATACAGACCAGCCTGCCTCAAGATAATAACATCGGCGTGAGAATAAGAGTAAGCGGCAGGGCTGAAGTGGCGTCAATATACGCATATGTGGTCGCGAGGTATAGGAAGGTAGTTGAGAGCCCCGCCCAAGTTGCAACGTCAAAAGCTATGTCAACCGTATCCCCCAGCGTGAGCGCTAGTAATAGGGATAAGGTGGGGGTACTATTCGGACCATACGTCGCTTTCGACGGACTTGCCTCCGACTCTACGGGCTGGAGTTACAGCAATATATACATACCGCCGTCCACAGTGAGGCTGACCTGGTATGGGCAGTACTGCCCGTCGCTATCTGTGGAGTACTACGTCAACGGCGTGTTTTACGGCTCCGCCCTAGTCGCCCCGGTCTCGTGGACCAACCCCGGCTATGCCTGCGACTACAACGTGCCGTCGAGAACTCTCCAAATAAGGGCGAGGGACTACGCAGTGGCGAAGGCCAACTCCGCGGGAGGCGGCATCTCCGTCTCGGTAGTCTACACGATATGGAAAAGCAACGCCGCCATAAGCTTCTCCGGAAGTCTACAAATAGTGTACGACCGGTGGATAGAGCCCTTCCGCTCCCGCTATATAGAGCCAACTAGAGGACTGCCATATCTAGAGTGGGGAGTTACACTGCTTTACAACACCTTCCAGGTGCTAGGCCCAATTAACAATACCTCTATAAACCTTGTGACAGAGCTGAGAGCCAGCAACAGTAGGCTTGTGATATCCCTTGCACATAACCAATTAGATCCAATGTTTCACATATGCGGCGCCGAGTGGGTGATAACAGCACCTGTGCAGAGCCAAGGGTTTAGTGTCTACTACGACGGTTCATCTGTAGACGAGCCGTGGTGGGCCTCCATGGGGAGGAGGGTTTTAGATGCCATAGACTGGATGTTAACATTACTATCTCTAGCCGGTAAAGATAATCCCTATGCGTCAATTGCCATTAAGATAGTTTATGACATGATCAACGCAGCTACTCCCCAGGTGTCTATAACTAGTAGTAGTGGAGTATATACGATAAGGTGGTCGAGAGGTTGGGCTGATCCCATTCCATCACATATAGTATTAGACTTGGCGCGTACATCAGTTCCAACTAACGCTCCGGCGTACGCAGAGTGGAGGTATTTTAGAGAGGGGAGGCCAACTACATTTGGTTGTATCCTCTCCCCGTTTTACTACGTAGTAAATACTAATATGTACCTACCACAAAACTCCATAAGCAGTGTCGGCCAAGGTGCGTCACTAGTTTGGACTTGGCGTGGACAAACTAATTTAATATCTCGGGTGGTAAAGAGTTAACGTGAGGCGAATACCTGCGGCGCTCTCGGCAAAGGTTTTGTTTTTTGCCTCTTTCTCCTGGATCCTCTTCCTGGCTTATTTAATTAACGATGGCGTCTTTTACCCCGTCGGCGCTGGGATGTTCCTTGCGGGCCTCTATCTTGTGCTAGTGGGCGTGGTTTTCTTCTTCCACAGCGTGCCGCAGTTGCAGAGGCGGTTGTTGGAGGCGGCTGTTATTGTCCTTCTCTTTACCTCCTTTCCCATTTTCCCACCCCTCTCTCTGACGGCGATCCCCACGTTGTTTTTCGTATTGTTAATGCCCCTCTACCTCGGCCTTAGGCACGGGGTATTTCTAGACATAGTTCATGTAGTGCTGTGGTTTGTGCTGACGTCGGCTCTGGGGGCTTTGATCTACTGGCCTATGCCAAAGGCCTTCTGGGCCCAGGTACTGGCGGCTGGCGTCTCCTCCCTCACGGCACATTACCTCCTTCTCAAAGCCTACCCACGTCTTAAAAATTTATAAGTCTGTTTTCTCTGGGGCGTGTTGTCCAAAGGGGCTTTTGTTCTGGCGTTGGCGGTTTTGGCGGCTGTAATTACGGCTCAGGGCCCGCCTAGGGAGTTATTCTGCGCCACAGCCTCTGAGCTAGGCCTCGCCGGGGAGTCCTCGGCGTTGATGTTTTCAGTATTTGAAAAAGGGTCTTGGAGACCCGCCGCGGCGTATATAGAGCCGGAGAACGTCACTTTTATCCTCGTCCCCCTCCTCACTAGAAGCGACACAGATTTGACAAAAGCCGCGGTCCCCGGCAGGCTAACCCCGCCGCTTCTTAAAAACGAGACTGTGGTATGTTTCGAAGCGGCTCCCGGCAGGCCCGCCGCCCCGCCCCCCGCCCCCGGAGTTTTAATCGCCGTGGAGAGAAAAGGCGAGAAATACCACGTCTTTGTGGCGAGGGCTTCCGACGTCGACAACCCGGCAAATTTCACCATCCCACTACCCGGGAGGCCCGCGGGGCAGAGGCCGGATAAGGTGGAGATAGGCCGGCCTGCGGCTGGGAGGGGAGCTGGGAGGGAGTCACAGCCGGAGGCCACTGTGCAACAGACACAGACGTTGAGCTACTGGGCCGCCTTTAAACTCCACAAACTAACCTCCACCTCCCTCGCGCCGGGGGCCTGTCTATCCACCGAATTCGACGTGCCCGAGGGGACACAACAAGCGGCGGTGGTTTTAACAGGAGGCACCACCCCCGGGACATATCAATACACCATAATCAACGCCTTCAACCCGTCCAATAGGTGGAGCGATACGGTAACTGTACTGCCGGGCTCTCTGCAGACTGTAGTGAAATGGTTGCCCCCCGGCAGGGCTCAGTACTCTGTGACTATTTGCAATAGAAACAGCGGCACAGCCGCTGTATACGCCTCAGCTCTTGTATACGTTACAAACCAGCAGTACTTTAGAAATGATGTAATTCGCACTCCGAGGCTTTACATATACACGGCATTGCCCCAGTACTGCAACACCTACGGCATATGCCCTGTAAATACACATGTAATTCAAAACTCATACTTTGTAATCCCTGGCTTCTACGTTGATTCAGCCTCCCAAATCTTTGTAGATATTTATATTAAGGTGCCTAGGCAATCAGCTACGTTGGACACTGTCTATGTCAAGTGGGGAGATGTACCTATTGGATCTCTCACTGGCTACAACTCTGGCGACTTTAGAATTTTCCACGGAACTATTACAGTCCCCACAAGCCTATTAGTATTCCTCCTTCCCACATACGGCCTAGGAGGCTCTATTGTAATAGGCCCCTTCACAATATATGCAAACTCGCCGTACGAAGTAGAGGTTAAAATGGCCGTGAGAAAACCACAAGAACTAGCCCCCGCAGGCGACGCAACAGTCTATAACACTTGGATTAGGAGATTTAGAGAGTCACTCCTCGTCCTAGATAAAAGAGCATTTATAGCAGACTTGGACTTTGTAAAAGCAAGTGGGACAGGCCACTTTGTTATAAGTACCAGGCCAATTATAGATATTGACACATCGCCGTGGGCTAAGTACACCTATGTATCATTCTATGTAAGATTTTACGATGGCTCTATGAATCCAATAGCTGTAGCTGGGGGTGCTGCGTCTTCTGTTAGCACCACCTCGTGGTGGGGGAGTGTGTTGAGACAGATTGGAATAGCATCTGTAGTTCTCCAATTGTATGAATTAATAAAGGGCACTATTGACGCTTTGAAGGGGGTGGCTACGGGTTTTCCAGTAATTGGATATGTGACTTTTGCAATGGACGCCCTTGTTAACGCCGCGGAGGCTAGTGTAAGTGTTGAGAGAGTGGATCTCTATACGTTGAAAATCACCTTATGGACAGGCGGATATGATAGAGTTCCACTAGTGGCAAGAATATATCTAGCCGAGGCGAGAGTTCCGCAGTATGTCGCTGTTACTAGGGTGGAGTATTGGACTGGGCCGTTGGAGCCTTGGGTAACTGTGTATTGGGTTGATAGGCCGGTTTTGCCGTATACCTCTTATGCTGACGTGTCGGGCGCCGGCGGCGTCACCTATTTCCCCTATAGGACTTTGACATGTGGTGTCCAGGAGTCGCAGGGTTATCCGATTGATAGGTGTGATAGGGCGTATTATCGGTAGGTTTGGGTTAAAGGCTTCCCTTTTTCTTTTTCTTTTTTCGTATTTACTGTTTGTTGGGGTGTTTTTGGGTGTTTTTGAATTTCCCCATTTCTTTCTCGTGGGGGTTTTAGCGTATTTAGTGGCTTATTACGCGGCTTGTGGGCGTTATCTCTTCCCAGCCGCTGTCTACGGGGCTGGGCTTGGCCTTCTAGCCCTCAACAGAGTGCTCCCGCCGGGCGCCGTGTTTGGCCCGTTGCCAGTAGACGTCAGCTGGGTTACTTTCTACTTCCCCTTTGCCTTCGCCGCGTTGGTCTTATACGCGGCTACCTTCGCCAAGGGGTTCTGGGCCAGGGTGTTTTCGGTATTTCTCATGGCGCTGGCCATCGCCCTAGGCCACTTCTTCATGACCTACGCCGGCCACCTGTGGAGGGCGTTAGTACCCGCCCTAGGCCTAGCCCCAGTCTTCCCAGAGCCACAAGACACCCCACTATACATACTACTATACGAAATGTGGAAAATAGTACACCAACGCCCCCTCAGGCGTCAAAACTTATAACCATACGCCATTCGGCATAAATGCGACTGCTCCTTGTCGCAGATGTGCACGACGGGGTTAAGCAGGCGAGATCTATTAGGGGTAGTTACGACGCCGTGATAGCCGCGGGGGATTTTACCTATAGGCGGAGCGTTGAGACGGCCGTGGAGGCGCTGGAGGCCCTCGCCGAGATAGCCCCTGTGTACTTTGTGCCGGGGAATACAGACCCGCCGGAGCTGGCTGGGTTTGAAAAGGAGTCTATTAAACCGGTGCACGGGAGGACTCAAAGGCTGGGACCCTACGTGGTTGGCGGGGCGGGTGGGAGCCTCCCTACGCCTTTTAACGACCTCTTTAGAGTGTCTGAGGAGGATCTCCGGGGGTTGCTCTACTCCCTCGCGCCGACTCCCCACATATTGGTGGTCCACAACCCGCCGAGGGGCCATTTAGACAGGGTGGGAGGGGTGAGGCCCGTTGGGAGCCTAGCCGTGAGGCGGTACATAGAGGAGAAACAGCCTATAATTTCCGTACACGGCCATATACACGAGGATAGGGGCGTAGACATTTTAGGCGATACTATTTTAGTAAACCCAGGCCCCTTGAAAGATGGGTACTACGCAGAGGCCGTTTTAGACGGCGTGAAGGCTGTGGTGAGGCTTAGGTCTGTATAATTTTTATTAAAGCCCAGTATAGAACATGGGCTTTAGGACTGGGATTGATCCCATAGATGAGCAAATTCCCGGCGGCATTCCTCCCGGCTATGTGGTCCTTATTGAGGGCTTCCTCGGAGTGGGGAAGACTTTCTTCGCCTCAACTATAGCGGCGACGGCGGCAAGGGCAGGGGCGCCCGTTTTGTTCTTCGCCATTGACGCGCTGGCGGACGAGGTTTTAGAGGAGTTAAAAAGCCACGGGGCGCCGGCGGACCGGGTAATAGTTGTTGACGGATTTGTCGCGCCCGGCGAGCGGCTGGCCAAGTTGAAGCCGACGTTTAGACACAGGCTTGAGACGCCTGACGCCTACGCCTTGGTGAATAAGCTGGCTGAATTCGCCGGGGATTTCAGAGGGGGCGTCGTCGTGGTGGACTCGCTTAACGAAGTGTTGATAAGAAGCCCGGGGTCTGCATTAGAAGTCTTCCGCGCCTTTAAGATCTTTGCCAAACACACAGACTCCATTGTCGTGGCCACTGCTCACACAGACGTGGAGGAGGTATACGGCGTGTTAGCTACCGCAGTGCATTTAGCCGACGTAATTATACAAATAGAGGTGGATCCCAATTTAGAGGAAATGGGCCTCTACGTGAGGCGCATGAGAATTTACAGGGCGAAGAGGCTTAAAGTCTCACACGACTGGATTCATTTTGAAATTGTCAACGGACGCGTGGCCGAGATAGACGTCAAGACCATGTTAAAAATGCTCAGCAAACAGCTGAGGGAGCTGGGAATAGAGGTGAGGCAGAAGAAATAGCCGCCACGTTTTTAAATACCGGGGCAGAGGACTCCGTGCGCATATCGTTAAACGCCGTCAGGCCCTTCGACCCCTGGGGGAATCCCCTCTGCACCTGTCCTTTTAAATACGGACTGAACCCCTACACCGGCTGCGGACACAAATGCCTATACTGTTACATCACCTCTTACATACCAGACGCCTTCAACCCCCGGCCGAAGGAGGATTTGCTTGATAAAGTAAGGCGGGATTTGGAGAAAATCCCCCGGGGCGCCATGATAAGCCTCTCAAACTCCTCCGATCCCTACACGCCGCCGGAGGCCAAGCTGGGGCTGACGCGGAGAGTGTTGCAGACGCTCTTAGAGAGGGGGTATAGAGTAATTATTGTCACAAAATCGCCTCTAGTCCTCCGGGATTTAGATATTCTCCAAAGGCATAGGGGGCGCGTGGCTGTGCAAATCACAATTACAACGCTTAGAGACGGACTTGCGTCAGTGTTAGAGCCAGGGGCGCCGCGCCCCGCCGGGAGGCTTGAGGCTGTGAGGCGCCTCGCGGAGGCGGGCATCCCAGTTACTGTAAGGCTCGACCCCCTAATTCCGCTACTAAACGACGACGTTGAGAATATAGAAGAGGTCGTGGCAAAAGCCGCCGGGGCCGGGGCCAAACACCTAGTGGCAAGTACCTACAAGGCGAAGAGAGATAACTTCGCCCGCCTGGCCAAGGCCTTTCCAGACAAGGCCCCCACATGGCGGAGGATGTACTTCCAAGAGGGAGAGTACTTCCACGGCCAGTGGCACGCGCCAAGGGAATACAGAAGGAGAGTCTTGGCGCTTGTGGCAGAAATAGCCAGGAGGCACGGCCTCCAGTTTAACATCTGCCGGGAGGAGTTCACGGATTTAAACACCCCAGGTGCGTATTGCGACGGCAGTCACCTCCTCGCCTAGATTGACCGAGTCTCTCCAAAGTGCGGATTGTCTGCAACGTGGCTACGGCGGATAGATAAGTGAGCAAATACCTAGCCCAGTTTAAAAAAGTCGTGTGGGGGTTATCGCCTATTGCTACCAGCGCCCAATTGGGCAACAAATTGGCAAATTCGAGGGGGAGGTAGATCAGGTTTATAGCGTACTGCACCACAAAGGCGGCAATAACGCCTTTAACTCTCCAAAGCCTCCAAGAGGCCCACAACAAGCCGAGCCAGGCCCAGCCCAAGACAAATAATATGGAGAGAAACGCCACGAAGAAGTGGGGGTAGGCGAAGGACAGCCCCCACAAAACGGCCCCAAACGCCAGGGCTGTGTGAAAATAGCGGCGGCACGTCATGAAGAGACACACGGCAGACACAATCGAGAAGGTGTACGCCACACTGGCGCGGATAAGCTGGGCAGGTCCCAAGGGAGGGAGTGACGCCGAGAAGAGGAAGAGGAGGCCGAGGGAAAAAAGACTACTGGATTTTAAGATAGAACCTCCCAACGCCCAACGCATAGGGCTCCAACGGGCCCGTGAAGTAGTTAGAGGTATCAAACATGGCATAGGAGAGGAAGTCCTCGTATATCCCGCTTCCCGGCGCAATGGTTTTAATACTGTGATAAAACGAGTGTTGAATTAACATCGAGAGCTTCACCTTAAGCCCTCCGGTGTAGGGCGGCAACTCCTTAATGCTCATCCACCACCCCGCCGCCCTTATATACCCAGTGCCCGCGTCATAGCCGTGAGAAACCCAGCCTGAAGAAGGCTCACAGTAGGTATTTCCAGACATGGGCACTAACGCCGCGAATATGCCAAGCCCCCATACCGCGAAGCCAAGGGGTCCTAAAAACGTGGGCATCGCCAGTCCAAAAATCTTGCTTATTATCTGATAACCTGTTATAGTGTTTCCAATTGCATTAGTAACGGCGGAAACAATGGAGGCAAACGCCTCAAGCCACGGGCTCTGCCCCTCAACGCTGACGTAGGTAGTCAACGAGCCAACCGCGCCAGCCTTTACGCTCTCAAACGCCAGACACACCTTCTTAAGTTGAAGATATTGATCGAGAGGGATGTACTGTAGCGAAGCCCTAGGGAACGAGGGTGGATCGTAAGCTACGCTAGAGCCTACTTGTGTAGTCAACACGGCGTAAGCTAATATGTTGAGATCTGTCCATGGAGATACCGACTCGTTCTTTAAATTATACGCAGTGGACCACACTGAAAATGCTAAGTAATCTCTAAAAACAACTTTAACAGGTAATGTTGTGTATGGGTAAGTCTTAGAACTGCTTATCCAATTGTTGGCGTTGTGTCTCCATATCTCTGGCCAGCGCTGGCCGAAGGCAAATAGTGATTTAAACGTCACAGTTACTCGATTTGGGTAGCTGGCATAGAGGCTGGGATTAAACTCTATAATCAGCGGTATCACCGTAGAATTCGCCGCTAGTAACGGAACTACGGCTGATTCCGGCAAAGTTCCGTATATGTCGCTAAAGAAGTATGTGGCGCATTCGGCAGATGTGTACTTCTGCCCCGTGGCTGTGACGTAGGCGTTTGGGTCGGCCGGCGTGTATATCTTTACGGTAAGTGTAGAGCTGGGGCTACAGGTGTATACCGCCAGGCCTACTAACGCAATGTTTATAGGCATCTGGGCGCCTGGTGGTATTCTAACAGTAAAGAGGAGTCTGGACACCCTCACGCTGTAGCCGTAGTCTGCGCCGAATGTGTATCCCGGCTGGCCCACTGAGGAGAGCCAGTTGGCCGTTAGCAAAGAGTAGACGGAGCCGTCCGAAGGGGCGGGCCTGTTGTACACCACAGCTATAGAGGCGTTGATGGGAAGGTTAAGTGGGTTGTAAATCTCTGCGTAGAACCATAAATAGCTATTGGCATAGGGCGCCGCGCTTATACGCGCCAATAGGTAGCGGCCGAAGCTCGGCGCGGTCTGGGAGTTGCGCACGCATGGGGAGGCGGTGGGCGACGCCGGGGGAGTTGGAGTAGGCGTGGAGTAGGGGCAAAGGGAGTAGCGGATAGAGCTACTCGACCCCCCTTGGATGGCTAGATATATGTCAGAGACGCCATGGCCTAGATAGGCCCATGGAGTTGTGCCCATTACAAAGTCGTTGTTGGCGTAACCCGTGGCGTTGAAGTACCTCACCGGCGTGTAGCTAGAAGATGGGGGGTTTCTCACGTTAATTGGCGACGCTGGGTTGAAGACGTATCTCGCCCAGCTACTTACGGCGGTGCCGCTTTTAGTCTCTGTGTAGTACATCGGCTCCGCTTGGCCCACGGGCTCGCTACCCTGGGCGCTACCGCCCGCCCGGTCCCTCGGCGTCTTGGGCCTTCTGACGTCCAGCGGCTTGCCTTTGTAGTAATACCTCCCGCCTCTCTCCTCCGCGTCTAGATACACATAGTAAGCCACGGCGTTGGGGATCTCCGTGGCGTTTCTGGCGATGACAACCCGGGCTACTCCCAAGCCCTCTACCTCTATGTCCACCACACGCCCCCTTACGCCCGGCGGAGGCGCCGGCGGCCGCGGCGCGAAATACCTCCTGGGTAAGGCAAGGTACACGCCCTGGGGCAAGTACATGGTGGTGTTTAAAGCCATTTCCTGCATTATTATATCTCTCTCTACCATGATGTAGACTATGGGCACTGGCTCAACCGCTGTGGAGTTAATCACAACGTAGGGAAAGCCGTCTCCCGGGTTAAACTCTACGAAGACGTAGCTGGAAATATCCGCCGCCCTTAGTACTGCAATTAATAACATCGCAGTTATTAACGCTCTTCTAGACAACATATGTCAAAAAAAAACGGCTTTATAAACATTACGCTACCGGCAGGTGAATTCAACCAGTAGGCGGATTTTACCCAAAGCCCACGTCGCCACGGCCCCCGCAATTCCCACTGCCAGCGCGTAGAGGGGATCTGCCGGGGGCTCCCTCCACCACAGCCATATGTCTCCCCCGCCGAAGTAAATATGCGCTGGAATTGACAAAACCCCTCCTATTAAGTTCCAGAGGAATAGCCACGCGATAGCCCCAAGCCAGTTCGCGAAAACTCCGTCTTTCACGCCGAAGTACAAAACAACAGCCGCTGAGTAGATAAGCCCGACTAGCGACAAGACGACCAGCTCAGGCCGCGTCAAAGACAAGAAGTATGCTAAAAAAGCCGCTGTGGAAAGGGCTATGTATTTCGGCGGGAGTTTACAAGCATAGTACGCCACTTGCATGACTAAGTATAGATAATGCCCGAGGCCCATCAGCCCAACCCCCATCCTAAAACCCCAAGAGGGATCCCAGCTCACCAGCGGCCCGTAGGAAAGGTAGGGAAAGGCTAGGATAGCTGGGGAAAAAGCCAAATATTTTAGGCCAAGCTCTCTAACCAGCCGCATCTACTATAAACGGGATGTCACGGGTAACCCTTATGCCGTATACCCAGTGTCTGAGGTATTGGGTATCAAATGGGGCATTGGTATCTAGCTTAGGCATCTGTGATGAAATGGGCGCGTACATGCACAAATAGGCAGAATTTGAGACATATACATTAGTCGCCTCTAGCACTCTGTCTACGTTAGCCACGCCAATTTCAAACGCCACTTGGTAATAACTGTCGTACACTCCAGCACGCCAAGTTACAGCAACATAATCAGCGGTCTGCGTAATAGTCAAATCCGGGTATAATAATCCGCGGAGATCAAAAACTCTATCTATAAACCAGCTCAAAGGACCTGGTATGAGGCCAAGGAAGTCTAGTACCGTCTTTATCGCTTGGGCAATTCTAAACGTCCAAGTCAACCACCAGGGCTCTTCAAACTTCGTACCCTTGACGTACACATTAACAGGAGGCGCAAATGCGGCAGACGGTCTAATGCGGAATTCCACGCTCTGTATTTTATACCCACTTGGAGCGCCTACGTTAACGGCAAGGAAGTCGGCGGGCCTTGTTCCCGCTGCCGCGCTATACGTCTCTATATTGGCCAAGACCACTGTATAGTTCACTTGCGGCAACCTCGCCATAGTGCAAGCTCTAAGCGTCTGCGAGTAGTAGCCCCTGAGTACAAGGGTCAGCCATGAGTTAACGTTTTTATCTATGTAGTTTTCTGCAAATCTGTATCCCGAGATGTCCACTCTGTATATTACCACTTCTGAGACGTTGTAGTTAAACGAAACTCTTATAACCACGGCCTTGTCCCTAGCCCTCGCCTCGTCGTACCAGAACCCGATTGCGGAAGAGCTGAGCGTGACCGTCCTCCTCACCTCATATCTACACGCGCCGTTGCCGTACCCAGATGCCGTAAAGGAGATCGAGTCGATTTGCATGTGGGCTAAATCTCCCACGTATGTCGTCACTACAAGCGTCGGGCATTGTGATGTGCTCCACGGCACGTATACGGTCATATCTAAGTTCAGCGTCTGGCCGTAATAACCGTCAGCTAGAGTAAATGGACCAAAAATAATATTCCTAATGGGGGGTCGAAGGACTTGGTAATACACAACGCCACCCACATATTGCGTCCTGTCTACTGGGACAACCCCAAGCGAGTAGCTCCCCATGGCAATTGATATGGCGTTTTTCCTAAAGCCTAGAGTGGCGTTTGCGCCTACTGTATACGTGGCGCTGACGCTGGGGGCGAAACACAGCTCTAAGCCTATGAACTTATCGGGCCAGTTCAGAGAGATTGAAGTGGTGAACGTGACGTAGCCGTTTCTCAAATCCACAGACCACGCCCCCAAGAGATACTTCTTATTTAGCGTCGCCGGGTCCACCTCCCACACTTTAATTACCCCCCTCCCCGCAACTGCCCCGCTGCTGAGACTACTGGTAAATACATACCACGCAGTCCTCCACACGTAAGTGGCGTTGTAACCAACAGAGGCCACTGTCGGATTATCTGGCGGGCTGTAGGAGTCAGTCCTCAAAACCTCCAGACACCGCTCACTGTTACTGTTAACCAACCCATTAAACTGCTTGTATATAAAGGCGCCGTCTGGAAAGACAACAGAAGACGCTTGAAACGCTTGTAGGACAGAGCTGAATTTGTCAGTAGCGTCTCTCCCGTTCTGCTCCTTATCCCTCTCCGCTGGCCCTCTTCCAACTGGCGACTTGACCCACGTGGCTTTGGCCTTACTAGCCTTTATCTCCTCGCCTGGCTTTAAATAGCTGTAAGTGGCTATTACCTCCGGCGGTGCCTCAACGAGCTCTACTACAGTATTATTTATATATACGCGGAGGACTCCCCTCTTGAAGTTAGGCGGGGCTCTAGCCCCGAGGGCTTCGCGCGGTAGGTAAATTACGGCTTTTTTAAAACTCCACGTGGGTATATTAACAGTGGCGTTGGCCTCATACCAAAACGCCCTGTCCCACTCCCCCACGTATGTCACATGGACTGGCCTCAGCGCCTTTCCGTCGTAATACGCCAGGGGCGGGATCTCCACGCTGCTATTAATATACACCGCTATTCCCCCAGCCCTTGCAAATACGAGGATCACTAACCCTATTAACGCCAACATTATAGCCTTGCTGGACACCATGACTCAAAAAAACAGGCTTAAAAGCATTGCCACCTTGAGGATTCCCTTCGCGTTTATGCGGGCTGTAGTTGTATGTAGCTTTAATGACCGTGGTAGCCTGCCCTGCGTTTATCCCTGCAACGGGTCTGGAGGCTAAGGGGCTTGGCCTAAGAGGCTGGAAACGCCGTCTATACGTTTGGGTAGTATAGGCGAAATATCTCCCTGAGCTCGGCCAGTTGTTGCTCTCTGCCCAGCCTCCTGACGATATTTCTCGCCAGGGCCCATACGGCGTTGACATCTCTATTAAGCTGGATTTTGCAAGTGGGACACCTCACCAGCCTCCCCCTCTTCTCCATCCTGCCGCCGCACAAAGGGCACACGTCTGAAATCATTGTCGTGTGTAGCTCTACGTAGTGTTCTCTGGACAGCTCTATCACCTCGTTAAAGAGGGGCTGGAATTTAGGCATGAGGGGTAAATCGACGATTAAGATGTTAACTCCCCTTTTGGGGTGGAAGGCCTCCTTTATGCTACCAGCGACTCCCTTGGCCACCAGCTCCACGTATCCCCCAATTCTAAACACGCGGTATATCACGCCGCTTTCATTAACATCCATTGCGTGTATTACGAAGGGACTGCCCTCTACCTGAGGGGTAAATCGACGATTAAGATGTTAACTCCCCTTTTGGGGTGGAAGGCCTCCTTTATGCTACCAGCGACTCCCTTGGCCACCAGCTCCACGTATCCCCCAATTCTAAACACGCGGTATATCACGCCGCTTTCATTAACATCCATTGCGTGTATTACGAAGGGACTGCCCTCTACCAGCTCCGGAAGCCCCAGCTTCTCGTCCGGCCTTACGAGCCTAATTAACAGCCCCTCCTTCCTCACGAGGACCTCCGCCTTGGCCAAGCCCAGTTGTGAGACGTCGGCATAAGTCATTCTCCAGCTCTTGTACATACACAGCGGCATATCCCCCGCGTAGAAGGCGATGAAGCTCTCCACCAGCCTCACGGCGCCGCCAAGCTCCACCACCTTATAGACCCCATCAAGGACCTCCCTGGCCTTTTCAACATCGCACTTCAGACTATATAAGAACATACGGATTTATTACGTAGAGCTATACTGAGCTTTAGGCTTTCCCCTTCTCCATTGGTCTATATAGCCGCCTCTACAATTAACTGAATACTCCGCGCTGGCGAATTCGGCGGCGTTGGGACTTGTCTCTATGTTCCCCTGTTTAGATCTGTCTTCGCTGATAGGCTTCTTGCCGTCAGCGTAGAGCTTAACTGCCCATCCAGCGCCTATCGGTTTATCCCCCGCCAAGTCTCCAAACGCCTTGATTACAGCGGCCAGGCGCTTGACGTCTTCACGGGAGCTAACGAATTGAGCCTGTAACGCCCTGCCAATCCAATTCGTGCTTATGTGCGCCACCTCCTCCCCGCCCAGCTTAAAGCAGATGACAGCCTTTGGCATTCTGCCGTTTAAGCCCAGCGGCCTCCTCTCCACGGCGGCGTGTCTGTGAACAAAGTTTTTCGCCATTGCAGTATTCCATTATAACTTTTTGAAAAATTTTCTCCCCTTACGTAGTAGGCCCAGGAGGGTTGTGGGAGTAAGGCGCGGCGAACGGAAAAATGCCTCCGGAGCCTTAACTTGCTGTCTGGAGAGAGGCGCCAGATGTCAGTTATGTATAAAAGTGGCGTATTAAAAAGATATTATGAGCTACCGAGTTGAGGACGTGGTATATTATGTCGTCAAGAGGCTGGGCGAAGTGAACGGCATAAAGAAGTTGATGAAACTGGTCTTTTTATTGCAGTATGAGGCCAGGCCGCGCCTCGGGCGGCGGATTGTCGTCAAGTACTTATACGAAGGCCAGCCAGTCGCCAGGTCTGAGTTCTACATATGGTCTTTCGGCCCTATGAGCAACGAAGTGTATGACGCTGTCGAGGCCCTTGAAAACGAGGGGCTGTTGGAGACCTCCTTAGGCGATTACATTAAAATTATTACTAAGGGGGAGAAGGCCTTTGAACTGCCGCCCCCAGTGGCGAGGCGAGTTGATGAAGTGGCGGAGAGATACGGGCGGTGCAGGGGCTGGGAGCTTGAAAAGGTAGTCAATAAAATGCTGAAACTTGATGTGGAGAAAAAGAATGAGTACATGGGTTTTCCCGTGGATAAGTACTTAGAGCTCGAGGGCCTCAAGCTTGAAATGCGCGAGCTAGCTCATGGGAGAGTTGAGACAAAGCCACGACGGCCACCCAGCGGTCAGTATTGAGCGGGGCGGCAGAAAACACTCTGGGCTCAGATATGATGACTACAAAGAGCTAATAGAGAACACGTGTCGTTCTTGGAATCGCGGCGTGGAGTGGCTTAGAGACAAATTCGGAGATAATTACAAAGGACATATGGGCCTTCTCGGTACTGCGTTAGTGGCTTGTTATGCCATGTCACGATGCCACGACGTAGTGATAGAGCCTAAGATTAGGCGAAAAGACATCCCTTTAGATCTGTCAGTAATTAATCCGGACATAGCGATTGTACAGAGCGAGGGGCTTTTAATAATAGAGGTGAAGGTTCACCGCAAAGAGCCAATTGCGCTTACTAGTCAGCTGGACGACTTCATTCTAAAATATGGGAGGCAGCTGAAAAAGTGGGGTATATACCTGGCCGTTATTCATTTTTGGATGGGGGGTAGGACGCCAGCAATAAAGTTGCCGCCGTGGGCCGTGGAGTTGAGCCTATCCCCTGGCAGAAAGCTAGACGAGCTCTACGGCGAGTTAGATCGGCTATTGCAGGCGGTCGTCGGCCGTAATCCCTAGTGGCGCGTCTCCGGATAATAAACTTTTATAGATCTGCTTACTGTAGTGCCATGTCTGAGTTCCGGTTGCCTGGCGAGGGGGAGATCCTCGGTAAGGTTATTGAAATGTTGGGAGATGGGAGGTTTAAAGTAATATGCGCAGATGGGCAGATCAGGGTGGCCAGATTGCCGGGCCGTCTTAGGAGGAGGCTGTGGCTCAAGGCCGGCGACTACGTAATTGTTGCGCTATGGGATTTCGACAGGGAAAAGGGCGATATTGTGCACAAGTATGAGAAAAGAGACGTTGAGGAGCTCAAGAGGAGGGGATTTGCGGAGGCTATTGAGGCTCTTGACAGCTACGCGTGAGGAAAAGTCGGAGTGCTGAGCCGTGACGAATAGCGGCGAGCTGAAAATTTATAAGGCTGTATCGTTGTGTAATCTGTGAGATTTCCCCCAGTGGGGGTTGACCAAGTCCTCGGCCTCTTGAAAATTATACACAACCTCGGCGGCAGGGCCGATGCTATGTATGTCAACGACGCCGTAGATGCCGACATGGGCGATTTGTCCCACGTGGTAGACGCAGCGGAGGCCCTGGGCCTAGTTAAGGCCCAAGGAGGGGACTTAGAGCTCACCGCCGAGGGCCGACTCGCAGTTGAGAGGCCAGTAAGAGAGTTCCAAAAGCGTTTAAGAGATAAGCTGGGGTCCCTTGAGCCCTTTGCCAGCCTCTTGAAGTTCATAACCGAGGCTGGTAGAGTGGAGTTCGAAGAGGCATTGAAATTCATCCAAAGCCTGGGCTATGACGCAGACAGTGCCAAAAAGATAATTGACTGGGCGGTATTTGCCCAGCTGGTGGAGATCGACGACGGGAATTGGGTCGTCCCCGCCTAGTATCCCCTTTCCTTCCCTGGCGCCCGGGCGCCGGCCCAGCCAGGCACGCGGTGATACGAGCCCGCCTAACGCCACTTAGGGCACCTAATCTCCCCGCCCCAGCGTTGGGAAATACAGTGTATCTGCCACAAGACGATGTAGCCAAGTAAATAAAGCGGTGTGTCATACGGCGACGGCAACGCTACCATTCTATAAAGCCGCTAGCAATAATAATACTGACACTTCTTTGGTCAACAAGTGTCAAAAAACAGCTTTAAAATTTAACTCTCACTGGATAATCTCTTGGCATTAAATATATGTATATACTTGGTCTAGGTACTTCTGGAACTCAGGGCTCTTCCTATTGCGCGGATATGGCAAATTGATTTTTATGTCGGCCACAATTTTCGCGGGCCTCGTGCTTAAAACGACCACTCTGTTTGCCATGTAAACGGCCTCGTCCACTGCGTGGGTCACCATTATCACAGTGTGCACTGTTGAGAGGTTCTCGTGCCATATCCTCACAAGCTCTGCCCTTAAGCTCTCCGCTGTGAGGGGGTCTAGGGCTGAGAAGGGCTCGTCTAGTAGCAATACCTCGGGCTCAACTGCAAGCGCCCTGGCGAGGGCCACTCTCTGTTGCATCCCTCCTGAGAGCTGTTTTGGATAAGCCTCCTCAAACCCTGAGAGGCCCACTAATGCCAAATAGCGGGCAGCCGCCTCCCTCGCCTCGCGCCAGCCCATCCCCCTGGCCACTAGGGGGAGGGCCACGTTGTCCTGCGCCGTTTTCCACGGCAGTATAGTCGGCGATTGGAACATCAGCGCTATCTCCCTCCTGGGCCCCCTCACAGGCTCCCCCCTGAACCTCACCTCGCCCGAGTCGGGGCGCTCAAGGCCTGCTATTATTCTGAGGAGCGTGGACTTGCCGCAACCAGATGGGCCGAGCAACGCCACGAACTCCCCGGTCTCTATGTCGATGCTGAGATCGTTAAACACCTCTACTTTGCCATACCTCTTCTTGATCTTGTTTACTTCTATCAACGCCATTTTGCCGCCTCTTCGTACAGCCTCTTCCACACGAATTTATTCACCGCGACGACCAGTGCCGTCATGGTTATCACCGACGCCAAGAGGCGGGGCATATCGCCGGCGTCGGCCGCGTCTGCCATGTACCGGCCCAGCCCGTGGACGCTTGCCAGGGGTTCGGCAACTATGGCCGCGTTCCACGCGCCTCCCCATGTGGTTAACATGCCAGTTATTAAATAGGGAAGGGAGGCTGGCACTAATATGTGGAGAAAATAGGCCGCGCCGCCTATTTGATACGCCCTGGCCAAGTCCTGCGGCACGTCGCGCCATGCGGCTATTGTATTAAGCACTGAGTAAATCAATGCCCCGGGCATTAGAAGCAAAATTGCCAAGAGCTCCCCCTTCACCACAGCGCCGAGGAGTGGGTATAAAAACACTGCCGGTATGGAGGATAAAAGCGACGTCCCCAGCAGAATGGCAGTTTCCCAACCCGGCTTTTTTACAACAGAGTATAAAGCCGCCAGCCCGGCCGCCCCGCTGATAGCCAAAACTGCAACTACTCGTAAAAGAGAGGGCGGAAGCGCCTCGGCTGACTCGGCCGCTCCGCGGAGGAACTCCCCCAGCTGGGGGAGGGACGGGGGGGCTTTTGCGACGTAGTAGCCAACCGCCGTGATGAACAGGGCCGTGAGCGCAACGACGACGTACCACCCGTATTTCAGCCATGCGCTGAGGCTCTCGGCGAGGGAATTCGGGGGCTGCGGCACTTCTCTAGTCAGCTTCCGCCAGAGCGTCAAGTAAAGAAGAGAGTTGGCTAGGGCGCCTGCGGCTATGCCTATATATGCCGTGGCGTAATCGCCGGCGTTAAACGCCTCCACCACAAGGCTCCCAATGCCGAATAGCCTTATCTCAGTGCCCAAAGTTATTACCTCCGAGGCAGTTATGAAGAAAAAGGCATTCGCCCAGGACACGGGGATGTTGTAATAAATCCCCCTCAAGGCCGCCGGTATGTATACATGGGCCAGCTCAAGCCTCTCGTTGAGGTAAATCCGGGCCATATCCACGTACTCCGACGGCATAGTCTTAAACGACTGGTAGACGCTGAAGATTATATTCCAGGCCATAGAGGTAAAGATTAAGAAAATGGCCGCGAGCTCGGCCCCCACCACTGGAAATAGGTATATGAAGACGTATAGGGCAATGGGGAAAAAGCCGAGGATGGGCACAGACTGCAAAACGTCAAGCACTGGGAGCACGAAAGACTCCACTCGCCTAGACTTGTGCATCGCATAGGCGACGGCATATGCAACAGCTATTGTAATCAACAAAGCTATTGCCATTCTTCCAAACGTGGCTAAAAGGGCTAAGAGGGCCAAAGCCGCCGACCACTCGACCCCATAAGAGGCACAACGCTAACAATATATAAAGTATTTGTCACTATAACCGCAAGTAACAAGCTTCAATACACCGCCCAGGGTCAGGCCCGTTTAGCAACGGCAATCGCCGCTTTCTGTGGAAAACAACGGGCTAGCCTCGGCAGAGGCTAGGGATTTGACAATGTGTTAAATAGCTGACGCCGAAGTCCGCCTCCTTCTCTAACCTTCCCACGTCAATCTCGCCGGCCCACTCCGCAAGCCTGCGCTTTCCCCGCGGTTTCGCGCAATTACATCCTCCGGCGACGTACGGCATTTTTTCGCCTCATGTCCAAGACCTATGCACAGCTAAGCCTCGTGTCTTGGATCCACGACGACTACTTTAATATTACTGGGGTTTGAAAAATGGCTTAAGACGCTGCTCTTAGCGCTGTCTATATCGTTATCCTCGCGATCTATTACGAATACGGCCTTAAAGTCCTTGCCCAGAACTCGCGCCTTTACCTTCCGCTCCAAGACCCTATTGCATTTGCGGTGATTTCCACATACCGGGGCTCTACCGAACCCCCTTTGTGGAGAAACTTAGCGTGCAAATTTACCCGCCCCGTGTATAACTTACCCCTACAAATGCGCTGACGCCGTAGACTAAGGCCAAACCCCAAGTGTTTTGACGTATCGCCCATGTAGAACAAATCTGACGCCCTCCAGTACATAGGCAAGTGTGGCGAGTATGGAATTTTGAGCAACTCCCGGGGGGAAAAGAGCCTTGTGAAACGAATAAATAGCTTCTAGTATGTTAGTCTTGCCCGAGGCGTTGGGACCCACTAAGAGGTTAACTCCCGGCCTGAGCTTAAGTTCAAGCCGCCGAATGCTCTTGAAGTTCTCTATAAGTAAAGTCTCAGGATAGAAATACAGCTCCATGGGAAGCGGTACAGTTGCAGGAGGGCTTATACTATTAAACTTAACGGTTTAATTTTTTAAAGCCAGGTAAAAAATTGCGTTGGGTGATGTATGGAGACCTCGCCTGAACTATGAAGATTTTGCCGAGTACTGAGCTCAGGTGCGTAGAGAAGAGGCGGGTTCTCTTAGCCTCCAACCCTTTAGCGGGGGAAGCGTGTTTAAACGCACGCCACGGTGGGGGTATGATACGGCTTGAAAAGATCACAAGCCTTCTAATGGGAGGACGTTGAGATGTCTTGTTTTGTCGCCGAGAGGCCTTTTGTAAGGCGGGCGGCGTTTTAAACCTGCGACGCGCCCGCGGGGGCGCAACTCGCCTCTGGAACTAAGCTGATAGACGAATTAAGGAGGTACGCGGAGTCCTCATAACTCGGGCGGATCTCCCACATATCACGGGATTTTTTAAATACCTAGGTGCCGTCCCCGCCGATGTTTTACTCCCCGCACGCTTGTGATAACCGGCGTGTAAATTTTCGGCGGCTTTATTACGTGGAAAACTGTGAGGCGGCTTCGGCAACAGAGCTTTTGGACGCCCTCTGACAAAAGTCTCTAGGAGGCCTTTTTATAGTTGAGGCGGAGTCGCTATTAGCTATGCAGACAAGCCGGCTTTAATCCCTATGGCGGCTTCGTAGGCTTTACGGCCTCCAAGTCGTCTGTGGCTATTCCGTCTACGCCTCTTTTCCAGAGGTTTAGGGCTACTGTTGGATCGTTCACAGTCCACGCAACTACGTACATGCCCAGTTTATGCGCCAGAGATATTGCCTTTTCTGTGGCCAGCGTATACCGGGGGAGGACTAACAGGCAGTTGAGTTTTTTGGCCTCAACCACCCGCCCAGGCGGCTTGGCGTATATAAGTCCCTTGTAGCCCGGGATTTTGGCTAATGCCTCGTCGTAAAAACTTATAACCGCCGTCCACTTCTCGGCGCCGGCTTCTCGTATATCTCTCCACACCACGGCGGCGTCTTCAGGGTGTTTCACCTCGACGAAAACGCCCGCTCTCTCGGCGACAAACTCGAGGGCCTCCCTCAGAGCGGGAACGCGGTAGCGCCCCCTCGCCACTTTTTTCACCTCTTCCCAAGTGGACTTCCGCACATTAAGCGGCGACCCAAATGTCCTCTGTAACGTATCGTCGTGGCTTAACACAGCCACGCCGTCAATAGTGACTTGAACGTCTACCTCGACGATATCTGCGCCGTGTTTTATCGCGACATCTATAGAGGGTATTGTGTTCTCAAGCTCTCTGGCGGGATAGCCCCTGTGGCCCACTACGGCTTTTCTTTTTAACAGCTCTGCCATATCCATCATACCCTCTTGCGGACACAAGTTATATATGTTCTAGAAATCTCAATACTATGAACTTCTTTTCTGCGCTGAGAATAGATCTGCTGGGGCTGCCGGGCTGATGGCGTGGGTAGTGGCGCAACAACTGGACTACACGCTTTGGCAGAACCACATAGCGCTTAACGCCGGGGCGATAGCGGGACTGGCAAAGGCGGCTGGCGTTGGCGATAAGTGGAAGGAAGTAGGGAATGCGGTATTGACAAAAACAGCAAGCGAGAAAGAGGTTGTAGAGCGCATAGCCCAGTTAGGCCTTGACAAGGGCGTTGTGGAGAGGGCGGTAAGCGCCTTCTCAACGCTGAAACACGCGATGGATGAGAAGCAAATAGAAAATGCAGTGTTAGAGTTAAGGCGCCTGGCTAGTTATGTGCAGGCGATGAAAGCCGCCAACTACAAAAAGGCCCTTGAGGAGGCTTCAAAGGCGTGGTATGAGCAAAGAGATCCCGCGGCGCTTTGGGCTCTGGCAGTACTTGGCGCTAGGGAGACCGGCAAGAGCGTAAAGGTCTTTGAAGATGACGATGACAGAATAGCATATCTAATAGCCTCCTTCACGCTATTAAACCACTTGCGGGAGTTTGTAGAGCTGAAGAACAAGTCCTACAAGGCGCTTGAAAGGCTGGAGGACGCTGTAAATAGCGGTAAATTTACCCTAGACGACTTTTGGAACGACTTGAACGCACTGGCAGAGGCTGAGGCGAAGGCAAGGAAGAGAGCGGAAGAAATTGCCAAAGAGTTCAACACAATTTCATACAAGCTGGAGGATGCCGGAGTCAGCGGTATTGCCGAAAGGCTAAAAGTGACTACGGAAAATGTAACAGCACTGTTGGAAGCAACACATGACGACCTTTCCAACATAGACGCCACTAGAGGAGAGAGGGCAGTGGCCGCTTTGCTATCGCTTGTAACCGGCGGCATTTTTGGCGTCACAGTGGAGAGGGCGCTGGCGGAGAGGGGCGGACGGACGACCAGCATCCTAAGCATCGTCTCAGCCCTCAGGAACGCACCGAGGAGCTTCTATAATATGTTCAAGTTAATCGGTAGGGAGAAGCCGTCTGAGAACCGCAAATTAGTTCTCCACATCATCTCTTTGTTCTCAGATCCATTTATCAAAACAGAACTAACCAAACGACAAAACGTAGAAATGCATATGGAGAAGAAAGAAGAAAACAATAAAAAGTACATCTATATCACGTTTGTAGACAAAGAAGGCCACAATCTCCTTAAGACAACTTGTAAAGCTGGCAAATGGCTGACGCCACTTAGGGTTGAGGGAGAGATAATAAAACAGATAAAGGAAGTGTATAGTTTGTTAGAGGCTGTTTCTTCTGGCTCTCAACTGCTAGCTGAATTGGACGAGAAGAGGTGGAAGAAAATGATAGAAACAGTAAGTATAATAAAAAAGATAATTGTGATTAGCGCATTGCCTACTGACGTCACTCTATTACATGGACGTAAGTTCGTTCGTTGCTCTTCCACTTACCTGTCACAAGCTTTTACCTACCGGGCGCTGGCTAAGGGCAAGATAAGCCTCGAAAGAGTATACCCCTCCGAGGAGGGACTGAAGCCAGCATGGCGCGTTGATGGCAAGTACACTGAGACGGTGCGCGAGGTGCTGAGTGTAGGCCGCGCCGCGCTTGAAAAGCTAAAGAACACAGCACTTAACCAGCAGTCAGAAGGCGGCGTTGATCTGAAGGCAACGCCAGCTGACGTTAAAATAAACGTTGATCTAAGGACGGCCCTGGCTGATGTTAAAATGAGTAATGAATTAAAGGTCGCCTTGGAGGCCGCCGCTGGCGAGTTCTGGAGCCGCGTTGAAGAGCTGTTAACGCGGTGGAGTGAGGCTGAGAAAAACGGCGATAAAGAGGCCGTGGACAGGCTGGGCAAGTACCTACGCGTCCTCCTCCCGCTAGCATATGCCGTGGAGGCGTACAAGAGGGGTGAGTTACCGAGAGAGGAGGCGGCCCTTGCGGTGATTTTCGCCATGCTGTACGACGGGGCTGTATATAGAGGCGAAATCCGACTTATCGTTGGCGGTCCCGAGCAAGAGGAGAAGCCCCTTATGACTCGCGATCACTTCACTGTGTTCTGGCTCTGGGCGCTGAGGGAGCTCGGCTTTAAGCCAAGCTCAGTGCGTAGAAGCACAAATGCTCGCCATATTGTCTTCGGAGGCAACGGGCTGAACGAGCTACTGAAGGCGCTTGTCCCAGCGTTACCCACGCTGTACGGGCTGAGGGACGCCCTGGCAGAATTCGCCGACGCTTTTGAAGTTGTTACGCGTGAGTTGGTCAAAAGGAAATTCGACATTAACTGGGCGTATGACATGAAGAACGAAATGTTTTTCAAAAAGCTAGAGGAAGTTGTCACAATGGTTGAAGACTACATCTATAGAAACGTCACAGTGGAGAGGGGGCCGTTAGACACAAGCGGTCAGTGGCCAAAGGCCATAATTCGCTTTAAGCTTGGTGGAAAGGAGGCGACGTACATAACCGTGTATTGGAGAGGCGATGAGCTTTATGCCCAATTCGGCGGCTCCCGCGAAAATGCCCAACAGTTAGCCTCTATCATTAGGGCCCTTGGTGTCGAGGCGGAGGTTAAATACGTAGAGGGGACCGGATGGAAAGTCCAGCTCTACACCGACGGCATTATCGCCATCCGCAACAACGGCTGGCTGAACGCAGTGAAGAGCTTCGTTGACGAGCTGTACAGCAAGGGGCTGATCGGCGAGGAGAGGTACAAACAGCTGGTTAGGGACATAGAGGCCGGTCCAAATGCCGTCAAATTCGCCAGAATAAAGTTCTCGGTTAATTATGACAATAAAGTGTTGGTAAGATATCAACCGCGCAATGAAGATTCTAAAAACGCCGCCGTAAACGCCTTAAAGGCGAGGGGTCTGAAGGAGGGAGTACACTTCACGGTGACAGAGCACGGCAGTTACGAAATCCGCGTTACGAAAGAGGCATACGCCAAGGCGTTGGAGGCCCTTACACACAGCAGTCTGAAGGAGGGAGAACACTACTCCGTTTACGATAAAAGGCGCGTAATTCACGTCAAAAAAGATCACAAAGACGCCGTCATAAACGCCTTGAAGGGGGGAGGGATTGAGGAGGGCAGGGACTTCACAGTAAGGGGTAGCGAACAATACGAAATTCGCATCACTTACGACGGCCTTAGGGAGATTCAGCGCATGGCGCTGAATGGTGACTTGGAGGCGGAGCGCTTTATAAGGGAATTGGAGGACGTGTTGAGGCGCAGATACGGCCAAAACGCTGTCAACAAGCTGATAGAGGTTCTGACGCCTGCAAAGGTGGAGGGAACGGCGGAGCTACCACTAGCAGTGCGCGACGACAAGGGCAACTTAATCGCCCGCGTTGTGGACTTGAAGTACGAGTTTGTAAGGGGCGACCAGCCCGTAAGCTAGTGTGCTGGGGAGGACTGCTGCCTGCGCATTATTGTGGAGTACGAGGTAGAGGGAGGGAGGAGGCAACTAAAGATAGAGTGGCACTGGGTTAAGAAACAAGTCAAGAAGGGCGAGACAACTGTCACGTACTATTACGAAATGGCATGGCCAACGGTTAAAGACGACGTTGAGGCCGCCGTGTTGAGAACGCTGACAGGAAAGGCGAAGAGGGGTCAAGTGTATCTCCTCGCCGACCAGCTAGACGCCTTACGTCGCTTTAAGGCCCTAAAAGACGCCATTGACAAGTGGAGGGAAAGTAGGCCGCGGGGAGAGCGGTCACAGAACACAGGTCAAGGCGCTTAGAGATAGTTTTTACCTTTTTTATCAGCATTTCAATATGCGGAGACGCTCTTATCACGCCCTTTACTTTTCAGTTCCGCGGGGCTGAATTCTCTTCACGCTCTCGACAATTTTCTCCGCCACCCACATTAACTCCTCGTGTTCCTCCTTTGTGAAGTCCCTGTTCCAATTCTCCACTATTGTTCTGAGCAACTGGAGCGTGAAGTGAAGCGTTGGCCAGTAGGGGTGGTGCTCTGCAATACTATCGGCAAGGCGTTGTAACTCCTCTACTCTACGCAACATGGCGCTGGACACATCCGGCTCCATGAGGCTCAGAACAACTCTACCATATAACTCTTTCCCAAAAAAAGTAAGTTACTTAACGACGACGCCCTTAACTTCGCTTGTCTTGTAGCGCCGTGCGTCGCCCCTCTCCCCGTGTGCCGCTAAATACTGGCGTAATAGGCCCGGGAGAACAGTGCCCACTACTTTGTCCCAGTTGTTTTCAATTGCCTGTTTTAGCCACCGGCAGTTGACCCCGCCGTATTCTGCATAGTAGAGCGAGAAGGCCCTGTCTAAATAGTCGTATATTTCATGCCCCATGCCTGCCCTTTCCACCTCGAGCGCCAGCTTGTGGGCGCCCAGGCTTTCAAGTATTCGGATTACCTGTGAGTGTAGCATATAGTAGATAACTTCCTTGCTCATGTCTCTACCTTATTGTTATATATAATCTTCTCTCTTGGCTATATTGCGGGGCCGCCCGCCCGTGGCGTACGTAATTAAATTCCTCACAGCCTCCATGACCATCTGACGCCACACTCTCTCATTACCATACCCTCCCGCCACCCACGGCGTTGCCACTACGTTGGGCAATGAGAAGAACTCGGCGTCTTTTGCGAAGTCGTTTCTGCCCCACCAGACGTCGCTGGCGAAGATAAACTGCGGCCTTTCCTTCAAAATCCTCAACACCCCGTCTCTGTCTAACACCTCGGCCCTGCCCACGTTGACAAACACGGCGTCTTCCGCCATTAGCGCCAAATGTTGGTATTTTACCAACCCCCTGGTGTATTTATTGAGCGGGAGGGCGCATACAGCCGCCCTGGCCTCCCGGAGGGCCTCCTCAAGGCTGTTTGTAAACCGCCACGGCCCCTCCTTGGGCGTCCTGGAAAAGCCCCTGACCTGAGCCCCGAGGGCCGCCAGGATTTTCCCCACTCTCGTGCCGATTTCTCCCAAGCCCAATACGGCCACTTTCTCCCCTTGGATAAGCGGTATTTCGACATCCCGCCCGTAATCCCCTCTCTTCATTTTCTCGCCGTATTGAATAATCCGTTTGTAAGGCGCTAGTAAGAGCGCGAGGGCGAACTCGGCCACTGCGTCTGCGTTTGAGCCGGCGTTTCCGGCCACGGTAACGTGGGGCGGAATGCTCTCCCAAGGGAGGTGGTCGAGCCCGGCCGTTACGACTTGTATAAAC
>JBEULK010000026.1:0-5980 GCA_041287325.1 Pyrobaculum sp. | reverse complement strand
AGGCGGTGCTTGTGCCCCTTTCGGGGCCGCATCCCCGCCTACATTCTTTATTGTTTGTGTGCATTTATTTAAGTCTTTTTCCATGGTTGTGCGGAGGGTTGTGTTCCTAGACGAGTCTGGCAGAAAGTCGCCTTGTAACTGCGTGATTGTGGGGGCCGTGATTGCCCAAGTCTCTGGGAGCTACGCCTACTGGGGGCTTGGCGTCGTAGATGAGATCAAGAAGGCGGCGGGGATTAGGGGGGAGTTGAAGTGGAGGGCTGTGAAGAGGCGGGGGGCGGTTGAGTTGGTCCTCTCGGTTTTAAGCCGTCTGGAAACGAGGTGGGTGGCTATCCACTACGTGGATAAGTCTGTGTTCGAGTCGGACCTCTGGAGGTTTTTAGTTGACTTAGACGCCGATTTGTACGTGCTTGATGTGGGGCTTGCCGACCCTCGCAAGTTCCCCAGAGCCGTGGCAAGGCCTTCGCACAAAGTGCCTGGCATACAGCTAGCCGACCTGTTGGCAGGCTGGGCGGCTGAAACGGCTAGGGGCTGTCATTAAAAGTGTAAAGAGGGTCGTGGAGGGCGCCTCTCTGCGACCGCTTGGCGGCTGGCCGCGTTGTTCTACGTTGCAGTAGAGAGGTTTGTGTCCGCAGACTTAGATGCGTCGCCAGGGCCTGGTTATTTGGCAAACAGGGGCGGGGCTCGCCGTGCTGATTCCGACGGCTGTGGGCGGTTGCTGGCACGTGGCGACGTGTCGGCTGTCTTTTTCGGCTGAGAGCAGCGGCTGTGTACAAGACCTTGGCTTGGTTTATGCGAGGACCCTAAGCTACGGAGAAGTCGTACCTGTCGACTGCACATTGCCCTCGCGGCGTCTCAGGGAGAACATGTCTGAGGAATCTAAACGGCCGTGTGAGGCGCTTAGAGGCGTCTGCCCGTGTGAGGAGGTTGGCTACTCGGTGTGGAGTTGAAAAGGCGGCCGAGTCCGTCTGTCCCTGCCCAGAGGTGTTGCAACCCGCGTCGGACAGCTGGCCTATGGTTGACGGCTTTTTTCGACGGTTCTCCACTTGTAGACGGCGAGGTCTAGGTAGACCTCTGCCGCGTTGACTAGGTAGTCTACGACTCTGCCGGCGTGTAGCGTCTGGAGCTCTCCTTTGGCTAGTTGCGTGGTTTTAAACCGGATGCTGGGGGTTGTGGAGATGTATTGCAACAGAGCCTGGGCGCCGGAGTCTTTTGCTTTTCCTAGTTGTTCCGCGGCTTCGAGGAGTGCGGCCCAGAGCTCGGCTCTCGGCTTCTCGTCGTATAGGTCTACGACGTGGTCTAGTCCTCTTTCGAAGTATCTGGCTAGCTGGATGTAGAAGGCGCAACTCGGCGTTGGGTACTTTGCGCAGAGTCTGTTTGTCACTAGGCGGAGGCGGTCTACCTCGTCGTCGACGGCGGCCAGAGTCTTGCCGTCTGTGGCGCCTCTGACGAGTCCCGTGAGGACGTAGATCAGCGACTGGTACATCCGCTCCACCACCGCGGCCTTGTCCACGTATTTGTCTATAAACTTGACGTAGTAGCCGCCCTCCGCCTCCTTGACCTCTGCGTAGATCTTGGAAATGGCTGTGTTTATCTGGTCGAGCGGGGCCTTGACCAGCGCGCCGTCGAGGCCGGAGACGTAGGCGCTTATGAGGAGGAGGCCGACGTGCCCCCCATCCTCAACCTCGTAGGAAGAAGCCGCCGCGGGCCTCACGCCTACAAAGTCGTCCTCCCAGTAGACCTCCACCTCCGTGGGGTCGAACCTCGACATGAAGCGCTTGGGGAGGTACAAGAGGTACGAGCCTCTGACGCGTATGACCCTCCTCTTGTGTATCTCCATGCAAGGGTAGCCGCTTTAAACTTTTAACAATTTCTTCTGGTAGATTCATACGAAAGATCTGTTTAAGAATTTCAACATACGCCGCCGCTTCCTTAGTGATTCATATGAACAAGACAAAAATAAACGAAAAAATTCGCATGCATGCAAAACAAACACACCAAAACGATCGCAATTATAGCAGTAGTAATAGTATTAGTAGCGGCGATAGCAGTAATCTTATCCCAACCCTCCCAGCAACCGCCCACAAGTCCCACCCCACCAGCCACACAACCACCTGCTACCAGCCCTCAGACCACCGCACCGCCGCCCACAAGTCCCACCCCACCAGCCACACAACCACCTGCTACCAGCCCTCAGACCACCGCACCGCCAGCGACGAGCCCCACTCAGACTCCCGCCCAGCCGCCTGCCACTGGTCAGACCGGGGCCCAGATCACGGCGAGGGGTACCTTAACTGGTGCGGGGTCTACGTTTATTCAGCCTCAGTTGACGGCTTGGTCTAAAAAGGTGTATGAGATCACCGGCGGCGGGGTTCAGGTGAACTACGGCGGCGGAGGGTCGGGGGCGGGCATTTCGCAACTTTTGGATAAGAAGATAGACTTCGGCGCGTCTGACATACCGATGCCTGCAGACAAGTTCGACAAGGTGAAGGGGAGGGTGGTGCAGTTCCCAGTGATAATAGGCTCAATTGTCCTCGCCTACAACGTGCCGGAGATCGCCTACGAGAAGACTGGGAAGTATCTAAACCTCACCGCCGAGGTGATCGCCGGCATCTACATGGGGGAGATAAAACAGTGGTGCGACCCGAAGATCAAGGCCATTAACCCAGGCCTCGCCGACAAGTTGCCGTGTAGAGACATCATAGGCGTCCACAGGGCGGAGGCGTCTGGGACAACCGCCGGGTTTACCCTATTCCTCTCCAAGGCTTGTAAGACGTGGAACTCCACCATTGGGTGGGGCCTTACCGTAAAGTGGCCTAGAGACGCCATGGGCCTTGGAATGGCGGCGCAGGGCAACCCCGGCGTCGCGCAGGCCGTGCTTAAGAACGCATACGCCATAGGCTACGTGGAGTACAACTACTGGGCCGTGAACAAGAAGGAGTTCGACAAAGTGGGCGGCATAGCATACATTAGGAACGACAATAATGGCAAGTACTACTTCCCCTCAGAGCAGACAGTCGGCGAGGGTGCCGCCGCTGGTCTGAGGCGCTATGCTCAGAAGTACGGCGCGGTGCCTCCGCCCGACGTGGACTGGACGCCTGTCAGTGTGGAGCTTGCCAACCCGCCTGAGGGGTATCCCCTCCTGTCTTTTACGTATGTAATCTTGTGGAAGGACTACGCGGCGGAGGGGTACCCCGACGCCGCTACGAAGGCGGAGTTGTTAAGGCAGTTCTTTAGGTGGGTCTTGACGGAGGGTCAGAAGCCTGCCAACATAGTGGAGGGGTACATCCCGTTGCCGCCTGAGGTGGCCCAGGTGGGCCTCAAGGCTTTGGAGATGGTGAAGTCTTAAAATACACGTTTTTTTCTTACCATGCTTGGAGTTTTGACAGCTTTACTCGTCTTGTTCTACGTCGCCTCGGCGTTTGTGCTCTCGGCGTTTCGGTTTAGGTGGGGGATGCGGCTCTTCGGGCTGGTCCCCCTCTTGTTGATCTCGTCTATGGCTGGGCTGTTTTTCTACGCGGCGTATCCCGCCCTTGCGCGGTACGGGGTGGGGCTTTTCTTCACGGCTGGCTGGGACCCTTCGAATGAGAGCTACGGGTTGGCCCCGGCGCTGGTGGGCACCTTGTTGACTTCTGCCATAGCCCTAGGGGCCGCCACGCCGATGGCGGTGGGCCTTGCGGTTACTATAAACGAGATCTTGCCCAAGCGCCTCGCGAAGTTCTTCGCCTCTATTGTCGACCTCTCGGCGGCTCTGCCCACCGTCTTGTACGGGCTGTGGGGGCTCTTCGTCTTGGGGCCTTTTTTGAGCAAGGCGCTGACCCTACTTGCAAATGCCGTGGGGTTTGACGTGTTTGTGCGCCCGTACAACTTGTTGACGGCGTCGTTGTTGCTTTCTATAATGATCACGCCCTACGCCGCTGCGATAATCAGAGAGGGCTACGCCCTGGTGCCCAGGGTGGTGGAGGAGGCGATCTACTCGCTGGGGGCCACCAGGTTCGAGGCGGTGTTGCTTAAGTTGAGGTACGCCAAGAACTACGTGGTGGGGGGCCTTTTTCTGGCGCTTGGGAGGGCCATGGGGGAGACCGTCGCGGTGTCTATGGTGGTGGGGGGGAACTTCGTGAGGCTTGCCGCGGCGCCGTGGGACAGCGGCATAACTATATCTTCGCTGATTGCCCTGCAGTTCCCCAACGCCCAGGTGTACCAGTACATGACCCCGGTGCTGTACGCCGCCGCGTTCGCCCTGGTGGTCATGGGGCTTGTGATCAACGCCGTGGGGCTCTACGTCTTGAGTAGGTGGACATGAAGAGGAGGCTGGTCAGCAAGCTGGGAATGGCGGCCTTCGCCGCGCTGGGCTTCTTGGCGGTGGCGCCGCTTTTCTTCATAATTGGGGACATATACCTAAGGGGGATACCTGCCATAGCCCAGCTGGGGGGGCTGGGCTTCTTCTGGAGCCTCCCCCCGGCGCCGACAGACGAAAGAGGGGGAATAGGGCCTCAGATCGTGGGCACTTTGTACATGGTCTTCATCGGGGCCACGCTGGGCTTTTTGATAGGGTTTCCCATCGGGGTCTACGTGGGCGAGTTTAAAAAAGATTTGCTGGCGCAGGCGGCGAGGGCGGGGGTGAACATACTGGTGGAGTTTCCCACTGTTACAATCGGCATTTTCGTCTACTCAGTCTTCTCGTTTATGCTCGGCGGACGGTTGAACGAGGTTTTGCAGGGCGTTTCAGACGTCTTGTCTAAACATCTGGGGGGGTGGGTTCTGCAGTTCGTAGGTCCTCTCAGCCAGTTTAATGCATATGCCGGAGCGACGGCGCTTGCAATAGTGATGATTCCCTACGTGGCCTTGTTCACCGCGTCTGCCTACGCCTCCATCGAGCAGCCCATCAGAGAGGCGGCTTACGCCGTGTCGGGCAGGGAGTACAAGGCCGTGTTTGTGGTTATGAGAAAGGCGGTCTCACGCGCCGTCGTAGTTGCCGCACTGCTGGGCACCGCCAAGATAGCCGGCGAGACGGCGCCCCTCCTATTCACGGCCTTCGGCAATTTGTACTACGCCCCGTTCACCCAGCCCACCGCCGCCGTTCCGCTCTGGATCTACTACGCGGCGGAGAGCCCGTACGAGGTGTTGATCTCCTCGGCCTACGCCGCCGCGGCGGTGTTGCTGACCATAGTACTGGCCTTGTTTCTCTTAGCCAGGGCGCGCGGCTAGACATATGAGAAAGAACTTTAAATACGAGATGTGTAGGTCCCGTGTCGTCTCTGGCGGTTGAAAACCTCCGCCTTAGCTTCGGACGACACGAAGTGCTCAGAGGCGTGAGCTTCGAAGTCCCCCCGAAGTCTATCTTCGCGTTGATGGGCCCGTCTGGGAGCGGGAAGTCCACCATACTTAGGGTCATTAACAGACTCATCGAGCTCTACCCAGAGGCGCGGGTGGAGGGCGACGTCAAGCTGGACGGGACGAGCATCTTTAAGCTCGACGTGGTGGAGCTGAGGAAGAGGGTCCAAATGGTCTTTCAAACACCGAACCCCATTCCCAACCTCTCTATATTTGAAAACGTGGCCCTGGGTCTGAAGCTCAACAAGATCTTACCCCACAGGGAGATCCCCGCCAGGGTGAAGTGGGCGCTGGAGAAGGCACAGCTCTGGGACGAGGTGAAGGACAGGCTTAAGATGCCCGCTGGCAAGCTCTCTGGAGGACAGCAACAAAGGCTGTGCATCGCCAGGGCCCTCGCCTTCGACCCGGAGGTCATCCTCATGGACGAGCCTACTGCCAACCTCGACCCTGAAAACACGGCAAAGATAGAAGAACTTATGCTAGAACTAAAAAGAGATAGAACTGTGGTAATTGTCACGCACTTCCCAGCGCAGGCGGCAAGAGTGAGTGACTACGTGGCCTTTCTTTACCAAGGCCAGATTGTAGAAATGGGGCCTACAAAAGAAGTATTCACAAGACCGAGACACGAGCTCACTGAAAAGTACGTAAC
>JBEULK010000025.1:0-6227 GCA_041287325.1 Pyrobaculum sp. | reverse complement strand
GAGCTTTACGACGAGCCTGGTCTTTACATCACAATCGACGAGCCTTCTGAAGATGTAAAGCGTGGCGTGAGGGAGTCTCTGAACTGGGACCTAGACGCTTTCGAGAGCCAGAACAAGCTCATCTTCGTAGACTTGAGAACGCACTTCCGCACATACGCCAAAGAGGAGAAGGTCACAGCCGACCCTAGAGACATCGCCAAAATAATACTAGAGTATGTGAAAAAATTCGGCGTTAAGAGGCTGGTGATCGACCCCATAGCCCCCTTGATCATTACATCGCACACCGACATACTATGGGTCAGGGAATATATGAGAGAGCTGGTCTTCCAGCTGAGGAAGCTTAAAGACGTCACTACTCTCATGACCTCTGAGATACCCACGGGGGAGAATAAGATAAGCCGGTTTGGAGTAGAGGAGTACCTGGCAAGCGGCGTGATTAAACTCGAGCTAGTGGAGTACAGAGGCTTCGTATTTCGCGTGATGTTTATTAGAAAGATGAGGTGGACCGCCGTGAGGCCTCAGAAGCTTGTGTTTGAGATATACCCCCACTACGGCATATATGTGCTAGACAGGCTGGAGAATTTTATGAAGCAGATAGACCAGTGGTACGCCGCTCTTTCTCAACAACAGGCGCCCCCAGTCACAGCGTAAAGGTTAAAACACTTTAAGAGGTCTGACACGTGAAGGCGCTGTCTGAGGCATTTTCCAAGCTCTTGGACAAGATAAGAGGCGTGGACTACATCGACGAGAAGACTCTAGAAGAGCTGTCGAGAGAGATGCAGAGGGCTTTGATGAAGGCAGACGTCCCCCTAGACATGGTCAAGTCTTTTACAGAGGGGGCGGTCAAGCGCATTAAAGAGGAGAAGCCGCCGGCGGGCATACCCCCCCGCGAGTACTTGATATACGTCTTGTACGAAGAGTTGGTGAAACTACTCGGAGGCGAACAGCCGGCAGAGTTTAAGCCGAGTAAGAAGCCGTACGTAGTCCTCCTCCTCGGCGTGGAGGGCAGCGGAAAGACCACGACGGCGGCTAAGCTCGCCAAGTACTTAATGAGGCGGGGGTATAAAGTAGGCCTAGTGGAGACAGACACCATCAGGCCAGCAGCCTTCGACCAGCTTAAACAACTCGCCGAGAAGATAGGGGCGCCTTTCTACGGCGAGAGGGAGGGAAAAGACGCTGTGGGCACAGCGGCGAGGGGGGTGCAGAATTTTAAAAACATGGACGTCGTGATTGTAGATACGGCAGGCAGACACAGAAATGAGGAAGAGCTTTTGAGAGAGGTAAAGGCGATATACGACGCAGTGACGCCCGACGAGGTCGTCCTCGTGGTTGACGCCACAGTGGGCAAGCTCGCCGCGGCGCAGGCAGAGGCCTTTATGAAATACCTCCCGATACACTCCGTCATAATCACAAAAATGGACTCCACGGCAAGAGGCGGAGGCGCCCTGGCCGCCGTCGCCAAGACAGGCGCAAGGGTGAAGTTCATCGGAGTGGGCGAAGACGTGGACGAGCTCGAGCTCTTCAACCCGAGGAAGTTTGTAGCGCGGGTATTGGGAATGGGCGATCTCGACTCTTTAGTAGAGAAGGTAAAGGCCGTGTTTGAAGAAGAGAAGATATTAGAGGACATAGAAAGCGGGAAGTTAGACCTACTCACCTTCAAAAAACAGATAGATGGGCTGTTAAAACTAGGCCCGCTGAGTAAAGTATTTCAACTACTGCCATCGGCCATGGCGTCTAAAATCTCCGAGGAGCAGATAGAGCTGTCTCAGAAAAACTTAAAGAAGTGGAAGGCGATACTCAGCTCCATGACCGCCGAGGAGTTGAAAAACCCCGAGATTCTAAACGCCTCTCGCATACGCAGAATAGCCCTAGGCGCCGGCGTGACGCCGAAGGACGTAAAGGAGATGTTAACCGTGTATGAAAACATGAGACGCATGTCTAAGCTGTTGAGACGCCAGCTACGCGCCAGAGCGCCAAGGTGAGGCGATTTCTAGTATCCACGACGCTGGAAAAGTTTACCCAGCTTCCCCACATACACGCCAAAATACTCGTCGCAGGTCTCCTCGTGTCCAACGGCGTTAGGAAAGACGCCGAGGTGGCCTTTTACCTAGTAGACAAGGGGCTCTTGGTAAGAATCCTCGGCGACAGGGTAAGGAGGCTTTTCCCAGACGAAGAGTCGTCTGTGGGCTTTCTTAAAAAGGCGTTCTCCCAACGACCTCAGCCAGGAGTTGTGGTAAAGAGGGGAAGCCCGCTACTCGAAGGCGTTGTGGTAGGCCCCTCCGCCCCCCGGCGTTGTCTCCCCAGCCCCCCGTTTACCTACGTCATACCGTTCGTGGAGTTTAAAGTAGAGTATCACTGCGGCGCCGGGCTCGGAGACCTCCCTCCACACCACCAAGTGGCTGTGTTGAACATCGAAGTTGATAGAAAAATCATTTATACCGAGTAGATGCGCCACCCCACGTGGACGTCTTAAAAAAGTCCCTCGAAATCTTAAGCGAGTATCCCCTATGCGACAGTTGCCTAGGCCGCCAATTCGCCCAGCTCGGGTACGGCCTGGAGAACAGGGAGAGGGGGGCCTCCATAAAGACTCTACTCCACATGGACTTGGTATCGAGGTACAGAGGCGGTGAGGACGTGTTAAACGCGTTGACAAGTCTCGCAAAGGTGCACAAACCAACGGCAAAGTTCCTTCGCACCCTGGGCGTCGCCGTGGAGGAGTCGAGGTGTTACATATGTGGAGGACTGTTAGACAACGTAGAAGAGAGGTCTAGAGACGCAGTCAAGGCGCTGGAGGGCATCGAGTTTGCCACCTTTGCGGTGGGCACAGTTATTCCAAAAGAAGTTCTAGAAAAAGAGGGGGAGGTGGTAAAGAAATTCATGATCACCACGGGGGAGTCGATAAAACACGAGATAAACCGCCGTATTGGAAAAGAGCTACTCCGCCTCCTTTCCGGCAAACGCGTCGACAAGCTGAGACCCCACGTGGTGGTGAAGATTGACTTCGTCGCGGGTAAGGTGGAGGTGTTGAGAAACCCCATATTGTTCGAGGGGGTGTACCTAAAGCTCAGCAGAAGGATTTCACAAGCGAAAAAATTCGGAGGCGTCAAGACCTCACTCCTTGAAAAACTTCAGTACATACGAGACATCTTCGGCGGAGTTGAGCACGTCATCCACGCCGCCGGTAGAGAAGATGCCGATGCAAGGATGCTGGGAACAGGCAGGCCCGTGGTGGTGGAGGTAAAGCAACCTCAGCGGTACAGCTCAGAAGTGCCGCCTCTGGCAGACGGCGACGTGGTATTTACCCCCCGCGGTTTAGTAAGCAGAGACGACGTAAAGATGTTGAAGGAAAAGGCTAAGACAAGCATCAAGCTTTACCGCGCCTTGGTATTCTCAGAGAGAGCCCTCACCGAGGAAGACTTGGCCAAGGTGGGCGAACTCGCCGGGAAGACGGTGACGCAGTACACGCCAAGGAGGATCAAAAGACTTCACCCAAGGAGGAAGAGAATAAGAATGGTGTACGAGGTCGCGGCGAGGTCGGCGACCCCCCACGTGTTTGAACTATACGTAAGGTGCCAGGGGGGGCTCTACGTAAAAGAGTTTATCCACGGAGACGGCGGCAGAACCACGCCGTCTGTGGCAGAGGTTTTAAACACATACTTAGAAGTTTTAGAACTCGACGTCTTGGCCATTGAATAAATATTAAATGGACTGTTAAAGAGCCCATGGAAAAGGCGTTAGTTGTAAACTTCGGCGGGCAGTACGCCCACTTGATCGCGCGGCGGATTAGAGAAGCGGGAGTCCTCGCCGAGATTGTACACCCCGACGACGCCGTAGCCGAGGCGAAAAAGCCAGAGGTAAAGGCAGTTGTCTTATCGGGTGGGCCTGCGTCTGTGTACGAAGAGGGGGCTCCTGACGTAGGCGTCGAAATTCTCCAACTGGGAAAGCCTGTTCTGGCGATTTGCTACGGCCACCAGCTAGTGGCAAAAAAACTAGGCGGCGTGGTAAGACGCGGAAAGGGGGAGTACGGTAAGACTTTGGTAAGAGTAGTGGAAAAAGACGAGATATTTGAAGGCTGGGAGGGCCAGGAGGTGGTCTGGATGAGCCACGACGACTATGTCGCAGAGCCGCCGCCTGGCTTCGCCGTACTTGCAGTGTCGGAAAACGGGTACATCGCAGCAATGAGAGGCGGACATGTATACACCGTACAGTTCCACCCAGAGGTGGCGCACACGGTAAAGGGTAGACGGCTGTTTGAAAACTTTCTGAGAAAGGTGGCAAAAATCAGAGACGTCTGGAAGCCCGAGGACCAGATTCCAAGACTAGTAAACAAAATTAGAGAAGAGGCCGCAGACGGAGACGTAATTATAGGCGTCAGCGGCGGCGTGGACAGCACGGTGACGGCCTTGCTGGTCTACAAGGCCGTGGGGAAGAGGGCCAAGGCCATTTTCGTAGACCACGGCTTGTTTAGAGAAGGCGAGCCGGAGAGAGTCGTGGCTATGTTGAAGTCCCTAGGCCTAGACGTGTACTACGTCAACTCAAGAGAGAAGTTTTTAAAAAGGCTAGAAGGAGCGTCTGACTGCGAAGAGAAAAGGAAGATAGTCGGCGAGACGTTTGCAGAAGTGTTCACCGAGACGGTAAAGCAGTTCCCCAATGCAAAATACCTAGCCCAGGGGACGCTTTACCCAGACGTAATAGAAAGCGGGGCGGTAAAGGGCTCAGACAAGATAAAAAGCCACCACAACGTCGGAGGGTTGCCGCAGTGGTTCAACTTAAAACTAATCGAGCCGCTTAGAGAGTTTTATAAAGACGAAGTAAGGGCAATTGGAAAAGCCTTGGGCCTGCCCGACGACGTGGTTTACCGGCACCCCTTCCCGGGGCCGGGCCTCGCGGTAAGAATAATGGGAACGTTTACCCGCGAAAAACTAGAAGTAGTAAGAAAAGCCAGTAAAATAGTAGAAGAGGAGTTAGACAAAGCCGGCCTGACGCGGAAAGTGTGGCAAGCCTTTGCAGTAGTCGGCGACGACAAGTGGGTGGGAGTAAAGGGAGATAGACGCGCCGTGGGGTACGTGGTCACGGTCAGAATAGTAGAAAGCGAAGATGCCATGACGGCGGACTGGGCGCGGATTCCATACGAAGTCTTAGAGAAAATATCTCAGAGAATTACGTCGGAGATCCCACAGGCCGTGATGGTGACGTACGCAATCACGTCCAAACCGCCGTCTACGATAGAGCCGTGTTAGGTCGGCCCTACCGGCCCCGTCCTCACACAGCCCCGCTACGGCGGGGCAATCCGACGGGCGGGGAACCGGGGGTACTTTAGTATTTATGATTTTAAAAACTCTTCCTCGTGTACGTAAGTACTAAGTTTGCCATAGCCACTGAGAGCTTTTTAGCAACTAGGGCCGGTTACGAGGCGTATAAGGCCGGGGGCAACGCAGCAGACGCCGCCGCCTCTATACATGCACGTTGCCGCACCTGGGGGTGTTGGCTGGGACTTCCTCGCCTTGGTACACAGAGGAGGGAGGGTAGACGCGGTGCTGGGGCTCGGCTGAGCCCCCCGCAGAGTTCCAGAGAGGCCGCCGAGGAGGGGGATTGAGCCCGCCGTCGTCCCCGGCTACGTGGCAAGCCTCGCCGAGTTCCATAAAAAGTCCGGAAACTTAGAGTGGAGCAAGGCGGTGGACCTTGCGCTGGGGTTTATGAGACAAGCTACCACACACCCCTCTTTAGTAGACGCTGTGAGGAAAAACAGAGAGCTGTTAGAAAGAGACCCCGGCGGCCGCGTCTATTTAGAGCTGACGGAGTACGGCGCGCCTTACCGCATAGAGCCTCTGCTTAAGCTTTGGCAGAGGCTTAGAGACGACCCCTGGCGTTTTTACGACGAGGTTGCTCAAGACATTTCTAAAATGGGGCATTTCGACGAGGAAGACTTTAAGAAATACAAGCCAGAGGTGAGGGCCCCCCATACACGTCGAATACGAGGGGTGGCGCCAGGCGCCTCCTCCCTCTCTCGGGTTCGTGGTTCCGCTGGCCGCAAAACTGGCGGAGCCCGCAAAGGCGGCGTTTAGCTACGACAGGATTAAAAACACGATACGGGCTTTAAAAAAGGCACATTGGGCTAGAGACATGTATCTACACGACGGAGACGTGCCCGTGGAGAAAGTCTTAAACGGCGAGTTGCCCCTGGGCGAGGCGACAAGCCCGGAGCCCACTATAGGTACCACGTACCT
>JBEULK010000024.1:0-6309 GCA_041287325.1 Pyrobaculum sp. | reverse complement strand
AAAAAAGAAAAAATCCTCAAACCCAGCCCCGGTAGCTCAGCCGGCCGGAGCGCCCTGGTGCGGAGCCCCGCTGGCGGGCACGCGCCGCGTTAGCCTTGTAAGCGGGAGGTCCCGGGTTCGAATCCCGGCCGGGGCTTAAGCTATATAACCCCCTTTTTGTACGTGACGTGTACGTGTCCGAGACTGTGGTTGAGTCTGTTCGCCTGGTGTCGCAACGCCACGTAAATCCGCTTGGCACGCTTTACGGCGGCTATATGTTGCAGTGGGTTGTGGATACCGGCTCGGTGGCGGCTATGAGGTTCGTGGAGGGGGACGTGGTGTTGGGGTTTCTTGACAAGATGCACTTTGTGTGGCCGGTTAGGCTGGGGGATCTTCTAACTTTTAGGGGGTGGGTGGTGGGGGTTAGGAGGAGTAGTGTGAGCGTGTTGGTGGAGGCATACGTCTCTGGGCCGGGGGGCCCCCGTCTCGCCACTGTTGGGCGTATGGTGTATGTAAAAGTAGCTGAAGGGGGGAGGCCCGCCCCTGTGGGTAAGTCGTTGGCATGTGACGACGAGCTTAAGAGGCTGTGCGCCTATTTTGAGAAGTGGCGGTCTTATGTCGACGGCGTGGTGGAGGGGGAGCCTCCGCCTAGGGGGGAGTGGTCTCTTGTAAGCAACTTCTTGGCCATGCCTGAAGACTCTCTAGACGGGGTTTTGATGTACGGAGGCCGCCTCTTGTTTAGGCTCGACGAGTTGGCCTTTGTGGAGGCGTATAAGTTCTACCCCGCTGTGTACGTCACTGCTAGTGTTAACAGTATTGTTTTTAGGAGGCCTATCTACGTGGGGGACATCGTAGAGGTTAGGGCCGGCGTCACTAACGTGGGCAGGACTAGCCTCGAGGTGGGATTCGCCGTAGAGGCCTTTGGGCCTAGAGGAAGGCGGAGGGTGGCGGATGGTTACATAATTTTCGTCAACATGTCGGGTGGGTCGCCGACGGAGATTAGAAGAGAGCTTGTGGGCGATGCGGAGGCTATGCGTAGGAAAGAGGAGAGCGTGAGAGAGGCGAAGGCGTTGAGAGAGCTCAAGCCGCCGACGCGGGGGGACTTGCCTTGGATGATTCAGCTAATCTAGGTTTTCTAAGACGTGTCTCAGCAAGAGGTCTGGGTCGTCTTTTAGAGCCGAGGTGTAATACAGCTTAGAGGCCCCGAGGCTTTTGGCGGAGTCTTCGCCTTCTGTAAAGACGCCGATTTCCTCTGCCAGGTCTCGCTTGTTTCCTATCACGATCTTCCGGGGGGCAGGGTATTTGCGAACCCAGTTTTCTATCTCCCACAGCGCCTCTAGGGTGGGCGGGTCCACCAAGCTGTAGACGTAGACTATTAAGTCTAGCCTCACGTCGTACGTCTTTATGGCCTCGTAGTATTTGTGCGCCACCTCCACGGCGTACTGCCCCGGCGTGTCTATTAAATATAAGTCTCGGTCGGGTAGGGAGAGTTGATACAGCCCAGGTCTCCTGGTCACTCTGGGGGTCTTCCCCACTCCTAGCACCCGGTAGATGTAAGTAGTTTTGCCGACTCCTCCGACGCCGAGGAAGACGGCGGTTTTTACTTCTTTTTTTCTACGATACATCTGTGACGCAGACGTCTTGGTCTTTGTACACCGTCTTTCCTCTTTGGCCGCACCCAATTCCTTTGCCCAGGCTCAACGCCTCTGACAACAAGTCGGCGAATATGCCCAGCGGACCTGAGAATGCTGCTGAGTAAGTCTTTTCAGCTATTTCTTTTAACCGGTCTAGCTCCACGCCGCGGTGGCATACCAGCGCAAATGAGAACTTTCCATACTTGTCTAGAGACAAGTCTTTCACCGTCCCCACCTCGAAGCTTATGAATAGGGCGGAGGGGGCGGCCTCTTGTTTTTCTAACACTGTAGGCAGGATGGAAATCCTCTCCTCCTCTAGGGCGAGGACTTCCCAGAACTGGTCTAGGATTACTAAGTCGGCCCCGGTGGCGGCTGAAATCTCTGTGGAGAAGCCGCAGGGTAGCCAGCCGGCCACCAACGCCAGCCCTCCTTTTGGCAACTTGTTGGCTACTCTTGTCCTTAGGCCTTGGAACATGGCTGTGGCGGCGAAGAGAGCCTCGTAGTTTATCTTAACAGCGTCTCCGAGCAAGTATGGCACTATGATGTCGTCGAAGACCGAGCCGATGAGGCGGCTTGCGTATCCGGGGGGGATTTTGCTTGTCCTGCGGTATCTGTCGCCGCGCCGCACGAAGTAGCCCATTTCTGCCAACAGCTGGTAGAGGCGCTCAGTGGAGTCGTCTACTCTCACCTCGCTCTGCTTTAACAACAGCCGGATGAACCTGCTCCCGGCGATGCCTGCGTCTAGCGCAGAGGCCACATAAATACCTCTACCGGTTTTAATATACGTTTTTTAAAAACAAGGCGTTAAATACATACAAGCTGGGCCAGATGTGCATTTGTTCTCACGTAGGGGCGGGGCGGTGTACCTTAAGCTAGGCGAGTTTACTGTAAACGTCGTCGTGCCGCCGCTTGTTGAGAAGTTGTTGAAATTATTAAAGGGCGGCGACTCGGTGCTGGTCACAGGGCCGCACGGGGTGGGGAAGTCCGTGGCGGCCTACGCTGCGGCCTACTTGGCGGCTGAGGAAGGCGCCGTCGTCGTGGACCTAGCCGCTGATACCTCTACCTTTGCGGAGTACTTAAAAATTGCCAAGAGCGCGAAGTGGGTCTTCGGCCTCTTCGACGCCGTGCCCCCCGGCTTCTACGCAGAGCCTGAGGTGTGGTCTGAACACGCCGCCTTGTGGAGAGACAGCTGTGTAAAAATCGTCGCCAGGGCAGGGTACTTACAGAAGAGGGGCTACCCAGTCCTCCTCGTCGTTCCCACAGAGCTCACGGTTTTGTGTAGTAGAGAACTGGGTAAATACGTCAAGGTAGACACAGCCCCGGCCTTGGCGAAGGAGATTTTTGAGGCGAACAGCGAGGTTTACTGCGGAGAGGACTACTCCGCCGCGGTGGCTAGTCTAGTCTCTCAGTGGGGCGAGGGGGCGCACTACATGGCCTTCTACGCGGCTAAGTCGCTTAGGTACTGCGACGAGGACCCCGCCGCGGTGGCAGAAGAGGCGAGGGAGGCCTACGTGGAGAAGATGGCCGTCTTGTCGAGAGTCCTCTATGCCCCCGTGTGCGCCGCGGCGAGGCGCCTAGCCCTAGCCTATGCATATAGGAGCTTGCCGCCCGCTTTGCTTTCGCTGGCGGTGCACCACGACGCAGTGGAGCAGAAGGTGAGGACATTAGAAAAGTTAATAAACATCTTAGAGAAGTTGACAAGTCCACATAAGGAGTATGTAAATATCCTCGCCCTCCAAGTGGCAGAGGAGCTTAGGCGTCTTTCAAAACCCAAGTGGTATGTGAAGGCTTGGTACAGAGGCGTGGGGCCGCTTTATGAAGAGGCTCTTTCTAGACTTGTAAAAGAGCTAGAGAGACAGTGCGCCGTGGTTAAGAAAGAGGCGTCTCTCCGCACGTTAGTCAAGGCATATGTAGTTGCACACGGCGCATATGAGGACTTGGCCGAGGCCGTCGTGGCCCTGGCGCTTGGCGAAGATCCGTGTAGGAGGCGTATAAAGGCGTTGTGTAGAGGCAGCAGGCTTAGCGAAGAAGTGATCGGCGCCATACTCACCCCCTACAGGCTGTCAGTGGACTTGCCGCCGCCAGGAGGAGCGGGACTAGTCAAGTACGTCGCCGTGAAGGCGGAGGGCGTTGGCGAGAAGTCTTGGCTCGAGGTGCTAAACCTTCTCTACGAAGCCTCTGAAAAAAGAGAGGTGGACCTCACACCATTCAGCGACTACGTAGAGCTTGCCTTGACCCGGGGGAGCCAGATTACAAAGAAGCTGGCGCTTGCCCTCGTCAATGCGGCGAGGCGGGCCCCGCCTGGCGTTTACGCAACTGCCATAGCCGCATCGGTTGAGCTAGGCGAGGGCTACGAGGAGCCGCTTGAGAAGTATATTGAACACGTCGGAGACGCAACTCTACTCTTTGAGAAGTGTGGAGACTTGTGTACAGACGCCGTGGTGGAAGCCGCCGTGGCCGCCGCGGCGAGGAAGGCAGGCTTAGACCCCTGCGCCTCGTTGAAACAACTAGAGGTGGCTCTAAGCGCCGCGGGGTACAAGCCCGTAGTGGAGAAGTACCAGCCTTACAAGACATGTGTCAAATCTATATAAACTCTAGGTAGCTACCCACTGTGGAGCGTTACTTGCGGAAATACGGCGACTCTGCCTTAGTCGCAGAGCTGGAGAAAATCGACTCTGCCTACGCCTTCTCTAGCGGCGAGTATCACAGACAATTAGCGGACTTACTCTCGGCTATTTTAGACATCACGGAGCAGTATGTTAAGAGAGAGTCCGCCAGTCTTGTGGAGACTGTGGAGAAACTAGTGGGAAGAGTGCCAGAGTTTAAGGCGCTGGGGCTTGGCGACGTTGTTGAAAAGGCGTTTTCTCTGTCTAAAGAGGCTGAAGTCGTGTTAGAAAGACTAAGGGCTAAGGTAGAGGAGGTGAGAAAAGGAGAGGTGGTCTATACAACGTTAGACGAGCTCTTTGACATAGTTAGAGAATTAGAAAAGCTATGGAATATCGTCGATAAATTTATTAAGTTTTATATAAGTATATACAAAGATCTTTCGCCTATGCTCATTTTAAGTACGTGACCGCAATATTTAAAAAGAAGCTTCATTAGCCGCACATGGAGAAGTTTAAGGCAATGGTAGGCGAAAAGAAAGAAGAGCCTAGGCGAGAGGCAGTTGCAGAGGTCGTACAAGAAGTAAAGACGCAGCCAGAGCCTCCGCATGTACAAGTCGCCGAGGCGGTTAGGGAGCCTTTAAGAGAAGTCGCAGATGTAGGCCAGTTTATGAGGTATGTGGCCTCTACGATTGCAAAACTGCCCACCGAGGAGAGGACTTTTGTACGTTTCCTAATTGCCCCTAAGGCCACGCCGCTGGTGATGAACGACAGGATGATAGACGTCATATACAAAAACATAGACCTCTTAGAAGAGCCGCACATCGAGGCGCTTAGCAAGACGATGTCGCCTGAAGACTTGGTAAAACTTGCCGAGAAGTTCAACTCCAAGCTCGCCGCGTTGATAGCAATACTAGCCGAGAGGTGCCGCCCATCCGCCCCCTCTTGATAAATGATAAAGACAGCCACGGTAGCTTTTACAAGTTGTAAAGGCGGCGCCGGGAAGACGACACTTGCAGTAAACACGGCGGCAGCCCTGCCCCTAAATGTCCTTTTGATAGACCTCGGGGGCGGCGCATCGAGGCTTTTTCCAGCCTCTGCATACGACATTGAGAAAATAAGCCCAGAGCTCGAGGCCTATAAAGACGACAGGACGAAAAACATATACGTAATCCCAATCGCAGTAGACCCAACCTCTATTTGGAAAATAGAAAACTGGGAGGAAATCTTCAACAACCTCACAGAGGCAGTTAAGAAAAACATCGTGAAGTACTCGATAGACGTCGTAATTATAGACATGTACCAACTGTCGCGCGTAACCCCCATAGAGGTCTTCGGCCTCGACAAGGCGGACTTCATCGTGCTGGTAGTCGAAGGCTACGAGGACTGTACAAAACCAACAGCTTTAATAAAGAGGTTTTTCGACGGCAGACTAATCGTAGTGTTAAACAAACACGAACGCGGCATTGAGTATCCCAACGCCGCTGTGAAAATACCCTTCTCAGCCACATTAGATTACTACAACAGAAAAGGCCAGTTTTACACAAAGCCTGTGACAAAACTCGCCGAGTATTTACTACCAGAAATAAGAAAAATCACGAAGTCTAAGTGGTTCCAGTAAAAATTAAATAATTTGCAATATTTGACGTGGATTTAAAAACACTCGTAGTATCTATACTTGCAGAGGTCGTCACAGCCGACGTCCCCACAATACACGCGCTGGCCGAGCTGGCGGCCAGCGAGTTAAAACTAAAGAGAGAAATAACGCCGATAGAAATAGAAGAGACTCTTAGAGAATTAGCACGGGAAGGCTCGGTAGCCGAGTATGAAGAAACCAGCCTTGATCTAAGTAAGAGAGTTAAGAAGTACATAGCCACAGATAAGGCGCTCAGCCAAGCAAGGCCGTTACCCCCTCTGACTCAGAAGGTGGCGAAATTAAAATACGTACCGCCTGTTTTTTACGCGTTATTAAACAAGGAGAGATAAGAAGCCCCGGCCGGGATTTGAACCCGGGACCTACGGGTCTGCAGCCCGCCGCTGTCGGCGTGTGCAAGAACTCTGCCGGCTGAGCCACCGGGGCCGTGTATAATCTA
>JBEULK010000023.1:0-6328 GCA_041287325.1 Pyrobaculum sp. | reverse complement strand
CTTCTCGGGGGGTAGAAGCTTGGCCGCGATTCTGCAGATGAAGACGGCGGCGGTCCTGTCGTCTGGTATGTCGCCGAAGTACCCCTCGGGGTCCGGTCCGTTGTACTGATACCTGTGTAGCTGTAGGGCGGCGGCCGTCAGCCCGACGGCGTCTTCGACCCCCCTCTCCGAGAGGAATGCGGCAAGCTGGGCCATCCTCGACGTGGGGACGAGGGAGATGACCGCGTCCGCCACCTCCACGACGTCCTCCCCAAGCCGGATCCTCCTGGAGCCGGGGAACAAGGCCTTGAGCTCTTCTCTGTAGTCTGCGAGGAGGTAGCCCATGTAGGCTTTCCACGCCTGGAACGCCTTCTCCGCCGCGTTTCTTACAAGGCCCTCCTCCAAAAACTCCAATGCCAGTTCTGCCTCCAGCACCGCCTCCTTCAACCTGGCCTCCTTATACCTGGCGAGGTCGCGCCAAGGCTTTGTCAAGACGGGGAAGTCCACAGACGCCACGTAGCACAGTGTTATAAGTTTTCGGCCTTAGAGGTCGCTTCACCCAAGTGTTTTGGATCCCAGTTTAGCACATCTTCGCTTAAAGGCAAGTAGGCGATCGCGGCTAGACGCATCGCTGGCAGGCGGGCCGTGTCGGCGGCCTTGCCCTTGGCGTGGTGGCCGGCGCATCAACCGGCGAGCCTCGGCGCCGGGGCCTGGGGTCGGGAGAAGGCTAGAGGCGAAAACTTCTGCAGGACTACGAGATGTAGCTAAGGCCCTTTGGGGCTGTGCTCAAAGCACCTGCCAGGGGCGGCTAGAGAAGGCTGGGCGGTGCCTCATGCCGCTGGGAGAGGCTCCACGGCACGAGTCGGCTGGGTCCCGGCTTGAGTGATGTTGTACTGTCTCTGCGTCCTGTGCCGATCACGTCGTTGAGAGTAAGAGTTGAACTTTTTTATTTGGACTCCGGCCTTGTTGTGTATTCGCTCTGTGCGAAGTGCCAGGGCAGGAAGATGTTGTGTGGGTTGCCTAAGTGCCCCATTGTTGAGAGGATCAACGCGCTCAAGGCTTCTTACTTCAAGATAAGAGGCCGGGAGGTCTTCGGCGCGACTCCGCCCGCAGCGGTGGTCGGAGAGGCTGGCTGGCCGCGCGTCAGGGTCTACGTGGGGGAGCCCCCGGGGGTTTCGGGCGAGGAGGCCCGGGCTTACGACGACCCCAGGCTCCTCTGGGGGAGGGACCTCGAGGAGATCTTGAGGCTTAGGAGCTACATGGCTTTTGGATATAGACAGGCGAGGCGGCCTTGGGATCTGGGCGAGCTTTCCCTAGTCGCAGTGTCGGAGAGGCCCGTGGACGTGGAGGTCAAGCTGGCGAGGCCCCCCTCTTTGGTCTTGAAGTTTGACTTGAGGGAGAAGCCGATGGGCCCCCGGGCCCCCTTGGAGTCGGTGAGGGTGGTGGACAACCCCGCCGTGCCTAGACCCCTCGACTCGATGTTGGAAGACGACGTCAAGGCCGGAGAGGCGGCGGTGGAGCTCTACAAGAAGGGGGTGGATCTCTACACGATTCAGAGAGCCTTCGCCTTGGGCCTGCTGGGGGCGCGGGCTAGGAGGAGGCTTGTGCCGACGCGGTGGGCCATAACTGCCGTGGACTCGATAGTAGGCGACGCCCTTGCTGAGAAGGTGAGGCACGCCCCTGAGGTGTCCCAGGCGCTTTACGGATACGCCGAGTACCTCGACAACAGGTATCTGGTGCTCGTGGCGCCGGGGCCCCTTAGGTTTTTCTACCTGGAGAGGTGGACGTACGGCGGCAGGGTGGCCGAGATAGAAGTGTCGGAGGACCCGCGGGGGAGGAGGAGCACAATGGACGGCGGCTACGAGGCGGCGAGGCTGGCCGTGTTGGAGAAGCTGGCTGCCCTAAACCGCAGGGGCACCGTGTCCATAGTGAGGTGGATCGGCGAGAGGTACTACGTCTCTGTGGGCAACTGGCAGATAAGAGAAACCATCCGCAGAATGCAACTAAAACCGCTCGACGAGGAGTACAGAAAGTACGTAGAGCTCGTAGGCAGAGACCCCTCCACCCTCATAAAGACCCCCCGCCGCCTAGACGAGTACTTCTAGACCGCCGAGGGCGCCTTTTGAGGCTTGCCGCGCCTACATCAGCTGTTTTAACATGTCTACGAGTTTTAAGACGCCTTCTCTATGCTTGTCGAACGACTCTTTTCTAGCCGTGGTAGAAGTTGGCGTGTAGGCCCTCTGCCAGTCTGAACAGGGTGGAGTACTCGGGGTTTTTAGTCTCCTCGACGACGGCCTCAACCACGTCCCAAAGATCTCTGTGTGTGTAGTGGGGCAGGCCTCTCGGCCACGGCGCTCAGCAGGGCAACTACGGCTCCCCAGTACTTTTCCCCAGCCTGGACGAGGTCGCCTTTTTTATAAAGCTCCTCGGCGTCTGCCAGGTGCTTCTCAAAGAGCTTTAAATATGCCCCCGCTCTCTCCGCGGGGTCCAACTCTCTTGCAACCACGTCGAGGATAGATTGTTCTAAGGGCACGCCTCTCCTCGCCGCAAGCTCTTTAACTATTTTGGTGATTTCTGCAGGTGCCACTTAGAGAGACGAAAAGAACTTTCGCCCAGTAAATCTCTACAAGAGCGGCTTAGGCAAGGCGATGGCTAGGGGAGACGCCGTTAAGAGGTTGCGTCCGCTCGGCAGAGTGGAGGGGCGGCTTGCGCCATCTCGTCTCTCAGAGACTAGGCGCAGACCCAGGGGGACTTCCGCTTCGTAGGCTCCCGTTGACTACGTGGTCTTTAAAGGCTTGTCCAGCGGCTAGGTCGAGGAAGTGGTCTTCCTAGAAGTGGAGACTGAGCGGACGCTCTCGCCGAAAGAGAGGTCCGACGCGCCGCGGAGGAGAAGGGGGCAAGGTGGGTCACGGCCTAGGCAGTGGAGGAGGCGGTGAAAGCCGTTGTGGAGGAACAAAAGAGGCGACGCGAGCCGCCCGCCCGACTGAGATCGCTTAGGGCCCGCCGGCGCTGTCTAGATACAGCGACGCCAAGGCCGCTGTGAGGGGGTCGGCGGAGTACTTCTTGCGCCGTGGGCCCGACGCCTTTACGAGGCCTCTCTCCTCCAGCTCGGACAGGTGTCTGTACACCGTGGACGTGTCTAGGCCCAGCGCCTCTGCCAACTCGTCGGCCTCCGCCTCTTTTGTGAGAGCCGCCAAGACTCTCAGCCTCGCCTTGCCCAGCCTGCCCAACTCCGCGATGTGCGACAGCGCCGTGACGTCGAGGGGAGCCGCCGAGTACTCCGGCACTACGTATATCTTCGCCTTCTTCAACGCCGACGCCACGAAGGCGAGGAGGACCAGCAACCTGGGCCCCCCGGCGAGGGCAACCGCGTCGTAGCTGAGCCGGTGGATCTGCCGCAGGCCCTCCGTCAAGTCCGCCAAGTCGACGGGGTAGTCCACGCCCCTCTTAAGAGCCTTGATCACGTCTCTCACAGTGGCCTCCGACTTGGCGTCGCCCTCAGACCCCGTGACGCCTCTCAAGAAGATGAGCTCAGAGGCGTTGATGTTGGCCAAAGCCCTCACCACGAGGTCTGCGTCGAAGCCCACGGTCACCGCCAGACGCATTGCCAGTACTACACACAGTTTTAAAAACGTGGCGCCGCCCCGCAGTCCTCCGCCCGCGGCCGCGAGGCGCCGAGCCGCCTTTAAACTGCAGGTCTGTGCAGTTCGTCTACTTGTAGGTGCAGTATGTCATGTATAATACCTAGAGATAACTAAAACTTTGTGTTAACTCTCCTGGAAATCGCGAGGTATCTAAAAAGAGTGAAGGTGGTGGGAGGCCACGGCGAGGTGTCGCCAGAGCTGAGGGGCTGGAGCTACGACAAGCCCCCCGTCAAGCCGGCCGCCTACCTCGGCCTCGCTCTCTCAGACTTTGCATACGGCTACTGCCCCACTGGGAGGAACCTCTACCTAAAGTACGTGCTGGGCGAGAGGGGCCAGCTCAACAAGACGCTGGCGGAGGGCCAGCACCTGCACGCCGCCTTGTTCAAGGCGGTGGAGGACTACAAGAAGTACGTATACGCCGGCCAGCCCATGTCTCCCTCCTTCGAGGGGGTGCCCGACGAGGTGAGGCCCAAGGCGGAGGCGCTTTATAAATACGTCGCGGCGAGGCTGCTGGGGGAGCACCACTACGTCTTGGCGAGCAGGACTGCGAGGAGCAGAGACGCCGCCGTGCTCTACGCCGCGCCAATCTCCACGCAGGTCTCGGTGGACGGATACCCCCTGGGCCTCAGCACAGTGGTGGCAGACGGAGTGGCGCTGGGCGCCGTGGTGGAGTTCAAGTTCGGCCCCTCGCAGAACGTAGAGGCGGCGCTGGCGGGGTACGCCATGGCCATAGAGGCGGAGTGGGGGGTGCCCATAGACTACGGCATACACGTACAAGTGTCAGTAAACCACTCCGTGGAGTACAGAGCAACGGCCTACTTCCTAGGCGACGCCGCCAGGTCGAAGTTCCTAGAGCTTAGAGACGAGGCGGTGGACGTCGTGGCGTCGGGGAGGGACCCAGGGCCCGCCGGCGATTGCCCCAAGATGTGCCCCTTCTACGCGGCGTGCCATGCAGATCGTAGTCGCTAGCTACGGGACAAAAATCGCAGTGAGGAGGGGCTTGCTGGTAGTTAAAAACAAAGACGGGGCCCGGGAGTACCCCCTACACGAAGTAGACGAGGTCTACCTACTCACGGGGGGGATATCCATCACGTCCAAGGCCCTCAGAGCCCTCCTACGCGCCGGGGCCACCGTCGCGGTCTTCGACCAGAGGGGGGAGCCGCTGGGCGTCTTCATGAAGCCCGTGGGAGACGCCACCGGCGAGAAAAGGAGGTGTCAATACGCCGCGGCGCAGAACGGAAAAGGCCTCGAGGCGGCGAGGCGCTGGGTCTGGAAGAAGATGAGGGGACAGCTGGAAAACGTGAAGACCTGGCGGAGGAGGCTGACCCGCTACGGACAGTACGTGGAGCAGATCGGAAAGGCGCTGGAGGCCCTCAGGGCCGCCGCCGCGCCGAGGGAAGTGATGGAGGCCGAGGCCGCCGCGGCAGAGGCCTACTGGAGGGCGTACGCCGAGGTCACCGAGTTCCCAGGCAGAGACCAGGAGGGGGGCGACCCGGTCAACGCCGGCCTCAACTACGGATACGGCATATTGAAGACGCTCTGCTTCAAGTCGCTGTTGCTCGCCGGCCTCGACCCGTACGTAGGCTTCCTACACGCAGACAAGTCGGGGAGGCCCTCCCTAGTCCTAGACTTCATGGAGCAGTGGCGCCCCAGGGTAGACGCCGTCGTCGCCAAGGCGGCAGACCAGCTACAGACAGAAAACGGGCTACTCACACACAAGTCAAGACTCGCCCTAGCCGCCGCCGTGCTGGAGGAGCTCGGCGCCGGCAAGAGGCCGGTGTCGGCAGAGATACACAGAGAGGCCAGGTCGCTGGCGAGGTGGCTATGTACATAATCGTCGTATACGACATCTCGGAAAACGACGTGAGGACCAAGGTGTCAGACGTCCTCAGAGCCTACGGCCTGGAGAGAGTGCAGAGGTCGGTATACGTCGGGAGGTTGCCCTCCGCACTTGTAAAAGAACTGGCGGAGAAGATAAGCCGGGCGGTCAAGGCGGCTAACGCCGACGTCGCAATTTTCAAGGTAGACAAGAGGGTGATAGACACAGCCGTGTGGATAGGCAACAGGCCGCCCAGGGGAAATGTCCAGATGCATTAACCCCTCGTTAATACGCCAGTACCTGTACTGCCCCGCCGCGGCGTACTACATAATCACAGGCGCGGGGGAGCCCCCCACCGAGAGGATGAAAAAAGGCAAGGAGAACCAGACAGAAGCAGTCGAAGCCGCGGCCAAGGCCCTAGGCGCCACAAAGGTAGAACACAGCCCACGCCTAGAAGGACACGGAATATGCGGAGTAGTAGACGCAGTCTTGTGGATCAACGGCAGGCCCGCCCCCCTAGAGGTAAAATACGCCAAGCCCCCACGCCGCGTCCCCACAAGCCACAAGGCACAAGCCGCCGCATACGCCCTAGCCGCCCAAGGCACATACCGCAAGGCGGCAACCACGGCGTACATATACTACGCCGAGGCGGGACAAATACACACAGTAGCCCTCACCCAAGACCTAAAAAACCTCGTCCTACACACAGCAAAACAGATAGAAAAAATATACAAAGGATGGACCCCACACCCACAACAACACCCCACAAAATGCCAAGGATGCTGGTACAGAAAATACTGCGGATACACAGACACCAAAGTAGAAACAATATAAACCACGCCAACACCACCAACAACACACACAAACCCACACGGCAATAACACAA
>JBEULK010000022.1:4837-6454 GCA_041287325.1 Pyrobaculum sp. | reverse complement strand
ACAAGGAGGAGGATCGGGAGGCATAGGTGGGCTTACTTACGTGAGATGTGGAACATGTCTCGTGACGGGTTTAAACAGCTGTACGACTTGTTACCCGGCGACAAGCCCCCCTTCGACGACGTGTGGAAGTGGACGGGCGGGAATCCGAAGGCGTTGGAGAGCGTCTACGCGGTGGGTCTAGACTCTGCTGTGGAAAAATTAATATTAGAAAGGGGGTTGAGGGGGTTTGTTAACGAGTTGTCTGAGGTTGAGCGTCAGGTTTTGACCGCGGCGTTGGAAGACCCCGACGTCTTGTTAGAAGAGATTAGAAAAGTAAAGCCGATGATAGAAAAGTTGGTAGAGCTAAACCTAGTGGTGGAGATGTTTGAACTTAGGAAATTAGAATTCTGGGTAGACCAGCCGCCGCCTGAGCGCGACCCCGAGATTGGAGTGGGCAAGTACTACGCCTGGCAGACCCCCCTCCACCGCGAGGCTGTAAGGAGGGCACTGTGGGCAGAGGCACGTCGCTAACTCCCCCAGCTGGTCGGCGCGGTTGGTTTTAAACAACGTCAACACAGCGCCGTCAACGCAGACACTACGCCGAGGTCACCCGCCGTGCGGCGACGGGCGGAGCCGCGGCTGAAAAAAGGTAGCTCAATATCCGGCGGTGCGGTTGCCGGGGCGGCAGGAGGGCCGTAGACGTGCACACTCACGTAGCTACCTCAAGCCAAGTTGAGCCACTGTGCCGAGCGCCGCATCGGGAAGGCTTGTCAGGGACGGTCGAAGATGTACCACTGTTTGCAAATTACAGCAAAAAAAGTTTTATTACTAAGAGTAGTAAAAGCTATGCTTAGAATACTTGTATTAGCAGTAGTGCTAGGGTCTTTGACATTTGCACAAACAGTTACTACTGTACAAACAGTCACTACAACAACGGTTGCCTGCGTTTACGAGGGCTGGGCCCCGCCTATCGACATCCTAACACTCGAGTTGCGCGAAGCGTATTGTATGTGTCCGCCCGTGTGTGATCCATGTTACGAGGCCAAGGCGGTCGTCGCGTCTGTCGCCGGGGGCGTGTTTGCGGCGAATGTATTAAGGAGCGGCGGGTGGGAGCTCAAAGGCTCGGTAAGCGTCCCGGCTTGTAGAAGAGAGGTTTCCTTAACGTTTAGCGTCCCCAACGACGCCTCTGCAATTGGGCTAAACGTGTGGACTGGGGGCAGGTGGGTTCAAAGCGTAGACATATACGGCATAAATGCGGTCTGTCCCGCGGCACTCGTGCCGCCGAAGATCGACAGCGTAGAAGTCGACGGAGATTTTAGAATACGCGTGTACGTAAAGGCGCCCGCCTCAAACAACACGCTTAGGGTAGAGGTAGTCGGCCCCACTAGCTTTACTCAGACAAAGCGGATAAACATAGGGAGGTTCGGAGGGGCGGCTTGCGTTACGTTGATAGTAAACTTCGGCCCCTACAAACTGAAGCCGGGCAATTACAAGGCCAAAGTTGTGTTAGAAACGTCCCTGGGGAGAGACGAGAAGGAGATATCCTTTCAAGTGCCAGATGGCTGTCACACCGTTACTGTGACTACCACTGTAACTCAGACCACTACTACCACTGTTACTCAGACTGTGACTACGACG
>JBEULK010000022.1:0-4737 GCA_041287325.1 Pyrobaculum sp. | reverse complement strand
ACTACCACTGTTACTCAGACTGTGACTACGACGAGGACTGAGACCTATACAGAGACGAGGTATGTGCCGACCACCACTATACTGACAGTAACACAACCTACTGTTATTACAGCACCATCGCCCGTGGTAATCTCACAGCCAGCCCACACAGTGACGTATACAACGACCTTCACAACGACGCTTATCCAAGTGGTGAGAGAAGTAGACTGGACCACGGCGGCCTTGCTCCTAATGGCCGTCGTAGGCGCCTTCGCGCTGGGGCTTCTCGCATCTAGACGGACGTAGCCCCGGCTGGGTTGGCCACAATCGCAAGTCCTTTTCCTTGGCTTCCTCGGGGGAAAGGGGGTTCGGGAGGGTCGGTGCGGGTGGGTCCGACGGCGGCGGCCAGGTGGGCTCTCTGACGTGGCGTCTGGCTTTTCCTCTTCTCTGAGACGTCTTTCTGGAGTACTCCTTCCGCCGAAGCCGCGTCGTGGTCAGGCCGTAGTCTTTATATATCTGCTCTGGTTGTTTTTTATGGTTGGGGTGTTTATGGGGGTGACTGTGGGCGTGTCTGTTTTGCAGAACGCGTCTAGGGCTGGGCTCGACGTGGGGGGCCCGGGCGGGGCGGAGAGGCTTAGGGAGTTCGTCTTGTCTAACCCGGCGGGGGCTTCTGCCGAGCTTAACACGCTTCTCGGGGTTAAGAGGCGCTGGCCGGGTTTATTCGACGACGTAGAGGTCATCTTCTACGTCTCTGACACGGCCGAGGGGCGGCTTGTTGCGTCTGTTCTTGAGGGGGTTGTGTGCAGCGTCTTGGGGGCTAGGCGATGCGTGGCTGGGTCTAAGGTGGCGGAGGGCCTCGGCGTCGACTTCGAACGCGGCCTGCTCAGCCTGGCGGCGGCAGTGGCTGGGGACGTGAAGAGGGCCAAGAGGGCTGGGCGCCTTCCCTACGTGGTAGCCACCGGGGGGTTTAAGCCCGAGTCTACCTTCGCCGTGTTGGCGGGCTACCTGGCGGGGGCCGTCGGGGTTTTTTACATGCACGAGTCTTTTAAAGAGGTGGTGTTGCTTCCCTACATCCCCCTGGCGCCTCACCCTGCTCTGCTGGCTTTTGCCAGAGGGGAGGGCGACGCCTATGACTTGGCCAGGGGGCTTGGGTGGGACGTCCACCACCTGGAGGGAGCTGGGCTTTTGGAGAGGGAGGGCTCCTCGTGGCGGCTTAGCCGGTTTTTAGACGAGCTTCTGCGAAGCTTAGAGGAAGGCCCGCGGCATGTCTGAATGCGGCTTTGTCTCGCGGCAGTTCCCCACGGTGGCTTCCTTGGAGGAGGCGAGGGTCAGCGTTTTGTTGAAATGCGACGTGGGGGTCGGCGCGTTTCTCGTGGTAGAGGGCGGGGGGAGGAGGTGGCTGGGGAGGGTGACGGAGGTGAGGGTGGCCGATTTATACGCCGTGGCCAACACGCCGGTGCTCTCCCCGGAGCAGGAGCTGGCGGTTGGGCTTAAGCTGGGCCCCAAGACCGCCGTCCTCCAGCTGTTGGCTGAGTGCACCGACGCTGGTTGCGGGGCTCCCTCGGTGCCAGTGCCCGTCCACGCGGGGGTTAGGCTCCCCCGGACTGGGGAGGTTTCGGAGATGTTGGGCCTGCCTAGAGACGGCTTGTTGCTGGGCGAGCTGGCCTTGGCGTCGGGGGAGGTGGTGAAGGGGGAGGAGGTGAGGCTTCCTCTAGACGCCTTGCGCCACCACGTGTTGATTGTGGGCACTACGGGTAGCGGCAAGACGGTGCTGGTCAAGGAGGTTGCGCTTCAGCTTGTGGAGATGGGGCACAGGGCTGTGGCGTTAGACGCCGTGGGGCACTACTACCACCTGGCCTACAACGGCGTCTTGGTCAACGTGTTGCTTCCCACTACCCGGAGGCTTTTGAAGAAGGGGCCTCGGGCCGTGGTTAGGAGAACCGTGGCTAAGGCTGTGTGGAGGGGGAGGGCTAAGTACAGGGCTAGGCTGTACAGGCGGGGGGCCGTCTTTACGAGGGCGGAGGTGTTTTTAGAGTCTGCCCACGGCTCGGCTAGGCTTAGGGTCTTTCCCTGGGCCGTGTCGAGCAGGGACATCCTTCGCGACCTCCCCAGGGCTGTGAGCATCTTGTCTATGCAGGCTAAGATTTTCTACCGCCGTGTTTTAAAAGAGGCTTTTTCCAGGGGGGCGCCCCGCGACGTGAGAGGCCTCTTCGAGTTTTTAACGCAACCCGCCCCGGCGGACGGGGGGAGGAGGGCGGTCCTCGTGTACGAACAGATAGCGGCTTCGCTGGGCCTACACTCCAGCACGATGGAGAACGTGGTTAGGTCTCTGCTCTCTGTCATCGAGACGGGCCTCGTAGACGTGGAGGCGGGCGGGGTGAGGGTGGCTGAGCCCGACTATAAAAAGGCGCTGAGGGGGTACGCCGTTGTGGACATCTCCAGCCTCGGGGTGAACCAACAGAGGTTAGTTGTGTACAGAGTGCTCGACGCCGTGTACAAGCTTGCGAGGCCGATTACGGCGGTTTTAGTAGACGAGGCGCACCTCTTCTTCCCCCAGACTAGGAGCGAGGACGAGCAGGCGTTTATAGAGGCGCACCTCACCAGACTGACGAGGCTGGGGAGGGCCAGGGGCGTCGCCGTCGTGTTCGCCACCCACGTCCCGGAGGATTTAAACGACGTTGTGCTCCAACTGGCAAACACGAGGATAGTCCTCAGAAGCGACTTAAAAGTCTTGGAAAAACTCGCCGTGCCCACGTCTGAGAGAAGGTTTATCGCAGTGGCCGACAAGGGCCTTGCATATGTGTGGGGCTACGCCTTTAAGCACCCGGCGTACGTCAAGGTAAAGAAGAGAGCCGTCCACTTCGGATAAGCTCCTCCACCCAGCCTCTGGGCCTCCCGCCTTCGTATAGGAGCTCCTTGGGGAGAGACCCCACGTCCACCTTTACCCTGGGGAGGCTGTGGACCCTGCCGCCGGAGTCCACGTAGACCGGTTGCGCCCCCGCGATCCAGGCGGCTAGGAGGAGGTAGAAGGCTTGGGACTTCGCGCCGGAGGTCAGCCCCACGTAGCCGCCCCTCCTCAAGAGGCGGACCGCCGCCTTGTCTAACAGATCGGCGGCTCCCTCCAGCGACCCCGGCGTCAACCTCTTCACCACGAAGTACCCCACCGGCCTGGCCACGCCCAGCGCCTCGGCGCAGTGTAACACGGCCCTCGCCGCCGCCACCCCATGCGGCGTGTCTGTGGCGACGAGCTCCAGCTCTACGCCTCTGCCAAGGGCTAGCGCCGTGTGTAACTCAGGCACTTCGCGGGGGTCTGGACAACGCGTCTCTCTGAGGCTTTCCAAAGGCCTCTTAGCGTCGATCTTTTTCAGTATGGAGACTCCGCAGGGCTCTAAGAGGTAGGTCATGCCTCGCGCATGGCGTTTAAAACAGCCTCGAGGCCTCTGTAGGTGGGCTCCACGGGCGACGCGGCGTACAGCATTTTAACCACAGAGGCGTTTAGCCTCCTCGCCAGCTTGTCCGCAATGGCGACGGGCACGGGAACGCCCATGGCGTCTGCAAGCGAGCCCAGCCACGTAGCCGCCTCCTCCGCAAGCCCCCTATCCAGCGCCTCTACCCGCAGTATTCTTACCCCCCTTACCGCGGGCACTGCCACGTAGTACATCCACTTCTCGTACTCCCCCACTCTCACAGAGACCGGCCCCACGTAGCCCGGCCTGCCGTCTAGGAGGCTGTGGGCGGTCACCTCGTCGTTGGCGCCGAAGCCCACACACCTCGACAGGTATGTGGACCTTTCCAACCTCTTCACCACCCCGACGACGCGCCTGCCGTGAAAAAGCTCAACTCTTTTTTGAATAAATGCGTAGTACAATGCCGCGTATAGCCCCTCTCTCTCCACGGCGGCCGCCGCCCTGAAGACGGGCCCGTCGACGACGAGGTATCCGCCGCCGTCCCAAGCCCTAGCCAACGCCTCCTCCACGTGGAGCCTCACCTCGTCTCTTGCAGACTCTAAGTCAAAGGCGGCGTCGAAGGGGCGGTCCGCGTACTGAGACCAGACGTACAGCCTCCCCCCTTTGTCCAACTCCCCCCTCCACCTGTAGTTCAGCCTAAGGCCCAGCCACCTTGCTGGTACGCCGGGCACCACTGCAGTGACTCGCCCCACCAACGCGCCGGTGGCTACGATGGCCGCCGCTCCGCCGAACTCCACCACAACAGTGTGGCTGTCCAGCCCGTGGACGTCGCCAGGGGGCTCCCCCTGCTCAAACCTCACCTCGTAGTAGTCGCACTCAGTCACCGCGCCTCCCCCCTCCTCGCCCAAGCTGGACTCGGCTGGAGGCGCCTCAGCCGCCTCGTTGCCCACCCGCTTCAACGCCTCCAAGAGCTCAAACAACTCCTCCACAGCCGCACCACCACACATATTTAAATACAAGCGGCAACGAGGCAGTGGAGTTCGCATACGGGACGTTGAAGAGGGGATGCGGCAACCACGCCTACGTCGCGGAGGGAGAGTAGGCGACGCCTACGCCCCTGGCTACACTCTACGCGTCTCATATATGCCGTACGCCGTGAGGGCGCCCCCCAGTTGCAGAGTATACGGAGAGCTCTACGAAATCCCCGCCACCAAGAATTAGACGAATTAGAACTCCCAGCAGGCTACGTCCGCGTAGAGACCAGAGTGGTTCTCCTCGCCGGGGGCAAGGCTGAGGCGTGGATATACGCAGAGCCGGGAGAGGCGGCCATATGCGCCGAAGAACGCTACCG
>JBEULK010000021.1:0-6497 GCA_041287325.1 Pyrobaculum sp. | reverse complement strand
CGAAGAGCTGGCCGCCATAGCCAGGGAGGCGGACAAGAGTCCCGCCCTCAGAGACACCTTCCACAGAATAATTAGGTATATATAGAGGGGCGAGTGGGGCCGTGTGAGAGTTGTTAGGCTGAAGTACGCACACTCTGACCCGCTGTTTTATAGAGCTAGAGTTAACGTCGTCTCGGCCTCTAACTTAGAGTCGGCGCAAATCCTCTTGAGAGGGGAGGCATGTTGCGGCTTTGTCCCCGTTACTCTCGCTGCAAAGTACAAGCTCCCAGTCGTGCCGAGAGTGGCGATATACAGCGACGGGCCTGTGATCTCCTCACGCCTCTTCCGCGGATCTGGCGAGGGCTACGCCGCCGTGGACGACACCACGGTGAGCGCCTTGGCGTTGAAAATCGCCCTGGGCATCGACTTTGTGAAAGTATCCGCCGTAGACGGGGCGCTGAGCCGCTACGCAGGCGTCCTAGTCATAGGGGACGAGGCTCTTAGGCTGGTAGACAGGGGGGCTCCGCATATAGCAGACGTGGGCGAGGTCTGGCGGAGCAAAGTGGGCACCCCCCTGGTCTACGCAGTCTTCGCCGCCGCGCCGGGGGCGCCTAGGCGCGACGTTGAGAGGGCGGTGGAGGAGGTGGAGTCCTCGCTACTACACTTCTACGAAAATCCGGCGCCTGTGGTGGAGAAGGCGGCGTCGAGGCTGGGCGTGTCTCCCAGGCTTGTAGAGGCGTACTACGCCTCTGTGAAGTACACTGTGAGCCCCTACGTGTTGAGGGGGCTGGAGCGGCAGTGTTCGCTGATGGGCCTCGGCGAGTTGCAACTAGTAGAAGTGGACCACTAGCTCCAAGACGCCGGCCACGTTTATTACGTCGCCGCCGTTTAGCTCTTGTAGGCCTGCCCCCCTGATATCCACGCCGTTGAGGAACGTCCCGTTGCTACTGCCTAGGTCTAAGACGTAGTACCTTCCCCCCACCTTCTTCACTGCGAAGTGCCGCCGAGATATGTAGGCTACGTAGGGGTGCCACAGGAAGTCCTCCCGGCCGAAGACTCTGTACTCCTCGACTCTAGCCGCGTAGCGCCCGTCTGCAGTCTTTAACACCAGGACGGGGGTGGGGTACACCTCCACTGTGTAGACCTCCACGTCGTAACAGGCGCCGCCTCTTATATAGCCAACGCTTATAAGTATACTGTCTAAAGTCTTTATAAGCCGCGGCCGGCCTACACACATGGATCTTAGAGAGGCCGTGAAGATACAGTTGGAGTTCTCCAAGTCTAAGTTCCCCAACTTCTGGCGCGTGGAGGACGAAAAAGACGTGGCGCTCCGCCTCGAGTACCTCTCCAACGCCTTGGCGGGGGAGGTGGGCGAGTTGGCGAATCTCGTGAAGAAGGTGGTGAGGGGAGTAGTCTACGGACATGGGGGCGCCACTCTTGAGGCCCTTAGGGAAAGCATCGTGGAGGAGCTGACAGACGTCTTCATCTACACGTTGACCATGGCCGGCTTCCTCGGCGTCGACCTAGAGGAGGCGTTTTTGAAAAAACTAGAGGTGAACCGTTCCCGCTTCTAGTAAACTTTTTATGTATACACAGTTGGTTTACCGTGGGTAGCGAGGTCATTTCCATAAGAGTGAGGCGCGGGCTGAAGAAGGAGTTAGAAGAGCTGGGCATAGACTACGCAGAGCTTGTCAGAGAATTCCTAGAGGAGGTGGTTAGGCGGGAGAAAATGAAGATGCTACTGAAGAAGGCTGAGGAGGTGCGGAAGGAGCTCGCCGCCAGGGGGTCTTTTAGGCCCACCGCCGACCTCGTCCGGGAGGACAGAGATGAAGCTGGTGGTTGACGCCTCTGCCCTGGGCGCCCTCTACTTCCCAGAGCCGCAGAGCGACTTCGTGGCTGAGGCGGTGGGCAGGTGCGCAGAGTGCCACTCGGTAGACCTCGTCTACTACGAGTTTACAAACGTGGTGAGGAAGAGAGCCGCGCTGGGAGAGATAGACGCCGAGACCGGGCGCAGGATACTGGAAGAGGCGTATCAGCTACTCTCCACTTTCGTAATTCACCGCGGCGTGGACCTGGCACTAGACGCATACGGCTTAGCCCTCGACCTGGGCATAACAGTCTACGACGGCGCCTACGTGGCGGCGGCGAGGCGCTCCGGGGCGAGACTGCTGACCACAGACAAAAAGCTGGCGTCGGCTCTACGCAACAGGGGGCTGGGCTTTTTGATAGTGTGACCGGAGCCCCCCTCACAGGCGGCGCCTCGGCCGTCTCTGGGGCCGATCCTGCCTTGCATAAAAAAGGCGCTGGCTTATATCTTTTCCGCCTTCTGTACCTTCTCCTCTATGTACAGCTCCTTGTCAAACCGCCTGTCGATCTTTATGGTGTAGAGGATGCGCTGGGCCCCCATCTCCGCCAGAGCCCTTTCTATCCTCTGCAGAAGCTCGGCCAGCTGGGCGTAGGAGTCCAGCTCAACGTCAGTGAAGCCGGCGCCGGTCCGATACTTCAGTCCCATCTCCCTAATAACCTGCGTCGCCCTCTGCACGTATTTAGATACGCTGGGAGAGCCCGTCCCAATAGGCACCACCGAGAAGCTAACAACCATCTTGGCCATAGCGGAATCTTCCTACAGCCTAAAATAGATAACTGCGGCGCAAAGTTTATATCCCGGCGAAAAAAAAAGCCATGCGGTTGCTGGTCCCCGTTTTGCTGGCAACCGCCGTGGCGCTGGCGTTGCCGCAACTGTTTGACGCGATGTCCGCCGGCATATACCTCAGCATGGCGCCTGGGCAGTACTGGGCCGCCCTAAACTCCTCTAAGCTGATATATATAGACGAGAGGGGAGTTTATATAACAACAGGGGCGTTTCCGCAGAGCGGCTCGGCGCTGATGATATATAAGTATGTCGCCGAGTTGAACAGGACCGGCCTGCTCAGGTACAGCGTGAACGAGACGGGGGTATACATATTCTACAAAGGCGAGCTTTACAGGAGGTACGTCTTCAAGTCTCTTCCCAACTACACCGTCGCCACCCCAAGGTACAGCCTCATAGCGAGGCCCGGCCCCGCGTACAACCTCACGCAACTTGGCGGCAACGCCACATTAAAGACGTCGTTTATCCACATCACGGGCGCGGTTAAGGCGCGTGTGTTGTACATCGAGTACTTCAAAAACGGCACAGAGGCGGTGGCCGGGTTCTTCATCATCACACCCGAGCCCAGGGCATACGGCTACTTCGTATACTCCGCGGGGGAAAAGACCTACTTCATAGACCGGGTACTGGTAAACTACACGGGGAGGCTCTTCCAGCACCTTGCCAAAACGGCCCAAACCCTCGCCCAGCTCAGCGCCCAGACGCCAGATGACGCGGCAAGGGCAAAAGCCTACCAAGCCGTCGCCAACGCCCTAACAGAAATAGCAAAGGCAATAAACGGCACCTCGCTAGACACAACCGTAAACTCAACCCAGATAACCGTCACAGACCCGATAATTGCTGTTATACTATTGAGGGTCGAACTAGTAGTCAACTTAGCCAACGCCTTCGCGACAGGCCTTCTCACATACATCGATACCGGAGATATAGGTAAGGCCGCTACCTGTGCCTTCGTCGATTTTGTTTCGAATTATTTGTTCCCTCTTCCTATTCCTGATTTAGGCAAAAAATCTGTAATAATTGAAAAAATTATAGGAATCGGATTTGACCTATTGGATGTGGATCTCGCTCAGTGGTTTGGTCTCAACTGCACCGGGTATGGTGATGTCCTGAAGAGGGGGGCGGAGTACGTGATGTTCTACTGGCGTAAGGTGGATATCAACGGCCTCGAGTCCTGTATCAAACAGACGGCGTTGCCTAACACGTGCAACAAGGTATCGCCTCTGCAGAACTCTATCTGCGTCGCCGGGCCGCTGAACTTCGCAAACTACGCCGGGAGGTACAGGCTGTTAGTCTGGGACATAGGCTCTGTGTTTAACAGCTGTCCAGTAGACCGCTTCGAGCTGAGCGCGGCTGGCCGGAGCGTTAACATCACGCAGACGCCCTCCGCCAAGCAACAGTACTTAACCCTGTGGGAGTCTTGCCTCTACTGCTCGACCCCCTACTGGTTCTACGAAAACGCCATCTTCCACATCGTCAACCTCAACGGGCTGTGGCGCTTCACCTGCCTCCGCTCCGTGGCCGAGGACTACTTGACGCACCAGTTATACTTCTCCGCCTCGGGCGCTACGGTATATGGCTTCTGCCCCAGCGGCCAACTTATGGGGACGTATCTACAGAACAACTACGTGGTGACGGACTTCTTCCGTTGCGGCTTCTGGTGCTGGGCAAACGCGCAGGTAGGCTTTTTTAACTAACCCCCTTTTTTCCCGTGGTTTTTTCTGGGGGGCGGAAGGCTAGGGATTGTGTCTGTGAATACGTGAAGTCTATCTGCAACGCCGTGGTGGAGGGGCGGCGGTGGGACCGGCGCGTCTTCTACGAAGACGTAGCGGCCGCCGCGGGACTAGCAGGAGGCCTCCTAGAAATAACCGCCGTCATTTTAATAGCGACACTCCCGCAACCCCAAAGGGGCATCTTATTGATCTATTATTTTGTCCCTTTAGTAGCGCTCGCATTGGTGCTTGGCAGGCCTGCATATGTAGCGGACTGCAACTCTGTTATTCGTGTCGCTTCTTGTGGGCTTCCAGCAAAATACCTCGCAGTAGCCTTCATAAACGAGGTAAGGGGAGCTTTGGTTATTATTCTGCTTTTCATACCAATGAAGATTACTGAGCAACTGGGGCTTGCCGGCATTAGCTTGGGGTTCGCCTTAGCATGGATCGTTGCTAGGTCGCTTTACGCAACATATCTCCAAACATTTCACTGTCTCAAATTTGCACACAAGGAAGTGGTGAAGGAGAGGTGCGGTGAGAGGGGGGTAGCGGAGGCATTCGGAGACATCCTAGCTTTAGGATGGATTTTCATCCCGAATCCTCCGAGGCTTAGTTACTGTTGTAAGGAGGCGCGGGTTTGGCTGTATAGGAACGTGCCGGAGGCTAGGCGGGCGGCGCTGATATACGACGCGGCGCTAAACGGGCTGAGGGCGGTGGCAGTCGCCTACGCCCTGTACGTGGCGTTGCGCGGATAGCTTATATAGCCGCGCCCCGGGGAAGACGTGAAGAGGGTCTCCACCGGGGTGGAGGAGCTGGACAGGGCGCTTGAAGGCGGCATACCGCAGGGGAGCTGGGTGGTGGTGACTGGGGAGCCCGGCGTTGGGAAGTCCATATTGTGTATGCACTTCGCCTACGCTGGGCTTAGGTCCGGTGATCCGGTTGTCTACGTCACTACGGAGCAGGAGTTCCGCGACGTCATGGAGCAGGCGAGGCAGCTGGGCATGGACTTCTCGAAGTTCTCCGCCTACAACATAGCGTGGAGGAAGGAGCCTGAGGAGCTCCCGGAGATTGTCGTCATCGACATCTTCGGCTTGTTGAAGGTGGCGCGGCAGCTGACCGAAAAGGCTAAGGAGGAGAGCCCCGAGAAGGTGAGGCGCTACGCCGCCCTGTCGATAGACACTCTGATCGAGGCAATCAACGAGGCCTATGAAATACTCGCCGTGGCTAAGGAGAGGGGGACTCCCGAGAGGCACGTCCGCCTGGTGATAGACTCCATGTCCGCCTTCTGGGTGGACAAGCCCGTCATGGCCAGGAAGTACTCCTACCAGCTTAAGATCGCCACGCATAGGGAGAACGTCACCGCGCTTCTCACAAGCCAGTACGCCCCGACGACGAGGCAGGCATTCGGCTTCGGCCTGGAGCACATCGCCGACGGGGTGATACACATGTGGATGGACGACGTAGAGGCGGCCAAAGAGGTGAGGAGGTGGCTGATCGTGAAGAAGATGAGGATGACGGCCCACTACACTAAGGCGTTTAGGGTGAGGATAGAAACAGGAAAAGGACTTGTACTAGAACCCACGTGACACATTCAACAAGTAAAGTAAAAATCTTCGACAATAAACTAAGTAAAAAAGAGTTTAGTTTTTGCGATACATGGGTTGGGGAGTAAATAATTGGGATAAGACACGTCGGTCAATAACTGTCGGAATAGCCCTCGCAGTCCTGGTGGCCGCCTATGTACAACTTTATCAACCATGGCAGAAACCTCTTGGATACAGCCTAGTTGCAGACGTAGAAACGCAACCCGGCCGCATCAAAGTGAAAGACATTACGCTAGTCCCCGTACGCCAGTTTGTAGAAAAGTCAAACAAGTGGAATGCCCCGGCGGTCGTCATCGTACTGCCAGGGCCCTCGGAAACCGGCACTCCGTCTATGCGAAACGTTCAGGTATTCGCCAAGGGCCCAAACATAGGGAAGATAGAGCTCGACGACGTAGAAGTCAACGGCAACGTCGTGATAATTAGAAGAGAGGGGAAGTTTAAAAAGGTGCTAGACGACTGGCTCTCCTACCCTGGCGACTCCTTCGAGACGTCAATCCACATCTACGTTTGGTACGGAGACACACACGTGGGATTCGCCGCGGTAAACTACAA
>JBEULK010000020.1:4595-6539 GCA_041287325.1 Pyrobaculum sp. | reverse complement strand
TGCAGTGGGCTATAGAGAACGGGGACTCCGGCGTGAATATTAGTTTTAACGAGCCCACAATGTTGGCAGAATATGCCGAGGACCTCTTCCGAATTGCTAGAGAGAGGGGGCTTCACCGCTAACACCAACGGCTACCTCACCCCCGAGGCGTTGAGGAAGCTGGCGGAGGCAGGGCTCGAGGGGCTGAACATAGACATAAAAGGCGGAAGAGAGACGTATAAGAGGTGGCTCGCCGCAGATTTCGACAGGTATATGGCCACGGCTAGAGAGGCCGTCAGGCTGGGCCTACACGTGGAGTTTACCTACTTAGTGATCCCCGGAGTTAACGACCATGAGGCGGAGGAGGTAATCAACGCCGTGGCATCGCTGGGCAGAGGCTTACCTCTTCGCATCACAGCCTACCGCCCGGCCCACAAGCTCTACGCGCCCCCCACCCCCGCGGAGTTGGTAAACGAGATTTGGAACAAGGCAAGGAAGGAGCTTACCTACGTCTATACAGGCAACGTGTCCGGCCACCCGGGGCAACACACATACTGCCCGAAGTGCGGGGCCGTGGTTATAAAAAGGGCGGGGGACAGAGTGGTAGAGGTGAGGCTACGTGGCAATAAGTGTGAAAAGTGCGGCTTTGAGCTTCCTATTAGAGGCTACGTGGGGCGCTACGGGCGGCTGTACAGAGGGTTTATCTAATCCTCTTCTTCTTCCGCTTGAACGGCTTCCGCCGGCTCTGTTTTGTAGAGCTCCCTCCGCCGCGCCTCTAAAAGCTCTTCCTCCCTCCCCAGGAGGCGGGCGTAGGTGGCTATCTCTACTTTTTTCTTCTCGGCGTGTTCAAGCAGAGGGGCGATCTTTCCCCGCCACTCGGCGTCTCTAAGCAAGTGGTGCGCCAGTACTAATACCCGTACGCCGAGGTCTACCACTTCTTTTAACAACTCCAAAGCCCTGGAGTAATCCCAGTTGAGGTAAGTGGGCGGCCCCCCGATGACCGCCACGGTGGGCTTAACTTCTTTTAAAAAGGCCACAGGCTCGGGCTCCACCGGCCCCTCCACGTCTGGTATAAACGCCAGCCTCTCCTCGCCGTCTGAAACCACGAAGCCCACGACTCTGCCGGTTTTAGAGCCGGCGGGGCCGTGCCAAAATGAAGGCGACGCCCTGACCGTGGTGCGGCCGAACGCCCAGCTTCTGCCGTCTGCGTACTCGGCCGCCGCCCCCGCCAGGGCCTTGACGAGGCCGTAGTGCCTCCTCTTCTGGCTCCAGTTGAGGTCTGCGGGCTCTTTTAGCAAAACTCTCTTGCCCCCGTACACTTTTTTATAAGTCTCGGCGTCTGTGGCCATGTACACGCTGGGGTACCACGGGGTGAAGTGGTCTCTGTGGTAGTGGCTGACTGTAACCACGTCGGCTTGCTGAGCGAATTTTAAGATCTGAGCTCTCACCTCCTTGGCCCGCTCCACCTCTCGGGGATGCGGCGGGAGGCCAAAACGCCTAGGCGCCAGCGAAACCCCCGCGTCGAATAAGATTCTGACGTCTTTAGTCTCCACGTAGAGACACATCGAGCGGACGCCAAGGGACTCCTCGCCGACAGGAACGATTTCCACTACCGCTCCGCCGCGGGGTTTATTAACAACTCTTCACCAACTCCACCCTCTGCCTAGGCCCCTCTTGCACCAGCCTAACGTAGCCGTAGCGGGCAAGTTTGTGAAGGTGGCGGTGTAGCGTCGTCTTTGGAAGAGACAGCGAGTCTTGCAACTCTGTGCGGTCCGCCGCCCCGCCCCTCTCATGCAAGGCGCGTATAATTGCTAAATCTATTTCATTTAAGTCAGCGCAGTCCCCCGATGTGCCTCTCTTCCTAAGCAACAAAGCCGCCGCAATCGCCGCTGCCACTACGCCCCCCGCCGCCGCCCACATCCACTCAGCACCCCCGGCTTGAGGTGCAACTGAGATGGCAGAGGG
>JBEULK010000020.1:0-4495 GCA_041287325.1 Pyrobaculum sp. | reverse complement strand
TGTCGCCACAGGTGGCGTGGTGGTGCGCGGAGGCCTTACCTCCACTGAGAAGAAGACGTATTTCACAGTGGCGGGGCCTTGGAGGTAGAGGTACATACCTGTCTTGTTCACATCTACTCTCAACGGCGTAGGCGACACGCCTTCTACCATGACACCGGGCGGCGCTTGTACTACCAAGGAGGACGCGTTTACAGCCACTGTGTAGAGACCCGACGCGTTTTCAAACTTGGGCACGTAGACCGCCACTGCGGGACTCCCATCTTGTAACACATAAAGCGTTGAGTTTAAGACCCACGCCGGCAACGGCTCGCCCGCCGTGGAGAACACGGCGACGTCTGAGGCCGGCGGGGCTGGGAGGGAGTAGTTGCCTATGAAAGCCGCCGGTAGGAGAAGCATTAAGATCGGAGGAGCGGTGAGGTTTAGCAACACGAACATGCCGAGTTGGGGGGAGAACATTTTTAAAAGTTTACTATTGTTATGTGGACCCTGAGAGGTGGCGGGAGCGTGAGCAAAAGCTTCTTGACAGGTTTGAGGAGAAGAAGCTTGAGGCGTTGAGTAGTGTCCGCAACGGCGGCTTTTTCAACACCACAGACTCGCCGCCGTATGGGCCGCCTTTTCAAATCTTTCGTAAGGCTCGACGCCGAGGCCTATTCTAATCGAGCGGGGGGCTTTGAAGTATCTGCCGGGCACGGTCTTGACGCCTGCTTTTAGTAGTCTTGTTGCCAGCTCGTAGTCGTCGCACTGCGTAGGCACGAGGGCGATGGGCATGTGTGGGTTGTAGACTGCTTGTGGGAATAGGCGTAGTAGGAGGGAGGCGTTTTTGTCTATTATCTCGTAGTTCCTCCGCCTTATCTCCTCTCTCTTGGCCAGAAGGGCGGCCCCGGCGTTTCGCTCCGCCGGCCTCGGCCCCGGGTTGATTAAGTCTTTCAATTGGCGTATCTTCTCGGCGATGGCGCGGTCGGCGACGCCCCACCCCACTCTTAGCCTTGACGTGTAGAACTTGTCAGTGCTGTGCGCGTATACTATGTTTTCCAGCGGGAGGTTTTTTAAATCCTCGGCCACGAAGTCTGAGAAGATTATGTCAACGACGAGGTATGCGCCTCTCCTCCTCGCCTCGTCTGCGAGGTCCCACAGCTCTCTCGGCGTGAGGAAGCGGCCTGTGGGGTTGTTGGGGTTGGAGAATATAAACACTGTGCCTGGGGAGAGCTCGACCTCCCAGGGGGTTTTGTACTCTCTGTGTTCTGCTCCCAGCATCTCTGGGAGCCGCCATATGGGCTCATATTCTGGGTACACCGTGGCCACTCTCCTAGGTTTAAGCGCCAGATATGCTAGGTATACGCCTTCTTGTGCGCCGGAGGTTAGCGCCACTTCGCTGGCGTCGACGCCGTATAAGGCCGCCACGACTTGTTCAAGCGGAGGGGCCTCCGCCTCTTCTGTCTCAATAGGCGCGACGCCGCTGTTTGCCAAGTCGTACTCCCCCGGCGCTGTCCTAATCCACTTGAACAGCTCCACTTTTTTATAGAGGCATTTTTTAAAATTAGTGTACCGCTGCTCTAACTGCGGCGCCCCGCTGGACGTCTCCCCCGACTCGGTGGTAGTGGTTTGTAGATACTGCGGCGCCCCCAACTTCGTCGCCGGGGGGAAGGGGGAGGTGCTGGCCGTCCCCACGTTGACTAGTTCTGAGATTTTGAAGAGGGCTGTGGAGAGGACTAGGCGCGACTTCAACCTAGGGCGCCGGATGCGGGAGTTGAGCTTCGCCTCGCCTGAGCTGGTCTACGTCCCCTTCTACTTCGTGGACGTGGCGCTTTCTGCGTCGTATGCCGCGGTGGTGACTGTGACTTACACCCGCACTGTGTACGTCAGGGGGCAACCAAGGACTAGGCTTGAGACTAGGAGAGTCCAGGTGTCTGGGCGGGTGCGCCTCGTAGAAAAAGTGCCTGTGGTGGCGAGGAGGGCCGCGTGGGGCAAGTCCCTAGACCGGCTTGCAGAGCATTTTTTAAAGACGGCGCCTAGGGCGGTTGTGCTTGCCGACGTGGCTAAGGACGCCTCTACCTCAGCTGCCTTTCTCGCCGCCGAGTTCGACGCAGAGAGGGCGAAGGCCAAGGCGGTGAGGGCGGTGTTGCCAGAACTCCTCTCGGCAGTGGAGGAGGACGCGGCTCGCAAGGCGAGGATTAAGGTGGGCGTCTTGGCGGCTTCTGCCGTTGTAGAGGACAAGGCGGTGGACTACGAGGTGGAGAAGGTAGAGGCCTCTCCTATCACCTACCTCCCCATGTGGATTGCGCCGTATGTGTACAGAGGTTCTTTTTACAAGTACTACGTGGCGGGATGGGACGGCTCAGTTGTCGTGGCCGAGGAGCCAGCCTTCGTAGAACACAAGGTCATGAGCGGACTGGCGGCGGCCGCCGCCGCGGGTTTTGGAGGAGGCGTCTTGGCGGCGGGCGACGTGTTTGTCGGCGCCTTGGGGGCGGCGGCTGGGGCTGTGCTTGCATACATGGCGTCGGGCGGGTTGTTGAAGAGCCGTAGGTTGGAGAGTCGATGAGGTGTCCTTTCTGCGGCGCCGAGTTTGAGGCCCCACCTGGCAGGAGGTTCTACGCTTGTCCGTACTGCGGCACGGTGGTCAGCGAGGGGAGGGTGTACGAGGACGTCTACGTCTTCCAGCCGCGGGTTGACAAGACTGGGGCGTTTAGGCAGGCCTTGTATCTGCGTCCCACCGGCGCGCCGGAGGATCTGCCTACGGCTACTTTGACGAAGGCGACGCTTCACTTCCTCCCCTTGTACCTCTACTACGTGTCTTTTCCGCCGCTGGACATGCTGGCCTCTCACGTAGCCGCCCTCGCGGTTTCGAATCCCCCAGTGAGGCTTCCGAAGAGTTACGTCTTCCCCGCCAGGTGGCGTATGCCTTTTAAGCCGTCTCTGAATAGAGCGGGGGTGTTCCACGCCCCCGACCTAGACCCCGCCGATGCTCTCAACGCGCGTAGGGACCTCTTCGACGAGGTCTACGCCTACGCCGACGTGTTCAAGATAAGGGTAAGGGCGGAGTGGCGGCTGGAGGGCATAGTGTACTACCCGTTGTGGGAGCTGGAGTATTTATACCACGGCAAGAGCTACGAGGCTGTGGTAGACGCCGTAGACGGCTCTGTGCTGTACTTAGAGTACCCCCTGTCTGGGCGCGGCAGGGCGTATGGGCTAGGCGCAGCTTTGGCCGTCGTCCTCGGCGCCGCCGCCTTCGGTAGCCTTGTAGCCTCGTTTTTTAACCTCCAGCCTCTAAAAGGCGGGTTAGGCGGAGCTGTTGCCAGCCTAGGGGCCGTGGCTAGGCTCGCCGCGTTTTCGCTGTCTGCGAAGGGCAGATACGAGGCGGGGCAAAGGTTATAAAGCCGAGGGGCTACTCGACTATGAGTAAGTGGCATGTAGCCTTGTTGGCCGTCTTGGTGGCGGGCGCCTTGGCGTACTTCTTCTACACTGCGCAGAAAACAAGCACGTGGACGGCGACGCCAGCGCCTGCTGAGGTGGGCAGGTCGCCGAGTGCAACCCCGGCTAGTTCCGCTGAGGCGTCGGGCGGGGCCTCGGCTAGTGTTTCTACTACTACGCGGCCGGCGGAGCCGCCGACGAGGTTTAACAGTAGGAACTACGAGGTTAATTACACGATATCTCTGACGATCGGCGTCGCCGGCGTGGCGATAGACATGCGTGGGTGGAGCGTCGAGGGCGTGGGCCCGCTTGGCAACTACAGCATGGGGGAGCTGTTGTTTGACCTGCCTCCGCGGGGGCCTCAGAGGCTTGTGTTTAAAGGCGCCACGGAGGGGAGGGCGATGTACGTCGTGAATTGCTTGGGCTCGAAGTGCGAGGCCTCTGTGGAGCCGGCTAACTACACCTTTTTGGCGATGTTTAGAGGCGGCGTCCGCAGAGAGGCCGGCGCTTGCGCCCACCTGGGCCACCGGGGCGTCTTGGTGGAGGAGGAGGGGCCTATCCCGGCTGAGGCCTTGGCCGTGTTGCTCGCCGGCCTGCCCGCCAACGGCTCTGGGAGCTACTCGTCTAAGAGTTGTCTCGTCGACGGGGTCCCGCTGACGACTAGCGGCGAGGCTAGGCTGTACATCACGCTTTATGGGCAGAACTTGACGCTTACTGTGAGGCTGAGCGCAGTTGCCGTGTCGGCTGGGCCGTACAACGCCGAGAGATACCGCGCCTTGCTCACGGAGGTTAAGTCTGCCCAGAGGTCGGGAGCTTAGAAAGCGTCTCTATTATTTTTTCTAGGCGTCGACGTCTGGCGCGTCGTCTTCGACTTCTTTGGCGAATACTGCGTATCTGACCTGCCATCCCTTCGGCGTCAACGCTTCTGCTGCCTTCTTCAGCTTGGCGGCCTCTTCGGCTGGGCTTGCCCGGCCCCACTTTGCCTCGGCCAGTACAGCAAATCTTGCCTCTTCGTTGACTGCGTATATGTCGATGTCTATCTGCCTCCTCGTGCCGCCTTCTTTTACGTACACAACCTCCTTAGACA
>JBEULK010000019.1:0-6641 GCA_041287325.1 Pyrobaculum sp. | reverse complement strand
CTCGCCGCATCCACGTCGGCGGCCAACACGTCGCCTCTGCCCTCACGGATACAGCCGTCTGGAGGCACGCCTAACAGCCTAACGCCCAGCGGAATCGGCCCCACCTCTACGTACAGCCCCCCAAAGCGCAACAGCAAGCGAGGTCGCCACTTCCCGGCCCCGCCCTTGGGGTACCAGCCGTTACCAACACAGAGCCCACCAAATGTGATTATGACTTACCCAAACCCGTGCTCACGCCTCTCAAACAAAGAACATGACTACTTAAGCCCCGCGTCCGTTGTCTCGTCTATCCTGGCGTCTGGCGGCGTGCCGGGGACCTCGAGCACACTCAACCCCCATTTTGGCTTTATTAGGCAAGCCGCCACGAGGCAGGCGCCTCCCAAACCGTAGGTCCCGAGTTTGCGGAAAACCAGCTCAAAAATCCCGCCATCCTCACGCCGCCTCTACGCAATGTCGTATTTCACAAGCGTTACAAGGAGACAAAACCGGAGTGCGGCGGCCGGGATTCGAACCCGGGATCAACGGCTTGGGAGGCATGTGGGGGCTGGCCCTCGCCATCCTAAACCAGGCTAGACTACCGCCGCCGTTCTAGGTAGAAAAACTGGTTTTTATCTTTTATCTACCTTCTTCTGTTAGTTGGATTGTGGTTTAAACCCGCGGGCGCCTCTTTTTGGAGCTCTAGGTAGAGCTTCTCTCCGCCTAATAGAGCTCAATATCGGTGACTCCGGAGGTGCCCTGGCTAATCTGGCCTCTCCTCGTAGGTGCCGGCCGCCAGTTCGCCCCCGCCTCAGCCGCCGCGGCTACCACGGCCTCGGACCTCAGATCGTCGTTTATATCCGGCACAACGGGGTCTGGCCCCACGCCGTCGGAGATCCCCCTCTGCTCCACGTCCCACCGCCTCGAGACTGACGTGGAGCCTCGGGGCCCGCGGCCGTCTTCTCGTCGAGGGTACATAGCTGGACGGCCCTTCTCCCGTATTTTGCCAATAGTTCCAAGTCGCTGAGGTCTAGAGGCGACGTCACGATTAAGACCTCACGGCCTGTATCTACGACAGAGTCCTGCGGGGTTAGCCCTGACTCTGCGTCGGGCGGGGTGTGAGGATCGGAGAGTTGGACGGCGCCGTCACGGAGCGCCTAGGCAATCTCTCCTCTATCAAACCTCGGGTCCGGGCTCGAAGGCCTGGGTGTGTGGCCTGAGATTACGTGGGCAAGAGATGCGGTTGGTGTAGTGTTTGACCTAGACGCTAGCGTTGATATGGCTCTGTACGACGTGGCCGCCGGGTTTGGAGCCGCGGGGGGTGTTGTAAGTGTTGTTTATACATGGAATAATAAAACGCCATGTAAAGAAAAGACATAGGTGTGGTGCGGGGGGTGGGATTTATAGGCCGGCTTCCGCCGTGAACCCACGCAGGCCTACGCCACAGGGTCTTAAGCCCTGCCCCTTTGACCTGGCTCGGGCACCCCCGCTCGTCTTATACTGTCTTTGCGGTTTTTAAGTTTTGTCTGCGTCTGCCCCGCGTTGTGTAGTGTGAGTTTTTTATTTTGGTGGTTTTTGGGTGGTGATGGCTCGGGAGTTGTTGGTCACTAAGATTAAAGATGGCACCGTGATTGACCACATCCCGGCGGGTCGCGCGTTGACTGTTTTGCGAATTCTGGGCATCTCAGGGCGGGAGGGCCTCAGGATTGCTCTTGTTATGAACGTGGAGTCTAAGAAGTTGGGTCGTAAGGATATTGTAAAAATCGAGGGGAAAGAACTTACTCCTGAGGAGGTTAATATAATCTCGGCGGTTGCGCCTACTGCCACCATTAATATTATCAGGAACTTCGAGGTGGTGAAGAAGTTCAGAGTCTCGCCGCCGGAGGTGATCAGGGGTAGGTTTAAGTGTAAGAACCCGACCTGCATTACAAACGCGCCTAGGGAGCCTGTGACGCCTGTGTTTCATTTAGTGAGGCGGGAGCCTCCTCTATTTGTCTGTGGGTACTGCGGCCGTTATCACGAGCTGGGCGACTTGGTATGATTGAGAAGTTGGTCGAGTTGGGGGTTGTTAAGTTCGGCGAGTTTACGCTGTCAAGCGGCTTGAGGAGCCCCTTCTATGTAGATCTGCGGGGCGTCTTGGGGCATCCTGAGTTGTTGAGGTGGGTGGTTTCTCGCTACTTGTCTCTGCTTGTTCGGCTTGATTTCGACGTGGTTGCCGGCGTGGCCACTGGGGGGATTCCCTATGCCGCCATTTTGGGCTTTCTGTTGGGTAGGCCCCTTGGCTACGTGAGGCCGGAGGCCAAGGGGTACGGCACAGGTAGGCAGGTGGAGGGCGTGGACGTGGCTGGTAGAGGCGTCGTGGTTCTAGACGACGTGGTGACGACTGGGAAGAATGTGGTTGCGGCTGTGGACGCCGTGAGGAATGCCGGCGGCCGCGTGGTAGGCGTCGTGGTTTTTCTAGACAGGGAGCAGTGCGGCGTTGAGAACGTGAAGTCGGCTACCGGCGTGGATGTGTACAGCGTGTTTAAGATGCGGGAGCTTTTAGAACAGCTTAGGCCTTACATCGGCGAGGCTCACTACCGCTCCGCCGTGGACTATTTGGCGCAATGGCGTTGTTGAGTCTGGTGGGCCGTCTTGTGTACTACGTCCATCCCGAGGTTTCTCACAGACTCGGCTCTCTCATCTTCTCAATACCTCTGCCGAGCTGTAGGTGCGACTTCTCTTGGGAGGTGGGCGGGGTGAAGGTCTGCGGCCCCGTGGGAGTCGCCGCCGGGCTTGACAAGACTGGGCTGTACGCCAGGTTTCTCTCGTTTTTCTGCCCGGGGTTCATAGTGGTGGGCTCTACTCTGCCTTATACTAGGCGTGGGAACAAGCCGCCGCGTGTTGCCAGGTTGTGGCCGTATTCGTTGGTCAACGCCATGGGGCTTTACTCGCCTGGCATCTCGCGGGTGGTTGCCAGGATCTCGTCGTTGCGCTACCCGGTTTTTGTAAGCTTGGCGGGGTTTAGCGTAGGCGACTTTTTAATCCAGATCGAGTATCTGCGGAGGTTTTTTAAGCCGGCCGCCGTCGAGTTAAACATCTCAAGCCCTACGTACAAGGGCTTTTGGAAGGCGGCGCCAGATCTGCCGGCGGATGTCCCGGTGTTTCTCAAACTAGGCCCTTCTCAAGATTTAAAAACCGCGGCGGAGCAGGCGAAGAAGAGGGGGTGGGGAGTCGTTGCGACAAACACACTTCCGGTGGACGACGTTCGGATAAGCGTGGGGAGGGGCGGCCTCAGCGGCTTGCTTTTATACAAATACGGCGTCAAGCTCCTAGAGAAGGTTAGAGGAGTTGTAGGCGACGGCGTCCCCGTCGTATACTCAGGCGGGGTTTTTACCTGTAGCCAACTCCGCGAGGTGCTTAGACTCGCCGACGCGGCGGAGGTCCTAACCGCCGTCCTGTACTTCACCCCCTACGTCCTTAAACTGCTCAACCGGTGTGAAGGCATTGGACGGAGGTAGCCCTGGCTTGTTGTAACAACGCCTCTAGCCTGCGCCAGTGTGAGCCGCGCCAGTAGACCTTGCCGCACGACGTGCATTTCCAACACTTTGTGCTTCTAATCTTGTGGCCCACCTCGGCCTCCACGGCGGCGCAGTCGACTTCTCTCAGCTCGCCGCCGCAGATGGGGCAGGCGCTTTTCTCCAGCGGCTTGGCCCCCATGGAGATAAACGCGGCTACCCACTTCACGTGGTCTTCGGTTTTAAGTAAAATGGTGGGGCCTCTCCGGGCTTTGAAGAGCTGTTCGTCTCTAGTCACCACTACGCAGGCGGTTTTCTTCAAGTCTGCGTCGTCTGCGTCTGGGGCGTAGAGCGTCTTTATGCCGAAGAGGATTCTTAACATCCTGGCAAGCCATCCCAGCATCGAGTCGACGTATACACAGGAGAGGTCTACTACGCCTTTTATTACGCAGTCTACCACGCTTGGAATATCTGCTCAACTTCTTGCCAGGACAGGGGGATGCCTCTTCCCTGTTCTGTCACCCTCGACGGGCCTGGTATGGCCGCCGTGATGTCGTCCAGCGGGCAGCCGGCCCATCTGCCGGCGAGGTCTTTCGCAAGTCTGCTCTTCTCAACGTTGCCGGGGGTAAGCACCACGTATTGCTCGGCGAGTAGGTGGATAGACCTCGGCGGCGCCGCCACTACTCTGTGGACCTCGCCGTCTTTTCTACAGCCAAGTGCTAGTTCGAGTCTCACGTTTCTTACGTATTCTCTCTTGCCGTATATCATGAAAGACCCCCTTGCTAGGTACTGCCCCGAGGGGGGTTGTTTAGACACTTGTTCCCCCTTTACGTAGTACACGTCGATTGTGTGGATGCCGATCTTCCACGCCTTGCTGTACGCGGCTGCGAACTGTGCCGCCTGCAACACCTCCAGCGGGTCGTCTAGCGGCGGCGTTGCGACCGCCGAGGCTCCTGGGATGTCTGCGTGGAAGAAGAGGTAGTGGTCTTTCAGGTACCTTCTAACAACTGCCTCGTTCTGCGCCGCGTCTCTTCCGCCTATCACCGGCTTTTTCCCCGTCGTGATGGTCCAGTGGAATTTCTCAAACCACTTTTTCTCAGCCACTACCTTCGCGGCTGACCTGAGTCTTTCTTCTACCTTCTTGCGCTCCTCTTCTACCTTGACCAGCTCGGCCTTTAGTTTCTGCAAGACTTCTGAGGCTTTTGCGGCTTTTTCTTCTAACTCCTTTGCCCTTTCGAACAACTCGCTTATTTGACGCCCTATCGACACACCTTTTTTCAACTCTACTTCTGCTCCCTCCGGTAGCTGTATCTTGACTATGTTGTTTACGTGTAGTATACGTATACTGCTTTCTCTGCCAGATAACGCCTCTTCTATCTCTACCTTGTACATCAACAACTTATGGGCCAGCGTCTTGATCGCCGCGGCCTCTTTCTTGTATTCAGGTATTTTTTGTTCAAGCTCTTTTATAGTGACTTCTAGCCTCTTCTTCCTCTGGTCGAGGCCCTGCGCCGCGCCGGCGGCGGCCGCCTCGGTCTCCAGCGGCACGAAGTAGAAGTCTAACGCGGCCCAGAACTTGTCGAAGCGTTTCACCTCGTCGCATTGTAGCGCCAGAGGCTTTATGGGCAAGACGCTGACGGCGACGCCGTTTTTAACACAGACAGAGGGCTCGACCCTTCCTGAAGCCACGTCGTCTATTATTTTTCTCAGCTCCGCGGCGATCGCCGCTGGGTCGCCGCCGGCTCTTGCCAACAGCTCGTCTGCCAGCTCCGGGCCGGTGCCCACTCTTCTAATTAGGCTACGCCTCATGTCGCCAGGGTCGATGGCCCTCGCTATTTCCTCTACGCCGGCTTTTAAAACGTCGATAAACACGGCGGGGGGGTACACGTAGGGGAGGCCGGGTCGGAGCTCCCTGTCTCTGCCTCTGTAGCTGTGCATCAGCCACACGATCTTGCCGTCTCGCACCGCGACTACGTTAAAGGGCTCTAACAGCTCTACTACAAGCGTCCCCGTCTCGAAGCGGAGCTCTATAAGTCGATCAAACCTAGGCATAAAGACGTCTAGCAACTTGTCTCCGCGGAAAAGCCCTCTCAAAGTCTCGGCGCCTTCATGCGTCTTTTCAGGTACTACGCCGGTTAGAGACGCCCTGTACTTAGTAACAGCCACGTAGCCGGGGGAGAACTTGAAAAGGAACCCCGCCCCCGTCTTGTAGATGTTCTCCACGCGGCTCCCCGCCAACTGCCTCATCTCCACCGCCGAGGCTAAAAGGTCTAGTGCAGTTACTGTCTTCTTCACAGTATTGAGTTTTGTTGAAAAATTAAGCTAAACGCACCCCGTGGCGTTCTAGGATATCTTTCATTAACAAGGCGTCTTTGTCCAGCAGAGGAGACTCGCATATTAGAGTGATCGTCAGGTCTCTTCTACTCAACTCTGCGGCCAGAGGCTCGAATGGCGGCATGTTTCTCTCAATAGGCTCGTGCTCGTCGACAAATTTGCCGTTTCTGTAGCGCACCGAGGTGAAGTGCGTGTGCATATGTGCGTCTCCAAAAGTCTGCATCCAGAGGTTTAACACCTCGCCGTAGTTAATAACGCCGCCGTTTCTGGCGTATAGATGGCCCCAGTCGACCACCGGCACGACGAAGTTAAGCTCCTTGGCTAGGCCGAAGGCCTCCTCCACGCTGCCGAACTGGTTGTTACGCGCCGTGATTTCTACTCCGATGTAAACGCCGGAGGGCTGACCTGCCTCTTTATAAACCTTAGACAACTCCTCTTTGACTTTTTCGTAACATGCCGAGGGCCCTCGCCTGCCGTAGTACGCTGCATGGACCACCACCACCCAAGCCCCCATGTGATATGCTCTGTCTAGCGAGTCCACCAGCCTCTGCCGTGACTTCTCTACCTTCTCCTCTTCGTCTGAGCAAAGGTTTATAAAGTAGGGGGCGTGCACCGACAGCTTGACGCCGTACTCCGATGCCGCCTTGCCTACTTGTTTTGCAAGTTCTCGCGACATCCTGACCCCCTGTACGAACTCCACCTCCATGGCGTTTAGGCCCAGCTCTCTGACCACTTTGACGGCCTCAAGCGTCGACTTGGCCTTTGCGACGTATTGAGGAATCCCGGCGGGGCCTAGGTAAGCCCTTGCCATGTTTTAATCTTTTTTACTCTATT
>JBEULK010000002.1:0-9385 GCA_041287325.1 Pyrobaculum sp. | reverse complement strand
CTCGTAGGGGCTACCCTCCGCATATGCGTCTGGTCATGCTATTTTTTGTGGGTGGCGTCACGTTGAGCTCAGAAAGGCTTTGGATAAGTCTCTCTGTAGATCCCGCCAGGTACTTCAGATATAGGATGTTGGCGCGGACGGCAATGACGGCAATGGCGCTCGCGCCTTGGGTTTTCGTATATGGGCTCCAGAGCCTCTACTTCAAGCCCTCGGCCTTCCTGGCGGCAGGTCTTGTATCTGCAGTGCTGACCGCCCCGCCTGCCAGTTGGCTCCTCGCCGCCGTCTTGCACGTCCCCCAGACTAGGGAGCTGGGCATTCCCCAGAGGTACCAAAAGGCCGAGGCGCGCTTCCTCTTGGTGATGTTGGCCTTCATGGCGGCGGCCGCCTTTATGATGTTCCCCTACATCCTCTCGGCGATGGCTGTGTACATCCCCGCGTTTTCGGGTCGAGCTCGCCGCGGTTATATGTTCGGCGGCCTTGTTGGCGCTCTCGGCGCTCTTTTTCTACTACGTCGTGATCTCGCCCAGAGGGCTCGCCGTGTGGAGCTGGCTTGTCAACAAGCTCTCGGAGGAGGGCTACGTCTAGCGCCTAGCGTATATCTCCGCCTGCTTGTAGAGGTACTCCAACTCGGCCTTCAGCCTGGCGAGGTTTTATCTCTCTTATCTTGGGCTTTATCTCCTCCTCCCAGACCCTCTTGACTCTCGGAGGCGCCCTCCTGGCCAACTGCGCGGACCTAAACGCGGCTGATATCTCGAGGGGCCTCAACTCCCAAGGGAGCCTCTCGGCCTCGGCCCTCCTGGCGTGCAGGAAGCGCTCCCCCAGCTCCAAAGCCTGTAGGTGGTGGGCGTATAGGTGTAGCAGAGCGGCCAGATCGGCCCTGTAGTTCATCTTGATGACCCCCGGCTCGTATAGGCCCAAAATGCCCCTACAAGCCCCTCCTCCCCCTCCGCACTCGTCTAGGGGGTTGGCCACGACTGCTACTCTCGGCTTCTGTGCTCCGAGCTGTTCCGAAAAGAGCTCCGTTATGCCTTCGGCGCTGTTCTCAATATCGCCGAGGGGGCGGAGGACTGGCTCCTCCACCGACTTGAGGAGGGGGCCCAGTCTATCCACAACATATACGGCCTATTCCTATGTATCCTTTAGCTCCGCCTTGTTCTCCCTCCAGAACTCCTCCAGGGCCTGGAGGTGGTGTTTAGGCAGGGGCTTCCCGTCGCTGGCCTCTACGTATTCCTCCAGCTCCTCGACCGTCGTGGCTGTCACCAAGACGGAAGTTATTGGGAAAGACAGGACGAACTTCAAGGCGTATTGGCCCAAGGTCAGCCCCAGCTCTCTCGCGAGGGGCGCTATTTCCCTTTCGACGAGCCTCCTGGCCCTCGAGAGCCACCTCCCGTCCCGGAGGGACCTGTGGTCGGACTGGGGGAACTGCGGCCTGAACCTATCGGTCAGGACCTCGCTCGCGTGGGGCACTCTGGCCAGTAGCATGCGGCCGGCCCCCCTCTCGATCAGCTGTAGGCCGGGCTCTTGCTCCAATATGTTGAAGACGAACATTATGGAGTCGTAGCCTGCCTCCAACGCGGCTATGCCCTCCTCGTAGACCTCCACCTCGGGCCCCAGCGCCGCCCCGACGTAGCGGGAAAAAACGCCTCTGAGCTTCAGCCCGGCGCCCCCAGCGAGGACCTCTCTGGGCGCGTTGTGTATCTGCAACAAGTCGGGCGTCCTTTTGAGCCTCTCGGCCGACCTCCTGGCCGCCTCTAGTAGGTACTCCTCGTCGTACCTCCTCCGGGGCCTCTCGGGGCTGGAGTAGAAGTCGTACCCTATCTTGGTGGCGATATACACCTCCTCGCCCGCCAGGAGCTCGCCCAGAAGCTCCTCCGATCTGCCCCTGCCGTATATATCGGCTGTGTCGAAGAAATTCACGCCTAGGTCCAGCGCCCTCTTCACAAGCCTTCTCGCCTCCTCGTCGTCGATCCTCCCGTACATATCGCTCCCCACGACCCAGGCTCCGAAGCCTATCTCGGAGACCTCCATATCGCCGTATCTCCTGTACCGCATAAGTCCGACCGATTCCACAAATATTTCTTTTGCCGCCGGAAGCATATAAATACAGGGACGCGGCGTATCGACATGAGGGGCCTCTTCCCAGGGAGGTTCCAGCCCCCCTGTACTCGTCGGTCTCGTCGTCGCCAGCCGCCAGTATGAAGTCGGGCTTCAGCCTCTCTACCAGCAGGCTGACGGCGGCGCCTTTGTTTATCCCCGCCGGCTTGACCTCGATGACCTTCTTGCCCCTCAACACGACCAGCCCGCTACCGGTGAGCATCGCCGAAAGCACTTCGACGAGCTCTAAGGCGGCCCTCTCGCCGACTTCGGGATCTGCGTTGCGGTAGTGCCATGCCATCGACGCGTCTTTCTCCTCTATGTAGGTGCCCGGCACTCTGTTCGCGAAGTCCTCCATGGTCTTCCTCACCTTGGGCTTCCAGGAGGGGTCTATTCCGGCGGTTGCAGTCCACTCGCCGGCGGGGTCTCTAATCCAGAGCCCGTGTTCGGCCACGAGATATACGGGGAGGCCTTTAAACCAACTGTCTAAAAACTCCTTGGGCCTCCCGCTGACTACGGCCGCATACGTGTTGGGCCTCGCCGCGAGGCCTCTCAGTAGCTGTATGAGCCCGTCGTCGGGCACGGCCTGGCATGCGTAGGGGTACAACGGCATTAACGTCCCGTCGTGTCCAGAAAGAGGGCGCGGGCCTAGAGCTTCTTGTTCAACTCCTCTCCGGCCAGAGCAGTGATGCGGCCAGCTTGCTCTCCCTCTCTGCGCGTTACATCTTGGCGCCTATCAGAGCTTGGATGAAGTCGAGCCCCCACTTCACTACGTCTTGTGATTTCAACTTCCCTTGCATCTCCTTTAGGCGTTCGCACTGCTCCTCTTCGGGCATGGAGAGGGCCCTCTCTACGGCCTTCGCCATCCCCTCCACGTCGTTGGGGTTGACGATTATGGCCTCTGTGAGCTCCCTGGCGGCGCCTGCAGTCTCGCTGAGGACCCCCCGGCAGTCCCTACGGGAGGCCGCGTACTCCTTCGAGACGAGATCCATGCCGTCTTTAAGCGGCGTGATGAGGGCCACGTTGTACATGGCCAGGAGGGTCGGCCTGGGCAGAAAGCGGTATAGGTATATTATGGGGACCCAGTCCAGCTCGCCGTTTATCCTGCCCGCCTCCATCTCTATCTGCCTCCTCATGGCGTCGTGCTGCTCCACGCCGGTCCTAGAGGGCACTACGACCAACACGAAGGACGCCTTCTTCCGCCACTCCGGCCTGGTCTTCAAGAGCTTCTCCCAGGCGTAGACCTTGTTGACCACCCCCTTGGTGTAGTCGAGCCTATCTATCGAGAACACGACCTTGAGGCCCCTCAAAAGGCGCCTCACCTCCTCCATCTCCCTAGCCACCTCGGGGTCCGGCGCAGAGTTGTAGAACCTCTCGAAGTCTATACCCATGGGGAACACGCCGACTTGAAGCCGTGTCTGGAGCTCACTACGTCCATCTCGACGTTGACGCCTAAGAACCTCACGAAGTTGGAAGAGTAGTCGTGGGTGTGGAAGCCCAGTAGGTCGGAGGCGAGGGGCGCGCCGAGGATTTCGTTCCTCCACGTGGAGGGCATGAGCTGTAGCGTCTCCGGCGGCGGAAACGGTATGTGTAGGAAGAACCCCAAGCCCAAATCGGGCATCCGGCCTCTTAGGAATATGGGGAGCAACGTGAGGTGGTAGTCGTGGATCCAGATGTAGTCCTCGGGCCTCGCCAGGGCCAGCGCGGCCTCGGCGAACTTTTTATTGACGGAGACGTCCCAGCACTCCTCCCGGTAGATCGTATAGGTCGTAAAGCCGTGGAACAAAGGCCATATGGTCGCGTTGGCGAGGCCCTCGTAGTAGAGCTTCACCTCCCTCTCGCCGAGGGGCACCGGCTCCAGCCCCATCGACCTCTCCGCCACTTTGGGGTCCGGCGAGTCTTCCGCCAGGCCCGACCAGCCCACCCACGAGACCTCGTCGAAGCCGAGGGCTCTGCCCCCCTCAGTTGCGGAGGGGAAGGTCTTCATGGCGGTCGCAAGCCCGCCGACCGACTCCCTGATGGACACCTCGCCGTCTTTCACCGAGACGGTTACGGGGAGCCTGTTGGATATCACAATTAGGCGCACATGCCCCCACAGCTTCTGAAAATAAAAAGGCATAGCCCTACGCCCCGCAAGACGTCAAATTTGTGGCGTTGGGCAGAAAGCCGTTCCGCCTAGAGCCCAAAAGGCCCAACGTGCCGTCTAGTGGTGTAGACGGCAACTCCCCCGGCCTCGACGCGCCGGATTAGGCCCTCCCTTTCGAGGACGTAGAGGTGCCACTGGGTCGCGCCTAGGGATGTCCCCAGCTCTTTGGCTATCTGCGAGACGGTCAGAGGCCCCCTTTTGTCTAAAAGCTCTAAGAATTGCCTGCCTTTGTGGCTCAACACGGGCGCATATTTCCCTCTGGCCATGCCGCCGTACGTCCCACGTAAAAAATCCTCCGTAGCGCCGAGCTCTATACGGCGCAGTTTTAGACCTGCCTACTGGCCTCAAAAATATCACAAGACATCTTTGATTTTAGATATATGGATTGCGTAATTGTATTTTGTTGTAATCTCCTCGTCGGCGGTAATTAAATGGGCGCCGAGCCGTCTCGATAGGGCGATGTAAGAGGCATCGTATATAGTGACGTCAAGCTCATATGCGGTCCTCGCCGTCAGTACGGCCAGCTCTCCCGCCAGTGAGTATAGGGCCAGTTGTAGGTCGTCGAGTATCTTCGCTATTCTCGCAAGCCTCTCCGCGTCGAAGATGCGGGAATACCTCAAGGCGTTAAGGACCTCGTAGTGTAGGAGGGCCGGCGCGGCGAGGGTCAAAGACCCGCCTACATGTCCCTTCAAGAGCTCCAGCGAGATGTCGGAATATTCCTCCTTGAGGAACCACTTCACCGCAACTGAGGCGTCTACTACGACCGTCTTCGCCATTTCTTAATTTCGGCCAGGGAGTCCCAGCCCCCGGCCTCCTGACGGAGCGAGTAGAGCTCCAATAGGGCGCGTAGGGCGCGCTCCCGGTCTATGCGCAGGGCCTCCTGTCTTGCTACCTCCTCCGCAATTGCGCGCCTCACCACTTCGCTCCAATTCACATGGCTCAGCTCCTCCATCTTCTTCTTCAACTCGCGGCTCACGCGGAAGCTGACCACCTCCATGCGGTAATACATGTATTACTTAATAAGGATTTCGGCCAGGATACAAACGCCGATATTCTAGGGATGTAATTTTATATGCGGCATGTTTTGTCACGAAGGCCGTAATCCCGGGCGTGCCCGAATCCTTAAGGCTGAGAGAGGTCCCGAGGCCCTCTCCGGGCGGGGGCCAAGTCCTCTTGAGGCCTTTGAAGGTCGGCGTCTGCGGGACCGACAAGGAGATAATCGAGGGGAGGTACGGAAAGGCCCCCGAGGGGAGCGACTATTTGATTCTAGGCCACGAGGCCCTGGCCGAGCTGGGGCCCGGCGTGGACGGCGTATCTGTCGGCGACCTGGTCGTCCCCACCGTCAGGAGGCCTCTCGGTTGCGACCTCCCCGTTGACTACTGCCCAGTCGGGAAGTACCTAGAACACGGCATGTGGGGCCTCCACGGCCACGCCGCCGAGTTCTCGGCGACCGACGCGGCCTATTTGGTTAAAGTGCCCAAGGAGATCGCCGACGTGGCTGTGCTCATAGAACCGCTGTTGGTCGTGGAGAAGGGGATAGAGGTGGGAGTCGGGGCCTTTCAGACGCGGTTGGGGAGGGGGCCAGAGAACGCTTTGGTGTTGGGCGCCGGCCCCGTCGGCCTTCTGGCCGCCATGGTGCTCAGGCTCATGGGCATATCGGTCACCGCAATCGCCACAAGGCCGCCCGACAGCCTAAAGGCGAGACTCGTTAGGGAGATCGGGGGGACGAGACGCAGCCCACGAGAAGCTTTCGGGCGTCTACGACCTCGTGATAGAGGCCACGGGGGCCCCCTCCGTGGCCCTAGAGGGCTTGGCGAGGCTGGGCCCCGGCGGCGTTGAGGCACTCCTAGGGGTATATCCGCCAGACGGCCATGTCGACGATTTGGGGAGGATCCTCACAGACGCCGCGCTTAACAACAAGCTCGTGGTGGGGTCCGTCAACGCGGGGATTAGACACTTCGAGGCGGCTTTGAGGCACCTCAAAGAGGCCGTGGATAAATTCGGCGATTGGCCCAAGAAACTTATAACCAAGACGGTCCCCCTGGCTCAATACCAAGAGGCCTACTCTTGGACCCACGACGACACAAAACCGTCTTCTTGATAGAGTAAGCCGACTACGACGCCGTTGTCAAGGCCGTGGCGAGGGGGCTTTTGAAATATGACCGACGACGTTGCTGAGAGTGATAAAAGGAGCGCTCTTGGGGGTTACACCGTCCTCGACTGCTTCGCCGAAGCCGCCAACGGCGGCGTCCTCCGTTTCTCACCGACGAATTTTCACGGTATTGCATGTCCGTCCTCAGAAGAGCAAAGCCAGATAGTGGCGGTACGCGTGGAGGACGAAGGCGGGAGGCTGAGATCGGCCAGGCGCCCACAGGTGCTGACATAGGCGTGGAGAGACGTAGAGTAGTGGAGGCCCAGCTCTGCCCCGGCCCTCTAGCCGGGGGCTCTTCGCAGGCGGTAAGCCCGGCGGGGAGTTACTACCTCTCCGTGGCTGGCGGGCCTTTTCGCCTAAATAACGCCTAGGGCCAAGGGCGCTGGCGGCGAGCGCCTTTAGGAGGGCGTTTTCAGAGGGGTGATAAATCCGCTCTCCAGACCTGGGGTCTGCCGCGAGGAGGCGCATAAGCCGGCCTATCCCTTGGGGGCGCCCACGTACTTATACGAAAACTTTAATAACTATTGTAACGAAACAAGTGATGTTTGATATGTTCGGTATGTTGAAGAGGGTCTTGAAAGGCGAGGTGGCGTTTAATTTAGAGAGGGGGGAGATGATGTATGGGGGTAATCGTATTGTGGCCGTACCGGCAAATTTGTGGGACGTGGTTATAGAGGAGTTAGAACATTATTTCGGAGAGGCTTCTGTAGTTGTCTTTGAAAAACTCGGAGAGGCTGTTGCAAAGTCGATGCGCCAGTCGATGGGATGGAAGACGGCTGAGGAGGTGTTGAAAGAATTCCCTGTAGTAGCTAAGATGGGGGGCTTCGGCGTCGTTAAGGTAAGCGGCGACGTCATATATCTTGAAAACCTGCCAGTTGTGCTAAAGGAGGGTTATGCGAGGCATATAGCCGGGTTTATGAGGGGGCTGTGTTTAGAGCCTGTGGATATGAAGTTTGAGGGGCGTTCTTTATCTGTTAGATATAAGACTACATGTTGAACAGCATCTATGCCGCCCTTGACGAGATACGTAAAGAGGAGCCCAGTATAGAGGGTGCGGCGCTTTTACACGTCAACGGGCTTGCTATCATAAGCATAGGGTATGACGAGTCCTTTTGGGTGAAAGTCTCGGCGTTGTTGTCCAGCCTGAAGGAGTTGTCTACAGCGCTTAACTCAAAGCCGTTTGGTGTAGATGCCGTGTTTGAGAGCCATTACATAGTGGCCAGAAGCGGCAAGCGCGTAGTGGCCGTGCTTGTGGCCAAGCCTGACGCGGACTTAGAACGACTGGACTACCTGGCCTTTAGGCTTGTTGAGGAGGTCGAAGAGCACTTGCTCGGCCTTTAGCAACGCCGCTCCTAAGGGCATTTCTTCACACCTTATAAAAACAGCATAGTCTCCTCTAAAGACTCCTAGATATTCGGCATTGTCTAGTCTAATATACATATATTCAATTTTATCTAAATACTTCTTGGTTTTTTTGACAAGGCTGATCACCGCTTCGGCTTCCCCCTCAGCCGCTTCGCCTCTTTCAACTATCTCATCTCCACGTAAGACAATCATAAATATTAAAACACGGCGAGTTAAAAATTTGATGAAGAAAGTGACCTGCCCCGTATGTAGAGAATTAGTCGAGGTAGATTTGCCGAAAGTAGAGAAATTCAGCGAATTTGTAGTAATCCATAGAGATCACGGATTTAAAATCTACGTCGACGAAGAAGGATTTGTACGAAGGTCGTGGCCCATTCAGCTACTCTACGCGAGAGATGTAGGCCGGGCTGGTCATAAGGGAGGCTATGTGGTGGCTTTCGGCGGGGGGCGGGCGGTGGTGATGTTAGACACAGGGGAGAAAATCGCGGAGTTCGAAGCCGAGGAGTTCGGCGCCGCGCTTCTCAAGGCTGAGCACATAATTTCACAGTAGAAAATAAACTGTCTTTCCAGGCGGAGCTCCTACAGCCATTGCGGATGCTAGTTCAGCTGCCGGCGGCGTTTATTCCAAAATCACAACGCCTCGCTAAGTCTTCTTCCCAGCCTTTCTAGTTCTAGCATTAATAAACCAAGATTTGCATCAATACCGGCTATTACAACTATGTACAAGTCCTTGACCGGCCATAATAACATGAGCTTGTTTTCAAAATAGACAAATACATTTTTCGAGGCGCCGAGCTTCAACTCTTCGCCCATTCTCTTGAGCGAGCCCAGCGCCAACGCCGTCAAGGCGGAAATCAGCTTTACATCTAACCCCGGCGCTACATAGGCGACAGGCAATCCATCCCTCCTGACGAGCAACGCGGCTTGCGCCTGGCCGCCCGTTCTGCTCATAAACGCAGTGAGCTCTTCCCTAATGACGTTCTCCACGCTTACAAATAGGCTGTAGTTTAAATATGTTAATTCTAAAGTATGTGAATAGCGTAACTACCGTTGGAATTTCTCGGAGAGGTGCTTGTGAGAGACGCCGCCGGGGGAGGCTTCCCAGGTGTGGAAGGCGTGCGTGGACCGCCTCTTGGCAGGCCGCAGAGGGTGAGTTAAGTGTTTCCTGGCTCTAGGCGCACGTGGGCGGGGGGCAGGTGGATGTGATGGGAGGCGCAACCGTTCCCTACTGTCCACCGCCCGCGCGTCCAGCTGGCGGCCTTTCACGTCTAGAGGGGCGTCGAGGGCGCGGCTGTCAGAGGCCAAGACGGAGCTAGCCGAGAGGTTTCTTGAAGAAGGCCTTTTGAGAAACGCCGCGGGGAGGGCCTTTCAGGCTTGGGAGGCCGCTAACAAGCCTCGACTTGTTAGAAGAAATTAGAGGCAAGAAGAAGGTGCACGGGAAGAGGGCGAAGTCGTCCCACTGGCTGGCCGCCGTGGCGGTGACGTTTTTCGGAGTGTTTGGGAGGATTAGGCCTGGGCATAGGAGCCTCGCCGAGTTTGACACGCCGTGATGGTGTTTGAAAGAGAGACGGTGCGGTGCGTCAGAGTCTATGTCGAAATCGTTTCAAGTGTACTACGCAGGGACTACC
>JBEULK010000018.1:0-6719 GCA_041287325.1 Pyrobaculum sp. | reverse complement strand
TAATTTCTTAAGCCTCCAATACATGGCAACTCTGGGCACGTTGGCCATGGCCCCCCTCCTCATTGAATCTCTCCACGTAGCAGGGTAGGAGCGCCTCGAGCCCATACCTAGCTGGTAATTCACCCATGAGCATATTATCCACGTTAAATGCCGTGAGGCCCCTTAATGCAGCACTAATTGGGTTGCTGGGACCGTAGGCCATGTCGCTCAGCCTCTCCACAACGGACATGAAGAGCAGTAAGGTCCTCACTAGGCCTAGCCTCCCGGCGTACTTCAGGGCCTCGGTGATGTGGCTAAGCCAAAGCACCGCCGCGTAGTAATCACTCAGTGTGAACGTCCACTCCTTGATCACGCTGTGCGCCATAACAACGAGTAGATCCAGGGGCTTAACCGGGGCCCTAGCTACCACACCATCCATTCGCCTATCCTCGGAGTGACTCATCAGGTAGTCACCATCCATGTACACGAGCCCTGACACTGATAAATCCGTGGCCACATCGAGGTAGTAACCGTAGCGATCACTATATAGAGTGGCCCCATAGGGTGCCCAATCAATGAGCCTAAAACCATCACGCCTAAACATACCCAAAACCCTACCCAGGTAACCCCCACCAATGATTAAGTCAATATCCGCGGGTATCCTCGGTAAGGGCAACATGGTCTTAACGATGACGTAATCAACACCATCCATGCGCCTAGCCACATGTTCCAGGAAGCCCAGGAACTCCCCATACCTAACCAGGTACCTATCATCCACGAGCGCCTGAACCTTATTCAACTTCGCTAAAGCAATGAGCCCGGGATCAACACCCCCACACCCCCTCACCAAGCCAAGAACCCCTATAGCCCTCATAAGTCTCAAAGTCCCCCTAGACACCATGAGAACCACCCCCAGAGGAGCACCCACCGAATACGGCGTGGGCTATATCGAGCAGGCTCCTACCTGAATCCTCGATTGAGCAGTTACCCATGTTGATCGTCACTAGGCCTAAAGCCTTACCCAATGCATTATAAATACTCAACTGCCTAACCACAGCGCAGGCGCGACCTAAGCTCCCCATAACTAGCCGTAACGTATATAACCAAGCCACCGCGCATCGCCAACGAAGCCCTACCAAGCATGGATCGCGGAAAAGATGCATCATTGGTGGTTTAGGGATACCCACACAACTAGGTCAAACACGCACTTATGACCCTCTCCCTGCCCTAAAGGGTGAGGAGGTCATATAGTAGTATTGTCCATTCCTTGAGCTTACCGGTGACTGGATCTACCTGTAGTCCCAGAACCTCGAGTGTCGTTACACCAATAAGCACCTTATCGATGACGTCAGATATTACCGCAGGCACCACATCTCCCCTATCCTCAAGGTCAATCCACACCCTCGTCCGCTCAAGCTCCACCCTACCACCAGCAGTCATCACAGGAACCTTGCCCGTAACCTCCAGTGCTAGATCCTCAGCAAGCCTATGAGGTATAACACTCAACATGGCCCCAGTATCAACGAGCGCCTCCACCTCAACAACCCTCCTTCCACCGGCATCACTCAACCTAGCCCTAACCCCACACATGACCCGGCTATTCATGACAATAAAATTATAAAGCCATCCTCCGCACGTAGCCCAAATAGCGTCAGCTTCACCCCCTCTTGATTCTAATTGCCTCACCAATAATCCCCTCCATATACAGTAGCCTCCTCGTTTGACGGACTCGCCAAGATATACGCCGAGGAGTATAAACGCCACGGCGCACCTCCCCTCCACGACGCACGGCGTTTCGTCGAAGGCTTCTGCGTGGGCCTTCTGCTCAGAGCGTTTCAACACGACGCGCCCCTCTCTCACCCTTCCTTTCACGGCAACCCGTCCCCGCCGATGTGGAGTACACATATCGCCCCTCCGCCGCCTCCGCGGCGAATACGCAACGCCCCCGGCCTTTAGGGAGAGGCCGGGCGGGAGCGCCGCCTCTCCTCAGCGCATCCTCGGCCGCGGCGGATATGCCGTCCCGCCTCTGTTAAACTTAACGCCATTTTGCATCAGCTCAGCCCTCACACCCAGCACCTTCAGCGCTGAATAGAGCGAGGAGTCGACGAGGGAGTCCCTCGCGTGGGCGAGCTCAGCCTTGCGCTCGACGCCGTGACTGACGGCGTTGCCCTCGACACGGACCTCTGGCGCGTGGCGCGGCCGCGCACGACAACCTAAGCGCGGCGCTTGAGACCCAACGGCGTGTTTTTAACTCCTCTTATACGCTTAAGAATATACTGCGTAGCGTTTTAAGAAGACGGATAGATACTCCTCTCTTTTGCTGTTCCCTATAGGCGCGTTTAAACAGAGATACAGACAAATGTGCATGATCTCATACAGCGGTTACGTCGGCGGACCTAGGTCCCGTGAGGCTTTACGTGTGGGCCGCCGTGCGTAACGGCGTCCACTACCTATACGCGCAGATATACGCCGGGTGGCGTAGGCGCAAGGCGGTCTATTTGGGCAGAGATGTAGGCGAGGTGGTCGGGGGGATAGTGTTGGCCACCGCAGACCTCGGCTGTACGGCCGGGTGGTCCTCGGCCGAAAAGACGATGCGCCGCCTGATACGGGAATTCACCGTGGTTAGGGCGGTGAGGGATGCGTTGAGGGCTAGGGCGAAGGAGAGAGGGCCGCAGGCGAGGATGGTGGCCCTGATGGAAGCTACTAAAGAGCTTGAAGATCACGCGAGGGGGCCGGCGGGACGCCTCTGGCGCTTGGAGCCGCTCGATGTAGGCCTGCCAGTAGCAGGACGGAGGCTTGCAAAACGCCTAGGTCTTTGCGGCTCTTTTCACGTACTCCACGATCTCCGCCACGTCCCTCTCGACCTCCTTTTCCGAGCCATAGCGCGAGACCTCAGCGTCTCTGTCCAGCCCGTTGTATTGAAATTCGTGTAGGTTCAGCGCGAGCTCCACAGCGAGTCGTAAGTCTCTATCGCCTATTAACGCCGCCACGGACCTCATGCGGGACGTGGGCATTACGGCAATTATCCAGTCCGCCCTCTCCACGGCCTTCCTCTCGCCGAGCTTCCTCCTGCCTTTGAAGACTGCCGCTAACTCGTCTCTGTGATCCACGGCGACTGCGGCCAACAGCGCCTTGACGGCTTGAAAGGCCTTGCCGGCCGCATTTCTTAAAAGGCCGTTTTTTAAAAACTCCTCGGCCAGCTCCGCCTCGTAGAGCGCCTCCCTAAGCCTATCCCTCTTGTACTTCTCCGCGTCTACCCAAGGCTTAGACAACTCCACATAGGCGCATATATGCGTTTTTAAAATATTTTCTTAACAAAGCCGCGCCTAAGGCCGCCCCCAGCTCGGCAGGGCTTTGCAGACGCCGCATGCGGCACTCATCGCTATTTACTACGAAGATGGGTCGGCGTAAAGCTCGCCGTTGAGGCGGTTGAAACGCTCGGCTAATTTTCTACTACTGGCCTTGTGGAGCTGATCGGCTGGGATTATGCCAGCCCCTACCGGCAGGGGAGGCCCGGTAGACCGGAAAAAGGCAAAGGCGGGGGACATTAGTTGCATCTGCAGCTAAAACAGGGCGTAGGCCCAGCTCCCTACAGCGGATGCTCGTGGGCGAATACGCGAACTTAGACGGCGCGGCTTCTACGCCGAGGAGGACTGGGCGTGCCCCTACTGCCCGGCTGAGACGACGAGCATATACGGTCTCGACCGCCCTGTCTGCATCGCCGAGGGGGCTCAGACTTCTGGGAGATGGGAGGTCTGGGAGGGCGCTTAGCGGCCTACGTGGAGGACGACTATGCTCCCCGGGCCCTCGATTTCGCCTTCGTCTTGGGGTCGTTGGAGACGAGCGGATTCTCATGGGCAGAGGCGGCTTGTACGAGGCGGCCCTTAAGCGTGAAGAAGGCGCCGGCGGAAGGTGTGCTGTGCCGAGGCGGCAGGGCCGCGTGAGGACGAGGTGAGGGCGTGGAGAGCCCGCGCCTCTTCGGCCTGGTTATTTCCCCGAGCCGCTGAGGGACCTGGGAAGACGCGGTGCGCGATCTAGTGCGCATCTGTTGAAACCCCCTCGGGCGTGAGGTCAGCGGCAGATACTCCTCTTCTCAGGGGGGAGGAGCTTGGCGATTATCCTGCATGTAAAAACCGCGGCCGCCCTGTCGTCCGGCACGTCGTCGAAGTAGCCCTAGGGGTCGGGGCCGTTGTACTGGTAGCGGTGTAGCTGAAGGGCGAGGGCCGTCGCCTCGGCGGCGCCCTCGACACCCCTCTCGGCGAGGAAGGCCGCCAGCTGGGCCATGCGGGAGGTGGGCACTAGGGAAATGACCACGTCTACGTCCTCCACCTCGGCCTCTTCGTCCCCCACTCTTATGCGCCTAGAGCCGGGGAACACTGCTTTTAACTCCTCTCTGTGGTCTGCCAAGAGGTACCCCATGTACGCCTTCCATGCTTGGAAGGCCTTCCCAGCGGCGTTTCTCACAAGGCCCTCTTCGAGAAATTCCGACGCCAGTTGCGCCTCTACTAAGGCCTCCCTCAGCCTTGCCTCCTTGTATCTTGCCAAGTCGCGCCACGGCTTGGCCAACAACGGGAACTCCGCAGAGAATAGAAGTTCGTGGGGTTAAATAGTTGCTGTTTCGGGCCAACAGCGGGAACTCCGCAGAACGCCCCCGCGCATGGAGTCTTAAGCTTTAAGCGACGGGCCAGGGCCCCGAGGCGCCTGGCGGCGACAAAGTCCTATGCCACGTTGAGGTGTCTCCTCACGTCGGTCACCCCCGGCGGTGCGCGTCGCCGCGCCGAGCCCAGCACGTCCGCCTAACCCCGTTTAACGCTGTGAGCGAGCTACAACGGCCTCAAGACCATCCTGGCGAGCCTCCTCAGGGAGGATAAGTTTTTTCTAACCCACCTATTCCCCTAATCTCAAAATTAATAGGAGAAGATTTATGGCGCTTGTCGCCGGCGCGTCAATCGGAGTAGCCTCTCTTAGCTTGTACAACCTCCTAAACCCCCGAGTTGTTAAGCAAAGTAGCGAAGTGAAGGCGGACGTCTCCGTGCCCCCAGCAGTTAATGCCGCTGACGTGAAAGAAGTCAAAGCGCTGAATTATGGACTCAATCAATGGCTTAATCAACCCCACTCTCCTCGTAAAGAGGGGGGAAGAGGTGAACCTAGAGCTAGTAAATGCCATGGAAGAAGAGACTATTATCCACTGGCACGGCTTCCACGTAGACTGGCGCAACGACGCGCACCCCGCCTTTTCTATAAAGCCTGGGGAGCGGTATAGCTACAAGTTTATTGCAGGTATAGGCCAGGCGTCTACATATACCACCCACATACACACGGCCTAACTGCGTCTCAGTTCTACAAAGGCCTGGCGGGGCTCGTAATAGTAGAGGAGGAGAAGCCCCTGGGATTTAAATACGGAGTCAACGATAAGCCTCTCGTACTTTCAGATAAGCAGATTAGAGGCGGGCAACGTTGTCTACAACCCCACCCACATGGACCTCCTCATGGGGTTCTTAGGAGACGTAGTCTTAGTAAACGGCAAGGCGGGCCCTACGTTTAGGCTGCCCCAGGGCACTCATAGGTTTAGGCTAGTAAATGCGTCAAACGCCAGGCTACACCAAGTGGTGTTAGTAAAAGACGGAGTCCCCGTCCCCATGCGGCTCATAGCGGTAGACCAGGGCCAAATTCTCCGCCCAGTCGAAGTCAAGTCCATATTCCTGGCCTCAGCCGAGAGGGCTGAGGTGGTGGCAGACCTAAGCCCAGGTGTGTACGAGTTTAAAAACCTTCCCTTCGACCTCATGCATCTTGAAATGCCAGCCATGCCGGGGCATAATATGCCTGGCAGTAGCTTAGAAGAGGGCGCAGAATACACGATTGCCCGCTTAGTGGTGAGCGAGGAAAGAGGCGAGTTTATCGACTTGCCAGAGCAGTTGCCCGACCCGCCTCCGCCGCCGCCAGAAGACGTAGGTCCGAGAAGAAGGTTTGAATTATCTCTTCAAGGCATGCAGTGGGCTATTAACGACATGTTTTGGGACGCTAGAGACCCCTTGAGACCCCACGTAGAAGTAGAAGGCGGGTCGGCGGAGGTCTGGGAAATAATAAACGATGTCAACTCCATGCCACACCCCATGCATCTACACGGCTTCCCCATGTGGGTGCTTGAAAGGAGGAATAGCCCAGCCCAAGTGGCGGCACACGCCGTAGACCAAAAAGGCAGACTACCCACAGACCTGGGATTAAAAGACACGGTGCTGGTATGGCCTGGGGAAACTGTGGTGGTGGCTGTGGAGTTTGGCAGGTCTGGAGAACCGCAGTGGTTCCCCTTCCACTGCCACAACCTAGAACACGAAGATGGGGGGATGATGATAAATGTTAAAGTAAGAATTAACTAGTGGTGGTCATGGAAATTGACCCGGTCTGCGGCATGGAGGTAGATCTAGCCAAGGCTAAGTACAAGACGTTGTATAAGGGCAAATTCTACTACTTCTGCTCCCCTATGTGCAAAGAGGAGTTTGAAAAACGGCCAGACTACTACCTCGCCCACGGGCCCCAGGGAATGCCACACCGCCACTAAAATGTCTTTTTCCCAAAACCCTACGTCTTTATCCCATTTGAAAAATCGGCGTCAAAGCCGGGGGGCAGAGCGGTTGTCCTCAAAATTTTGGGCATGCACTGCGCCACTTGCTCGCTTACTGTGCAGAGGGCTCTGCTCTCCGTCAAGGACGGACGGAGTAGGCGGCCTCTCCAGTCCTTAA
>JBEULK010000017.1:0-6898 GCA_041287325.1 Pyrobaculum sp. | reverse complement strand
GGCATCCGGCCCGGCGTCAGCCAAAAGCGGCGGCCTTCGGAGCCGTAGGTCGTGGGTTCACGGCGGGAGCCGGCTTATAAATCCCACCGGGCCCGCCATCGATTACCTTTCTGTCGACGCTATAGGCTGAGCTCTCAAGTCTGTGGCGTTGAGGCGGAAGCGCCACGCATAGCCGTCTGGCGTGGGTTTGGCTTCTTTCCGCTTACATCTGCCCTCGGCGACACACGGCATTTCGTTGAAGGCGTCGCCGTGCGCCTTCGCCGACTCGCTGTACATCAAGGCGAATATACGCATTAAGAGCTCGACCTCCACTATGTGTTCGACCTCTACGGCGTAGCCGAGCCTTTCTCCGAGCACATCCGCACCTAAATTTACTTAGAGTAAGTTACTTTAAGTAAGTCAATAATAAAAACATAGTAGAATTTTGGATACATGAAAAGAAAGTTAGTAGTAATCATAGCGATGGCGGTCTTGCTGTCCGTGGCCTTGTTAGCGGTGGCAAACAGCGGCAACGGCGACGTGGCTAAGAAGTACTATGAGGAGAGTTATTTCACATACGGAAGCCACACGGCGTTTTTAGGCTCTCCGGATTATACACCTCAAAAAATAGACGTAGGCGACACGGCTCCGGCTAAGCCCGCGGGAGTGCCTCAAGACGTTGAGAAAAACGTGGTAGAGAGGGCCCGCGTACGCGGACGCATCCTCGGCACTTATGTATACAACGCCACTCACTACGTCACTCTCGTTGAGAAAGAGCCTCTAGACGTTGTAGCTATTGTCTGGAACAGCCAAGCAGCCGCCGTACGCCAGTTAAAATTTGAAAAAGTCGTAGAAAAGGCGTATAACAAAACTGTGCTACGCGACGGTAAGTACTCATACGTCGTCGGGCGGCGTTATGTGGGTTATAAAGAGGTAAGCGGCGTGTTGCCCTTCAGCGTAGTAACTTTCTACGACGAGAACTGGGGCCAGTGGAACACCCCACTAGGGTATTTTAAAGTGGCGGCCGCCGGCTGGTTTATTATAATATACGGCGCCGCCGTATACGTAACAGACGCCTCTTACTATGTCATCACAGACCCCATGCTTAGACTCTGTACGTTTACAAGCTCGACCTCGGGCGACGGGACTCCACAAGCCAGCGTGAGGGCATATGGCAAAGCCGTGACTGTACCTTGTGCGCCAATTGCGCCATTCGGTACGGTGTTTGACGTGACTGTGACTATTGGGTACAGTGCTTGGCTCATCGGATTTTTCCCGCCGGCGGTGGGGAACAAGTGGTTTACTTCAAGCTGTGAGTGTTAGAGCCCGAGGTCTTTTAAAACAGATTCTATTTTTTCCAGAATCTCAATCCCTTTTCTGGAGATATATACCTCTTCTCTAACCTCTACGAGCCCAGCCGTCTGTAGGTACTCTAAATACCTCACTGCCCTTTGGTAGTTAAGTTTAGTATACAACGCCAGGTAAGTTTTTTTCATGGGCCCGCGGTCTCTCAACGTTTTTAAAATTCTGTAAACTATGTATATATCGGGGTTAAAATTTGATTTTTTCATAGGCCCTTTTTAACTCGTCAAAACACTCAATTTCGTATTTTAACTTACGCAGTTCTCTATTCACAAGGCGGGAGTATATCAAAGCAAATGCAGTCATGAAGACGACCACTCTTACGTATAGCTCGGGAATCCACATGCCCATAAATAGCGTGGCTGAAGTCAAGGCGCCGAATAGTATCAACGCCTCAACAGTTAGTTGCGCCACTGTGCAAAAATAGCCGCGCCTACTTACAAACTCCGACAGCGCCAATGCGGCCTCCCTCTCGTCTTGAACTCTAGCCGTAGCGATTCTTCCAATGACTATTGCAATAACCGCAGGCAAAAACCATGCGTTTAATATATAGAAAGTCGCCTCTACTGCCAACAGCTTCTCTAAGACGAACCCCGCGAAAAACAAGAATAGGTATACTGTATAGAGACGGGCCGCCCATAAGAGCTGTAAACAAGACGTATATTTACGTTTAAAATGTAGACACTCCACATTACACCGCATATGCGTCATTTTCTTATACTCTTAAAAAAACCAACTTACTTAAAGTAAATAGCTTCTATTAACATAACATTTCTTAAATGTGTAGTATCTGCAAGTCTACATGGATTTTAGCTGAGGCACATTACTTTAAGTAATTATGTTTAGTCTAAGTAATGAGGAAAGCTTGGCCTTTAGTATTGCTTGGTCTTGATTATGTCCGTAGTTGTAGTAGACGCAATTTATGTGTTATTTTAAAAACGGACCCTCCTGTCGGAGACGCCGTACTTCTCCACCAGGCGGACTACTGCGTCCAGCTCCACGCGTTGCTCCACGACCCTCCAGAGAAACTGCACGACCTCCCTCCCCCAGCGGTACTGAGCCATACGGATAGAGGGGTAGCACGCCTCCAGCTCCCTACAGCTACGGGCCAGACGCCAAGCCTCTCTATCTCTCCACGACGGCTTGAAATACCTCTCGTCGTGTTTTAACTTTCCGCGCACCTCTCTGCGGTACCTCCTCTCCTCCTCCCGGAGGTATCGATAGATTAGAGGCTCTCTCCTACGCCGTAGGGACAAGCGTTTGAAAAGCTCCGGCAACTTCATTTCTTGACGCCGGCGATTTCAATCAACCTATCGGCGAGGCGTTTTATCCCCTCTACAAACTGCTTATGCTCACTTGACAGCGGCTTTACTAACACCGGCGGCACGCCCTCGGCCACTGCCCTCTCTACGGCGTAGCTGAAGGGTAGCCTCACCACTTCGTACGCAGGCTTGAACACCTCTTCCTCCGGCCTCGCCCCTCTGTCTTTGTTCACCACGACTACATAGACGGAGCTCCCTAAAACTGGTGTACAGCCGCACCGGGCCCGCCATCGCCCTGCCTCTTACAGACGCCGCAGGCGGCCACGTAGTTTAAGAGAGAGAGCACGATGAAAACGGCCTCTTCTGTCCTTATCGTCTCCACGCCCTGGCCGGGGGCAAAGTTTATTAGCCTCCCCGGCGGGTCGAGCCCCGCTTCTTTGTATATCTCGTCTACCCCCTTCTTAGGCCCTCCGAAGACGACGAGCGTGCGCTTTCCAAGTGCAGGCTTGACTCGGCATATTGACTCGCCTTCCTTTCCTGTCAGCACAACTGTGTCGAAGCCCTCGGCCAACATCTTAAGCGGGCGGACCTCTACGCGGTAGCCCCAGTACGTCGGGGGCGGGCCTTTGTACACCGACGCCCTGTAGGTGTCGGGCCGGGCCGTGGGGGCCTCCATTTTTACTAGTAGCCTAGTCCCTATTGGGTAGGGCTTGGGCACCTTGGCGTATTTCCCCGCTCCAATGTACACCAGCGAGTAGTAGCCGTCCCACCTTTCCACCACGCCCTCTCTTACCTCGCCTACCTGCGGCTCGGGGGGCGCCGTGTGGCTGGGGATTTTTAACGGCGGCAGAAGGCCCGCGTACCTTAGCCTCCTGTCTTGCTTAAACACTTTTTTCCTGAGGTAGGGGGGCGTGGCCAGGTACTCCAGCACCGTCTTTGCCAAGTCTATCTCCTCGCGGAGGGGGGCCCCGTAGTGGTATATTATAATTGTGTCTACTTTAAAAATCGCCGCCGCCCTGGCCAAATATCCGAGTTTACGTATCTTGGAGGGCTCGTCTGGGGCTTCTAAAAGAAAGTCGTGGGGGACTGCGATTGAAAACACCTACTTCTTTTTTTCCTTCTTTTCGGCTTTTTTCTCCTTCTCCTCCTCTGTCTCGATGCCGAGTTTCTTGGCCTCTTCTTCTGTGGTCATGAAAAGCGTCGTTCTTTGCCTACCGCCCATGGTAGTTTAGAACTAGTCGTTTTATAAACCTACTTGCCTAATACCTCTTTTAGGCCTGGGTACATTTCGAGCATTTGTTCTCTCATCACAAGGGCGTAGTACTGCAAGGCGATTTCAACCAAGAGTATTAGCCCGACCCCCCCTCCCCACACTCCTAGGATGTTGCCGAGCGCGGCGAAGGAGCCGGCTATGAACCCGCTTATAATTGTCAAGGCGTTGATAGGCCTCTCCAGTATCTTCGCGAGTACCCTGTCGCTCTGCCTAAACCCGGGGACGTATAGTTGCGACTGAGCGAACTGCCTTGCCTGGTCCTCTGCGCTTAGGCCGGCCAGCTGGACCCAGACCCACGCAAAAGTTATTGCCAACGCCACGTACACGACGTAGTGAAGTAACATAAACACCGGGTTTAAGCCTGCGTAAAGAAACGGTCTGTTGGGGAGGAAGATTACTTCTAACACGGCGCCTACGACTGGGTTGTTTCCAAGTGGGTATAACAACTGCCCGACTAACAGGAGGGAGTACGTAGTGAAGATTATTGGCAACACAGACACGTAGACAAACCTCAGCGGGATTGTGAACTTTATCCCTCTAAACTGCGCCGACGCCACCGGGATGTTTACTTTCATCATCTCTAGGTAGAGAATTACATAGCCTAGTAGTATCGTCGCCACTAGCCCTATGATGTCTGGTAGAATGACTTGTTGTCTGTTTACATCGTATGTCCTATTGATGAGCGTCAGTAAAGCCCCGGAGTTGCCGTTTACAAAGGCGTCGTATAACGCAATGCCCAGCGCCGGGAGTAGCCCCACCACCTGTCCGAGCTGTGGGAACACGTCCCAGGAGAAGAGGCTTAGGAATATCTGCCTCGCGACGCCGAGGAAGATGATGAGGCTAATGGCGCTTCCAATTCCCCAGCCCTTAGACATCATGTCGTCTAGTAACATAATGATCACAGTGGCAATTAATAATTGCAACACTACCAACGCCCCGCCGACGGGGGTCACTTGGCCGAACTGTCCTCCCAGCACGTACGCCGTCGCCTCCACTGCAGCTATGCCCAGCGCCGCCCACTTCAGCCACAGCGTGAATTTCAGCTTGTCTTCTCTCTTGTTGAGGTCTAGGTTGAGCACTCCGGAGAAGGCAAATACCTCTAAGAGTATGCCGGCGATGACTATGGGGCCTATTCCTAGGTGTGCCAACGTGCCGTAAGCTGTTCCGAAGATTATTGACAGGAGTTGTTGCATCTGCGGCGCCTCTTGTTGACCTGTCGTACGGTGCACTCCGTATAGGGGAGTTATGGTCATTAAGATGTATACCACCGCCACCACCGCCGTCCAGAACAGGCGCCTAGAAAGGGGAAGCCGCTTCGGCGGTTTTGATACTGTGGGGATGAAGGTTAAGATGTCCATTACCTGTGTATTAAGCTAATGATGCGGACTTCCCCTCCGGCTTTTGTTATTTTCTCCACCGCGGCCCGGCTGGCGACGGGGGTATACACCACAAGGGGCGTGTCTACCTCGCCTCCGCCTAGTAGTTTGTTATAGCCAAGCTCTAGGAGGTTGACCACGGGCTTCCCTCCCTCCTCCTTGACCTTGCCCTCTTTTCTTAGTTCTTTTACTATTTCTGACAGGGTGCCCACGTTGATGGGCCTCCACTCCACGGCCACCGCTGGGGGCTGTTTAAAGCCGTGTTTTCCGTAGAAGGGCCAGCCGGTGCCGCTTTCTCCGTATTTCATTACAAACGACCACTTGTGTTTGTGAAAGCCCACCATGCCTTTTCCGCCTGAGCCTCCGCTTTTCCGGTGCTGACCTACTCTGCCCCAGCCGTGCGTCCTACCTCCCCTCCTGTACTTAGTCGCGCGTTTAAAACGCCTAACCATTGTGCGCCTCTTCCCGACCTATTTTAAATTTTTCTACCTGGGGTAGCCGAATTTCTTCAGCGTATCGGGGACTTGCATGGCCAGCGCCGCTGCTCCTATCGCCACCTCGTCGTCGCCGAAAGAGGCTTGTGTAATCTCAGGCTCTCTGACGCCTAGGTATTCTCTCAGCCTCTTTGGCAACTCTCTGCTAATGACATCCCAGTTGTTTAACGCAATTGACCCGCCTATTATCAAAAGCTCCGGGTCGTACGCCGCGGCGACGGTGGCAAGCCCGGCGGCGAGGGCGTCTAGCCACAGGTCTACAAACAGCGCCGCCTTGGGGTCTCCGTTTCTGTGTCTTTGAAATATCTCCGCCGGCTGTATCGGCTCTTCTCCGGTGACTTCGTGGTAGAGCCTCGGCATGTTTGCCCCCCCGACGTAGGCCTCAAAGTGCCCCCTGCCGCCGCATCCGCACCTCGTCGACGACTTGAAGTCAATAACGGCGTGGCCAAGCTCGTGGGCGTTGCCGTCTTTCCCCAGCAACAAGGTGCCGTTTACAATTGCCCCTATGCCCACCCCCGTAGAGATGGTCACGTATACCATGTTCTCCACTCTGTGTTTAAAGACGTACTCGCCCCACACGGCGGCCACGCAGTCGTTCGCCGCTACGACCGGCTTTCCAAACCTCTTAAGCGGCTCCACTAGGGGGAACTGCCGCGCCGGAGAGTTAGGCGAGTTGACGGCCCACCCCCTTTTCAGGTCTAACGGGCCTATAGAGCCCACCCCAACGGCGTCGAACTCCCAGCCTTCTACGTGGCTGGAAATCTCAGCCAGAGGATTGGAGCTGGTTCTTATTTTTACGCGGCTTAGCACTTCTCCACTTTGGCTGACTAACAGAGCCCTCGTCCAAGTGGCGCCCACGTCTATGCCTAAGTACGGCATTGACGTATCTATGCCACACTTTTAAAGTTCCAAACTATATAGTTCTACATTGTTACTATGTAAATAAAGGTTTATAAGCTGTTTCAAAAAATGTCACATGACGCAAATAAGTAACGCTTATTTTGCAAGCGACTTCTTACTAAATACTCTTCTCACAATCAAAAGAGGTGTCGAGCTCGCTGGGCTACCGACGGAGTTTTACGAGACGATGGCCAGGCCTAAGAGAATTCTTATTGTCAACATCCCCGTGAAGATGGACAGCGGCACGTTGGA
>JBEULK010000016.1:22302-46868 GCA_041287325.1 Pyrobaculum sp. | reverse complement strand
ACAAAACACAAGATTCATACTACTAGCAAACTACGTTAGTGGAATTATCGAGCCTATCCAGTCGCGTGTTGTGATGACTAGATTTAACCCACTGCCTAAAGAGGCTGTGATCTCTAGGCTTAAGTACATCGCCGAGAATGAGGGCGTCAAGGTCTCTGACGACGCGTTGGAGACTATTTTTGAATTCACCCAGGGAGATATGAGGAGAGCTATCAACGCCTTACAAATAGCGGCGGCAGTCAACAAAGAAGTTACTGAGGAGACGGTGGCCAAGGCGTTGGGGATGGTCAGCCCCAAGATGCTAAGAGAAACGTTATATGAGGCGGTGAGGGGCAGTTTTGGAAAGGCGGTTACACAAATATATGGATTCGTGGTAGACGGAGGCGTAGGCGAGTTGGAAATTATAAAACAAATCCACAGAGAGATGCTTAGACTAGACGTGCCTGAGTATTTAAAGCCAGAGTTGGCATATATAGTAGGAGAGGCCCACTACGCCGTGTTACGAGGCGCTAGAGGACTGACTCAAATATTCGGCGCCTTGGCAAAAGTAAGAAAGTTGCTAAGAACAGTCACGTAAAGGCCGGGGAGAGGTTGGTCCTTGGTGGCAACTTGTGGAAAAAGGGCGGGAATTTTAATTGTGGAAATAGGCGTTGTCTCATGCGGCTAGTAAAATAGGTCGTCTACATCGCCTTGAACGTCTTGTTTTTTCGGTTTGATGGAAGGCGATTTCCAAGTAATTAATACTCCGCATTAATGTTAAACAAAAAACTTATATACCCGGGTAAAGTTTTTAAACTCGATGTCTACCACCCCTCCCACGTCAGGCAAGCCGCTTAGGCTTCGTATAAGTAAGGATAATGAGGGGTATTTAAGCCTTCTTACCGAGACGGGCGAGGTATACCGGTGTCCAATTTGTGGTAACGATAAATTTGTCTATAATTACGAGAGGGGAGAGGTTGTGTGTATTGTCTGCGGCGCCGTCGTGCAGGAGCAGTTGCTAGACCTAGGCCCAGAGTGGAGAGCCTTTACGAGCGAGGAGAAAGGCCAGAGGGCCCGTACAGGCGCCCCGCTGACTAGGCTGGTCTCGGAGGCCTTAACCACAGTTATCGACTGGCGCGACAAGGACGTCTCAGGCAAGGAGCTTGACATAAAGAGAAAACTTGAAGTCATTAGGCTCAGAAAGTGGCAGACAAGAGCGCGGGTACAGACTTCATATGAGCGGAACTTTATCCAGGCGGCGCAGGAGTTAGAGAGACTGAGGAGCTCAATGGGAGTTCCACGTCCTTGTATTGAACAAGCGCTTGAAATCTACAGACAAGCGCTTGAGAAAGAGCTGGTAAGAGGTAGATCTGTAGAAGCCATGGCGGCGGCCGCTTTGTACATGGCGTGTCGTATGATGAAAATGCCGAGGCCCCTGGACGAATTAGTCAGGTACACAAAAGCGTCGAGGAGAGAAGTGGCGCGTTGTTACAGACTTCTAATCCGCGAGTTGAATGTTAAGGTGCCTATCAGCGACCCGGTGTTGTACATAACTAGAGTGGCAGAGCAACTTAAGCTCAGCGGAGAAGTGGTAAAAACAGCCATAGACATACTACAAAAGGCAAAAAAGGCAGGCATCACCGCTGGAAAAGACCCGGCCGGGCTGGCTGCGGCAGCTGTGTACATCGCATCGTTAATGCACGGCGACAACAGGACTCAGAAAGACTTCGCGGTGGCTGCTGGGGTTACCGAGGTCACGGTTAGAAACAGATACAAAGAGCTAGCCAAGGCTTTGAATATTAAAGTGCCTATAAAATAACCTCTTTTCATGTTTAAAATAGACATACCAGCAGAGCCGTTCAACGGAGGTCATGTAGTAGTCGAGGTTAATTCTCCTGTCTTAGACTTATCTGCAGAGGAACTCGTGGCTCTTAAGCGTAGAATCGACTCGGTGATGCTTGTTGAGAGAAACAAGCTAAGGCCTGAGGGTTTTAACATATACATAGAGGGGAGACAAGTACACATAATTCCCCGTTGGTGCGGCGATGTTAACGTGGCCTTCTTTGGGGGGTTGAAGATAATACCAATGTCCAGAGAGGACGTTGAAAAGATTATTCTGTCTGAACTAGATGAACCTCACCACTGAGGTCTTAGCCTCGCTGGCGGTTCTCGCAGTAGGTATATATCTTATTCAAAAACTACGTCTTGATATAAAACTTATTAATATTTTTAAGCAATATCCAATTCCTAACACTATAAAATCTGGTGGAATAATTGATCTTGATAAGCTTAAAATTTTTATTCAAAATTTTAGTTATAGAATTGATAAAAGAGGTAGTGTTGAATTTGAACTAAGCGGTGACGTTGTTAAAGTCGTATCTGGCGAGGGGGAGTTTGTTATTTACCTAGAAGCTTGGGGGCAACTCGACTATTATAAAGTCGCGAGAGTTGTCAAGGTGGCGCCTTAGTTATTGAATTAATCTTAGTAAATACAACACGTACAAGTCCCAGACAACCATCACAGCGTATGTGATTACGAATGACGCAGATAGCGTCGAGAAGGACAATAGGAGCCCGATGCCGTCTAAGAGTAGTATTAACGCGACTAATACCATTGCCACTTCACTCTCCTGAACTACTCTAATTACTACAGACGACATGGCCATGAGAAGAGCGCTTACTAAAATTACAGGGTCGAAGTGTATAGTAGCTGTAGTCGCTATGATGGCCACGAGAAACTTATACATAGCTACGTTTAGTAGTACTCTGTGCACAATGTGACAGAAGTCGGTGGTAAAAAAGCTTAAAGCGACAAGATTTAAATATAGTAAAAGTAGAGCGGTTTGATGCCAGACGCTGTGCCAAGGGCTTTAGTAAAGGCGCCTAGGAAGCTGAGTAGCGGCGGCCTAGAGAAGTGGAAAATTGGCAAGGGGTTCTCCGTGGGGGAGTTAAAAGCCGTTGGACTTACAATAGAACAAGCAAGACTTTTAGGATTGCCGGTGGACGAGAGGAGAGAGACTACTTGGCAACAGAACGTAGAGTCGTTAAAGAAGTGGCTTATAGATGTGTTGGAAGGGCGAGTCAAGCCCCCCGACCCCGCCTTGCCTAAGGCGATTGAAATTAAGCGGAAGAGGGGTAGGGCATTTAGAGGACTTACCTCAGCTGGGCGTAGGGCACGTGGTCTAGTGTCAACTAGGTATAGAGAAACACATAACTACAAGTACAAGAAGAAGGCTAAAGAGAGGAGGCTTAAGAAGCGTCACGAGGCTACGAAGGGCCTCGGTAACCTGCTTAGGATAACTAGAATTATAAAAGAGGGGAAAGATACTACTTAAATTTTCGTAATACTCCAATTAATTTTTCAATTGAAATGTTAGTAACAGCGAGGGGTATATAGCTTCTTTTTGCAATTTCCACCGCTAGGGAGTCTACTAAATTTGGCGTAAGGCCGTGAAGTATCACAAGCGACGGTTTTATGCTTAATACGGCAGACATGGACTTTATGGCAATCATGGGCGACCTTCCTGTCGAAACTTTTGTAAAAATGGCGGCCCTCTGAGAAGTACTTCCGTACAGCCTTACATACTCTACCGAGGGTACTTCTAACACAAGCTTTACACTGTCTACAACTGTGTAGCCGTGTATATCTAGGCCAGGTGGTGGCGGGACGATTACCTCTGCCTCTACGCTTTGGAGGAAAGTGGTAGCGGAGACGGGCTCGGAGAACTCTTTCATGTCTAACACAGCTATCCAGAAACGTTCTCTTAGTAGTTGCCGTTCTAGTAGGTTTAGTACTAGTCCGCCCCGCTCTAAATCAGCTTCTATCAGGGCTTGGACAAATTTTTTGACAAATCGCGAACCTGGGAACTTCCTCCTCCCGGACTCGTAGTCGCTGATTACGCTTGGGGAAGTGTTAAGCCGCGCCGCGAGGGCGGTTTGAGTGAGGCCGAATATCAGCCTCCACTTTTTAATCACCTCGCCGGGGTTGTCGGAGGTTATGATGTCTCCGGCTATGTATACAGCTATGTGTTTATAACTATCTCCCATGTGGCATAGTTCTGATCTATTTTTTATTTTTTGGCTAAATCTAACAATTGTTGAAATGCGGTGTTCCTTGTGCTATCAGGATATAAGATTTAAATTGAGGCTTTTCTTATAGCGTGCTTAATAAACAAGAGCTTCTTGAAAAAATACGCGAAGTCACTTCCAAACTCGACGAGTTGCAAAGCCAGATTGATGTCATTACTAACGAAATAAATGCAAAAAGAGCATTACTTGAAGAAATAAGGAAGCAACTTGCGGAAGTGAGGTCTTTGATAGAAGGCAAGAGAAACCAATTACAAAAAACTAGAGAACTAATTAGCTCGTTAGTAGAGAAGAAGAGCCAAATTATTAACCAGATCAGGGCTTTAAGAAGCGAGCTTCTCCAGACAAATATAACTTTGCAGAAATATAGAGAAAAGCTAGTTGTATATCGAAATTTATTATCAACTTTAAATGAATACGTAGGAGGCAAAGTAATTGAAAAAGAAAAACTAAAAAAAATAATAGAACAGCTAGAGTACTTCTTTGAGACGTCTCCTACTAACCCAGAGTGGGAACGACAATTTATTAAGTACATAAGTCAAATCGAAAAAGAACTAAATCTTGTAGACTCCATGGAAAAAGTAAAGGCTCACATAGCTGAGTTAAAATCACAAGCTGATGATTATAAAAACAAGCGGGAGGCTATTAGAAATGAAATTGCAAAGCTGGTCCAAGACTTAAATACTGTTAAACAAGAAATTGCTCAGCTAAAGACGTCTCGCCAAGAGATTTATAAAGAATTAACAAAGCTAAAAGAGAAAAGAGAAGAGCTTAAGAAGAGGCGTGAGGAGGTAAAGGCTGAGATTTTACAGCTTGCCTTGAAACGTAAAGAGTTGCGTGAGAAAAGGAGGGGGATGCAGGAAGAGCTAGATAAGTACAACATATTGCTTAAGGCGTCGGAGCTTTCTGAAAAAAGCAAGGCAAGAGCACAAGCACAAGCTTTGGCTATGCAAAACATAAAAGAAAAGGCGGAGGTCCTCTTTAACAAACTACTAAACGGAGAGCGGCTTACGCACGAGGAGATTAAGATATTGATCGAAGCTGGCTACCTACCGGAGGAGTAGTGCGTGTCCTCGTCCTCTACGTCGACAGAGATGGAGATTTAAAAACTCAAAACTTTGCCACACCGGTCGTTGGCAGAGACGACGTGTTAAGGCTGGGCATTAGGTACATCTTAAACAACCCAGACGACTCAGATGCCAACGCAATATTCGCCGCTGTGAAGATCTACGACAAGTTGGTGGAGGAGTACGGCGTGGAGAACGTAAACGTAGCGGTGGTCAGCGGATCTCCAGATCCCGCAACTGCGGATATCACAGTTATTAAAGAGTTGGAACAGGTATTGTCGTATTTCGACGCTGACGCCATATACTTCGTCTCAGATGGGCCCAGCGACGAGGCGGCTATTCCTGCAATACAGTTAAAAAGACCTGTGATATCTGTTAGCAGAGTAGTAGTTAAGCAGGCGAGGAGGGTGGAGGAGACTGTTACTTTGTTTAGGTATTACTTCAACAAGGCTGTTAGAGAGCCTGAGTATAGAAGGTATACAGTGGGGTTGCCAGCGCTGTTTTTATTTATCTTGTTGCTGGGAGCCACGTTTAATATCGAGGCGGTGAGGTATATCTTAAACCTAGTTTTTCTGTTTATTGCATTCTTTTTAACGGCCTATGGTTTTGGCGTTTACGATTTCTTAAAAAATATTTTAAAGAAATTTGAAATAACATTTATTATTACTCTAATGTCATTATTTGTAATTGTTATACATATAATATCTACGGCTTTAAATGCTACACTTGTGCCTGAGTATTTAATTACTATAGCAGTTGTTGTACCTTTTATCTCTTACATAACAGAGGCATATGTAAAGAATAAGTCTGTAAAATATGGCGGGATCTTGGCCGGAGCCGTCACATTTTCCTTCTTCTACTTCCTCTATCCGAAGTTATTGTCTCCTCAGAGAGATTTTGAAGTATTACTTGCATTTGCGCAGTTCTTAACAGCGACATTTGTGTCGACAATCTTGGTTTACATAGTCAGAGCGGCGAGAAGACGTGTTGTGCAGAGTTGAGATCGCCTTGCGTTTTGTTTGTCTTGCAGTAGAAGAGGTCTTCGCGTTGGCTGAGGTAGGCGGGTGCCACGTCTTAGAGGGCGGAGGAAGGTATTACATAGCTAAATGCGAGAAGGATTGCAACGTTTTTAACAGAGCGGCTTTAGTCAAGGCGGTAAATGGTAAAAAAATAAGACGGGAAAGGCCAAGTATTATACGTTCTACGAAAACGCTAGACTACTTAACAGCTCGTCTAATGACAAACTTAGCTAGGGTAAAACCTGGCCATGTGGTGTGGGAACCTTTTATGGGGACAGGCGCTATAGCACACGAAGTAGAGAGAATAGGCGGCAGAGTGGTAGGAGGCGACTTAGACGTAGAAGCGTTAAGACTTGCCATGAGAAACACAAATAGCGACGTCGTACAAGCCGACGCCGCCACCCCGCCGCTTCGTATAAAATTCGACGCAGTAGTGACAGACCCTCCGTATGGCAGGTTGACAAAGTCTACTATAGAGGTCAGAGCTCTATTAAACAGGTTTGTAGAAGTGGCTATTCATCGCATTAAGAGCGGCGGCTATTTAGTATTTGCCTCCCCCATCTACATCGATATGCCTTACTTAAAGAGCTGCGCCATGTACCTTCACGGGGGGCTTTACCGCGTTGTAAACATCTTAAGAGTAGACTAGTCGGGGGGAGACGCCTCATAGTAGACTCTCCCCCTGTAAGTCCTAGGGGCGATCCAGTCTATGAACTGCCTCACGTTGTTGGTTTTTACTGTAAATGTTATAGGGCCTAGGGGCGACTCGTTTGGCTCTGTCACAAAGCTCACCACGCCGACGAACGCCGCCTGTTTATTTATAGAGAATATGACCGTGTCTTCGCCGACGATGCCTCTAGAGATTACGCTACGGGCGGCGTCTTGTATTCCTTGTCTCCATATGGCCCCTCGAAGTTTTTCTAAACACTTATGCCCCTCGCATGTAGAAATAACCAAGATCCCGTTTTCCATAGGTTTTTCCTCCAGTCTAGCGGGGGTAAATACGTTTTCTAACGCGCGTAGTACCTTGGCCTTGTCCTCGGTGTATCTAACTTCTACAACAGCCTCTACTTTCATGTCAATAAGCTGAGCTCGCGGTCTACCTCATCCACAGTCTTGCCCTCGTTTACTATTATGTAGTCTGCTCTAGCCAGCAAGTCGGCAAGTCCAAAACGAAGTTCTCTCAAGTCTCTCATGAGGAACTGCGCATAAGTAGAGGGGTCGTCCTCCCTCCCCCTCCCGGCAAGTCGTTGAAACCTAGTCCTTCGAGAAGCCACTACGTAGACCAATAAGACGTCTCCCTCCTCTTCCATTGCCTCTACTTCTTCGAGGCTCCTCACCCCGTCGACTACGACTTTTTCCACAGATTTAACAGAGTCTAACATTTGGCGTACGACCGCCCTTTTCCCATGTTCAAGACGTATCAAGACGGCGGTTTTATCAGGAGATGAGCCAAGTCGTTGGGCTTCTTTTCTAATCACGTCGCCCATGCTGAGGTATAGAAACCCACGTCTTTCCAAGAGCTTAGCCACGGTGGTCTTCCCAGAGCCGGGCAGACCAGCGACGGCGACTATTCGAGTCATTATTCCAGAGAAGGTTGCCTTTTTAAAAACACTGCAAGCGCGCCGTAGGGCTCTTCTGATTTAAACCCGTCGTGAGCCATATGTGTCTTGGTTGCATATACGCCAGCTGTTTTAAGTTTTTGCAGCATCTGAGTTAAAGTGAAGCTTTTACCCTCCGTGGCAAATTCCACAGTGCGGTAAAACCATGGCACGTCGATTGAGTATTCTTCTTCGAGAGTTTTAAGAAACTGAGAATACGGCCCGTAGTTTGACATAATGTGCGTTGTGTGCGGGTCTCCAAGGGGCCCAACCCAAAGAGGGCCTGAGGAGTTTTCAGTAGGTCGTGCTACAACTCTTCTAAACCCCTTCTTATACTCTATGTGCTTGACATAATTTAACACGTCGTCGGCGTCTCTGGCGCCTTTATTAACTAACATACACGTCCTGAAGTAGTGCCCTTCCCAGTACGAAAAAAGCGGTGTAACTCCGAAGTCCTCCGTGGCTGCAACTCTGGCAATAAATCCTAAAAGATTTCTTAAGCCTAGTTCTATGTAAAATGGAGTTTTTCTAATAACACTACCATATCTTCTTAGACACTTTCGAGAATACTTGCCCACAAGCACTGCGGCGTCTGTGGCAGTGGCGCAGAGAAGTCCGCCGTCTCTAAGAGCTCTAAAACTTGCGTGAATAAAAGGGGCTGGCGAACCGAAGGGGTCTATGTCTACGACGTCGCATCTTCCCTTCATGCGGTGTAGAAGCACGTTGGCATCTTCATTGTAAACTTCGGCGTCTACGCCGTTAAGGTTGAGGTTTTTCTTGATTATTTCTACAGCTTCTTTAGACACATCGTTGAGTATCAGCCTTCCCACAACGCCGCTCTCCACCGCGTATCTAATGCCGCGAACGCCTGTGCCGCTTAAAGGTTCGCAGACGGTCAGCCCGGCGCCGTGCAACTCGCCAAATGCCTTGAGTAGTAAGACGGATAAAGTGCGGTTTTTCTCCATGGCCGGGTTGTAAAACACAGGTGCTGAGTATATACTTCCGTATACTTCAATATCGGGGGCTAGGAATTTTACGCTTCTCTCCTCTCTAATTACATACTTCACCGCTCTACCTCGACGCCTAGCGCGTTTGCAAGCTCTACAGTCTTTTCGTACTTCTCTCGGGAGTAAGAAATTAATAGTACATTGTCTTTGACCTTTACAGCGTCGGGATGAGAGTCTACTAGTCTGTAGACCCCATCCTCTATTTTCCTAGTAGAAAGCTCCTCTTGCGTAGTTTTGGCAGAGATATCTATTTTTTTCTCAAATACGTCTTCGCCAAATAGTTTAATCAACTTTTGCACTACTCTAAGCGGGGCCTCGACCTCTCCGCGTTCGTATCTATACACAGTTTCTCTACTTACGCCCAACTCTTCAGCTAACGCGCCTAGGCTCATGCCTGCCGCCTCTCTGGCCTTTCTTAGCTTCTCTCCGTCAATAGCCGCTGATATAAACCCCCTGTTTAGCCTAAGGAACGGCATACGTCCATCTAGCATATCTTTAAAAGTAGCCAACGATATGAACGTCACATTGTCTTTAATATAGGCTACACCTCTCTCTAATAAGCGCCCCTTTATTGAAGATACAATGCAAATACTATTGGTGTTTGTGTATGAAGATAATATTTTGAGATCTTTAAGAGAACTGACACTAATTTGTTCAGAGTCTTGTGAGATTTTTATAAATAATTTCTTTTCATCAAACTGAGCAAGCATTGTATAAGCATATGGCCTAGATATGTCAATGAACAAAGTCTCTCCTCTGCTTTTTACCACGTTCAAAGTGGCCTCAAGCAACTTCACTATGTTTATATATAGTCCAGTTTAAAAAGTTAAACTATATTACCCAGATGAGGAGACCCGGCAAGTCGGATTGTGAAGAAGCTATTCATGCTCCGATGGGCTTTTAACCACATTATTTTATTCATGAAGTGAAACGAGTTAGGTTAAGTAACCGCGAAGTTAGAGAACTACGAGAGTTGTATAAACACATATCGCCTATTCTAGAGGGGTCTGATGTGGTAGAAGTGGCACAACTCGGCGAGGAGACATATGTGTATATCATAGACGGCGAGATTCTATTTGCAAAAATTGTTGCAAAGGAACTCGGCGAACATCTCATCCCGACCTTATACCTAATTCACAAGTCGGAAAAAGTCAAATTGCTACCGCCTTATCCAAAAGCCGTGGTAGACGCCGGAGCTGTAAAACACATCATAAACGGCGCCGACGTCATGCGGCCGGGCATAAGGGAGCTAAGCGGAGAGTTTAACAAAGGAGATGTGGTATTAGTGGCTGACGAAAAGGGCAGAGCAATCGCGGTGGCCGTTGCGCTTTTCTCAAAGTCCGAAATTGAGCAAATGCAGAAGGGAAAGGTATTGATAAACCTGCACTACATAGGCGACAAGATATGGCGCGCATCATTAGAAATGCTGAAAAAATAAGCTAGAATTGTGTTAAAAGTCTTTGTAAAACATCGCGAAAGTTAGACTCGCTTGGGTCTTGTTTATATCTTCTCAACGCGTCGACGGGAGGCTTTAACCCCAGCTTCACTAAGCCGTTTACTATCTGCGTCACATTGCGCCAGCCTCCTAAGGACGCCGATTCGAAATCTATGATAACAGGCCTCTCCCCTTCTACTAAGACGTGACGCTCTAGACGAGCCAGCTCGTTATGCGAAATCCCGGCTTTGTCTAATGCATATGCTTGGTTAAGTAGCTCTGCCACTAGCCCTACTTTTTCACGAGGCTCTGCGTTTTTCCACCACTGTGTAATAAACACACCGTCGACGTAGCGGTATGCCACCACGTCTTTTGAATATGCGTAAAGCCTAGGCCCCACCCCGGCGGCGTTGGCAAGGTGTAAGAACTGAGCCTCGCGTATTAACGAAGGCCTTGTAGAGTCGGCGCGTCTTAGCTTACATGCAAGCGTCACTTCGCCTATTTCAGGGACGCATTTAAACACGACGGAGTTAGTCCCCTTACCCACCACATACACACCGCCGTGTAAGACGCCTCCGCCTGGGATAATGCGAAGGCCTAGGTGACGGAGCTGGCGGTAGACATTTACGGCGTGTCTAGCCCCTCCCCCCAATGCGGTTGCCAACAGCGCCACCGTGTCCACAAGCTTTTATACTCCCCGTCTTAAAACTTCCGTGAGCGACACCGTGAAGAAAATAGCCCAGCTGGTAAGAGCTGGCGCAACTCTGACTTCTTACACGTGTCCAGTATGCGGCACGGTCTTGGTAAGACTAAAGACCGGCGAGCTCTACTGCGCAAACTGCGAGAAGACCGTGGTCTTGGTAAAAACAGAAGAAGAAGCACAGCAAGCCCTTGAGGTAGTCCAGTTAAGAGAGGTAAGACGAATTGTATTTGACAAAATACTTCAAATTGGCCGCGAAATTGAAAAACTAGGAGCGTCAGAGATGCTAGACCACCTACGCTCCATGTCGCTTTTGTTAGACATATACGAGCGCCTGGCAAAAATACACGGAGAGGTGGAAAAAAAGAAGTAAACTCCTCTGGCCCCCCGTCTTAACCTGTTGTTTTTGTTTACAAAAGTCTTTACTCTTGATTAAAAACATATCCATATAAATCTTAAGTTTTTCGTGTTTGTATTTTAATAAAAACTTTTTATTATATATGTTTTTCGTTATATTTGTGTGTCTTTGCTAAGAGGACAGCTCAGATAGTAGCCGTGCTATTAGTATGTGTGCCAGTGGGGAGAAGTGGGCTGTGTAGAAGGAGTAGAGGGTGTGGTTGCCCAAGGCGTATACGAGCCAGTATCCGCCGTATGTGGATAGGTATATTAGGGACAAGTCGTCTCTCTTGTAGATGGCGTAGCCCAGAGCTACTAAGTACGCCGGCGTCCCCGTTGCGTAGATGTCTGGGTTGACGTAAAGTGCAAAGCTGTTTTGCATTAATAACCAGTCAAGCGGGTTGGACGCAGTCGGCCCCGGGGGCCTGGACGTGGTGTGCCACGACAATGCAGCTAGGATTTCGCGAAACCACCTTTCCAACCCCAGTTGCGCCGCTATGGGGAGGTTGACTAGTAAGAACACTGAGACGGCCATGAGGGCGACGGCTACAAACTTCCATAGACTTCTCCGCGAGTAGAGGTACGTCAGTGCGAAGATGGGGAATGCCCCAGAGTATTTGACAGAGGCGGCGAGGCCAAGGGCGGCGCCTACGCCGAGGACTCTGCCAGTCACGTAGAAGTATACGAGGAGGGCGGTAAAGAGGGCTAGGTAAATGTCTAACATGGCGATGCCAGCTAACGCTCTAAAGGTGGAGTCGAACAGCATTAAATACACGGCGGCAAGGGCCCAAACCTCGCCTGCGTATCTCCTCGCCGTTAGATACACCAAGACTAAGGTGGTCAGCGCCGCCGCGATGGAGGGGATCCTCCACGCCAGCGGCCAGTCTTTTACAGCGATAGCCGCTGCTAGTATGTACTTTACGAGAGGCGGGTGTTCTAAGTTGTAGTAGGCGAGGATGCCCTCCTTGTCGGGGTAGGGGAAGCCCCTCCTGATATAACAGTTAATTCCGCCCTCTACAGTATACGCTTGGATATTTACATAGCTCTTTACTACAATTGAGCGGTTTGTGAGGCAGTTGCTCGTAGTTGTAAAATATGGAGACTCGGCTGGAGTTTTGAAAAAGTCGTGTAAGATGTTACGCGCCGCTGAGACGTACCACACCTCGTCGCTAATGTACCCAGGCCCGCCGGGCAAGCCGTCTGACCCCGGCAAAGATGCCACAGAGTAGGCAAAATACGCCAAGGCGGCTAGCGCGGGTAGCAAAAGCCACTTCCACATGCCTCCGCTAGGCTCTCTATTTAAATTCTCAGCGCTGCATACCGTCGTCACAAGTCGTAAGCGGTCGCTCTCATCATGTTTTTAAGTTGTAAAAAGGTTTTTTAAGATGATGACGTGGTTCTTCGGCGATTTGTGACAGGGCCCCTACCCGGCTGATTAGCTCTTTCTAATAGCTATCTTCACCTTCTCGCCTGCGATGTCCCACTCGCGCCCGTTCTCCGCGGTGCCTAATACAACTCTAGCGGCCCTTGTCTCTCGTTTAATATAGTCGCCAAACAGCTCCAAGGCCTTTCTTAAATCCTCCGAGTTTGACTCTACCACCACCTCAATTACGTCGTTTATTTCTAATTGCGCCTCTTTCCTCATCACTTGGATACGCCTCACGACTTCTCTTGAAAGAGCCTCGTAGTAGAGCTCCGGCTCAAGCTTAGGCGGTATACACACCTCCACCTCCCCCTCCTCGGCCTTTACATAATCCGCTGGGCATGCGCCCTCTTTCACCTCCTTGACGTTGCCCAGGTACTGTAAAAGCTCTTTGTACCGGCCCAGGTGTTTAGCCCCCTTGACGTACGCCTCTCTTACTGGCCAACGTAGCTTAACACCGGCCCTGTTCCTAGCCTCTGCCAAAACTGAGAAGACTGTGAACAACTCTCTATACGTCTTAATTAAATCTTCGTCTACCGCCCCCGCCTCTGGGTACTTAGCCAAGTGTACAGACTCAGGCGCGTTGGCCTCAAACTTTTTCACAAAGGCTTGCCACAGATACTCAGAGACATACGGCGTAAGCACCGAGGCAAGTACGAGAACGTTTTTCAACACGTGGAACAACACGGCGTATGCGGCGTATTTGTCTTCTGTAGGCTCGTCTTGCCACACGCGCCTCCTCAAGAGCCTGATGTATCTATGGCTCAACGTCTCTACTACAAACTCCTTCCATAGGCTTGCCGCCTTGTGAAATTCAAAATTCTTTACATAGTTATAAAACTCCGTAATTAGTTTATTTAACTCAGATAACAGCCACAAGTCTTCTTCTAACGCCTTGTCTCTCCACAGCTCCAAGGGGTATTTATCCGCGGTGAATCCGTCCAGAGTCATGTAAGTGTCGGCGAATTTCGCCACGTTCCACAAGATGTTTAAGTCGCTTACTACGTGTTTTACTTCGTCTGGGTCGAAGGCTAGGTCCTCCCAGGGAGCTGCCTTTGAGAGTATGTACAGCCTCACGGGGTCTGCGCCGAATTTTTCAAACAAGTCCTTTGCCCAGATGACGTTTCCCTTGCTTTTCGACATTTTTTGGCCGTATTTGTCTAAGATGAGGCCTTGTATTAACACAGTCTTGTAGGGAGCCCCCCCAGTGTATAAGACAGACGTGGCTAAAAGCGAGTAGAACCACCCCCTGGTTTGGTCTATGCCCTCAGTTACGAAGTCGTAGGGGTACAACCTCTGCCAAAGCTCGGCGTTCCTCCCCCCATCTACAGCGGCTATCCAAGCCACGCCCGAGTCCATCCACACGTCTAGTACATACGGCTCTCTAACCCATTCGTCGCAGTCTTCTGTTTTTATGACCACTTGGTCAATCCACGGCCGGTGTACCAATTTGAAGTCGTCTACTGGGGGGAGGTACGTAGCCAGTTTCTTTAACTCATCTAAAGACCCAATGACTAATATCCGACCGTCTTTTTTACACCTCCAGATCGGCAACGGTGATCCCCACACTCTACTTCTGCTTATGTTCCAGTCACGTGCGTTTTGTACAAACACGTCGAATCTATCCCTCAGTTTTTGAGGCACCACGTTTACTCTGCGAAGCTCTTCGTACATCTTGTCGCGTATTTTAGAAATTGCGATAAACCACTGACGGTCTGCCCTCAGTATAAGCTTTGTCCCACAACGCCAGCAATGGGGGTACTCATGCCTAATCTTCTCGGCGCGTACTAAAAGGCCCTTGCGCCTGAGGTCTTCTACCACTTCTTTATCTACGTCGTGTACGTACTTACCTGCGTATTTTCCGCCGAGCTCGTTATACACGCCGTTTACTTCAACGCTGTTTGTGACCCTTAGTCCATACCTCTTTGCCACTTCAAAATCCTCAGGCCCGTGGCCCGGGGCTATATGCACAAGGCCCGTGCCCTGTTCTAGCGTTATGAACTCTGCAGTTATGACAAAATGTTGCCTAGACCCTCTCTCCGGCACCTCGTCGGCCAAGGGGTGGACGTATTTTAGTCCGCTTAGCTCCTTGCCTTTCCGTACTTCTACGACTTTCCACTTCTTAACTCCCCATATCTCCATTAACCGCGGTACAAGCGCCTCGGCTATCCACCAGTATTCTCTTCCTTGGTTAACTCCAACCTCAACTTTTGCATACGTATACTCTGGATGCACTGCCACGGCTTCGTTATCTATTATTGTCCAGGGAGTTGTGGTCCAGATAACTAAGTATTCATCATTTCTCCCATCTACTTTAAACTTGACGTATATTGAGGGGTCTTCCCTCTCCTCGTATCCCAATGCCACTTCGTGGTCGCTTAGCGAAGTCTCGCAACGTGGACAAAACCACAACACGCGGTAGTCTTCTACAAGTAGCCCCTTCTCGTATGTCTTTTTCACGATACGCCAAGTGTACTCTAAGTAGCGCGGTTGCCTAGTCTCGTAGGCGTTGTCGATGTCGAGCCAGAGGCCGAGCCTCCTAGTACCCCACTCTTGCCACTCTTTGAGGTACTGGTCTACCAACGCGTTGCATTCTAGTGCAAATTTTTCTAATCCGTAGGTCTCAATGTCTTTCTTACTCCTAAGCTTGAGTCGTTTTTCCACCTCCCACTCCACTGGCATCCCCTGCATGTCCCAGCCGCCTTGCACCCAGACGTCGTAGCCCAATAGTCTGTAAAACCTCAGTACTACGTCTTTGTAGGTCCTGCCGCGGATGTGTCCCACATGTGGCATGCCGTTTGTAGTAGGCGGCCCCTCTAGGAAAGAAAACCTAGGGCCTCCCTGAGGCTTTTTCCATTTTTCAAAAATTTTTTGAGACTGCCAGAATTCTGTAACGACTTTTTCTACTTCATGAGGTTTATATGCAGAGCCTAGTTTAAAATCCCCATGTTGCGCCATAATAGCGCAGTTTAAAAAACTTTATTAATTTCCCTCAAGGCATTAAGCTACTTTTAAAAAGTAGGAAATAATATGAAAGTAGTAGAAGAGACCCTATACCTCCTTGTAGTCTCCGTAGTGGTGTCAATACTGATGTTAATGTTGTCGTTGTTTTTCCCATACGAGGAGTTGTACAAAGCAATAAGAGGCCTTGAGTCGGATATAGAATACATGAAAGAATACTTGAACGAGATATGAGATTTTTATATCACCTAATAATGACTCTGCTCGCCTTGGCTGAGTTCTACCTATTATACACTGCGTTTTCTTGCATCAAGACGCTGTCTGCCGTGTTTAGATGAATATATTAGAAATAATTTTTACTACAATATTATTTATACTAAGCTTCTTGTTATTATTTTATTTAAAGATAATTATATTACAAATATTGTATGATAAGTACGTCTTCGAGGCAACAAGACACTCCACATGTAATAATGAGTCTATCGCCGGAGGCATAGTAACGGCTATGTGTATTAAACTAGTGTATAACGGCACTCTAGTACCTGTGTTTTACAACGTCACTTACCCAACACCCTCGTAGACGAGGCTTCCGTCTTCGTCTAGGCGTTTTCTAATCTTCTTATCTGTCACGAGTTTTTCCACCGCCCTGAGGAGGTCGGACGTGGCAATACCCCTCGTCTTAGCCCATTTAATAACCTCGTCCTTGGTAGCCCTCCCCCTTGACTTAATAAATGTATATAGCTCTTCTGATACGTCTTTCCCTGTCCTCTGTTCTTGTTTCGACTCGACAAAGTCGAACAACGTGGGCCCCCTCCTTTCTTCTCGTTTTTTCATACAGAGAATAGTGCATATATCTTATTTAAAGTACATTCTGCGTCGACCCGAAATAAGTTGTGCGGCATCTCGATCTTTGCACACTCTTTTACAATTACTTTGTCAAAGGACACGTAGTAATTATTCCCTATCTTCACGCCTACTTTTAACAAATAGTTCTGAATAGCCTCTTCCAACGGGTCAGCCGCCCATTTATAGATAACTGACTCTTTTTTCACAGCTCTTAAGTCGGCGGCTATTTGTAAAAGCGTCCTAAATGCAACTTTGTTAATCCACGCCGTGGGAGAGATCTGCCTTAAACTCAAATTGGCCTGATCATACAGCTGTTGCTGATCGACGGCGCCAGACTTTTTTATTAAGTCGATGAGTATTCGGTATTGAGGTATTCTTTGATAAAACAAAGCGTGGTACACCGCAGAGCCTAAGGCTTCTCTAAATGTCATTAATTGTTTGCCTAGTGACGTTAATTCTACGGCTTCCCCCCGCGTTTCTACAACGCCTAGTCTTTCAAAAAATCTCGTAATGTCCCCGCGTCCTCTTCCAATTTCTAGCCCTTCTTCTCGCAATATGTTTATAGTAGGCCTGTGTTTGGCCACATATACTACATATTCGTCAATTCTGCTTATTCTTATAGGCGGGAACGTGATCGATCTCTGTATTACAGTGGCCACGTCATTTAAATTTTAAAGACTTTAATAGTGGCGCCAGACTTCACCATACCATCGGTGTAATACCATTAACGAAATCAAAACGGTAAAAAATATATATGTACATACCTAGTAACTAGTATGGATCTTAGAGATGCAATTTTGAAGCTTCTGCGAGAAAGAGGCGAGCTCAGCACTTCGGACATAGTTAACATATTAGGTCAGCCGAGACACAGAGTCTTGAAGACGTTGAATAGGCTCTACTTCGAAGGCTTAGTAGAACCCGTAAAGAAAAACAGGAAATACTACTGGAGACAAGCCACAGGCTACGTGTCCATCGCGCCGATACACCTCACCACAGAACCTGTTCTATACATTGAAGGCGTGGTGGAGCCCATCTACAGAAAAGTCCAAGACAGAATCGACACCTTCATATTTACACATGTCAAAAACAAGGAATACTGGCTCTGCGACTGCGGAGTGGGGTACTATATAATAACAGATCAGCCAATCGATGGGTGTAGTTGTAAGCTTAGGCACGCCTTCGGCGAGAGGAGGCTAGCCATGCTCTACCTCCCCAAGGAGTTGAGATTCAGGTACTGGAAGTCGTATAGATACGGAGAAGGCGACGTCGAGTTTATTATATTACTACCAGAGGAACAAGACTCCCCAGACCTTATAAAGAAATACGAGTCCTACGCCACGGCTTAGTCTTTTTTAAACCAGGCCGTAAGAGGCGTCGCCCGGCCGAGGAGGCTGTCCAGCTCTGCCTCCGGCACTCTCTTGCAGATTGCCTCTTCAACAAAGTCGTCAAAATGCCGGGCCTCGGACAACGCCTCCTCAATTGTGCCCCGCGTAACAATTTCATACACCCTCGCCGCCTTCTTCCCAGGCGCCGCCCTAACCACCCTTCCCACTCTCTGTATCATCTGCCTCTTAGACCCAGTGCCGCTCACCACCACAGCCACATCGGCGTCAGGCACGTCGACGCCCTCATCCAGAACAGTTGTGGTAACCACCACCCTACTCCTCCCCGCGCTGAATCTGCGCAACGCCGCCTCCCTCCCCCCCTCTTCAGATGTGATAAGCTCCGCGGCGACCCCCGCCTCCCTCAGCCTCTCGTACAACTCCTTTGCCTGTTCAATAAACTGAGTAAACACCAACACCTTAGAGCCGAGGGCCACCTCTCTGCTGACAATACGCACTGCGACTGGAATCTTAGCAGAGCTCCGAGCCGCGGCGTTGCGTAGCAGAATGGCGTTGTCAGGCGGAAGCGCCTTATAAGCCCGTGCCTCCTCTTCACTCATCCTGACGTATATCCTGTAGTGCTCCACAGGCACCACTAGGTCCGAACTCACCATGCTTTTATAAGAAGCACGATAAACCGGGGGACCCACCGCCTCGAAAATCAAGTGCTCGTTCTTATCCTCCCTCTCCGGCGTCGCCGAAAGAGCCAGCCTATAAGGCGAGTCCAGACTCAGCGCCACCTCTTTAAAAGTCTCAGCAGGCACGTGATGCGCCTCGTCAAACACCACAAGGCCAAAACGCCCCATAAGCTCATCCACGTACTTAACAGCAGAGTTGTAAATCGCCACAGTCACGTCGCGGACCTCCCTCACGCCTCCCCCCAACATCCCAGGAGACACCCCCAAGTACTTCCTAATCCGCTCTACCCACTGCGACGCCAACTCTCTAGTAACCACCAAGACAAGAGCCGACACGCCCGCTCTGTACATAGCCTCAAGACCCACAAAAGTCTTCCCACCTCCCGTGGGAATGATTACGGTGCCCCTCATCCCGTGTGCCGCCCAATTATCCACAGCCTCGTTTTGAAACGGATACAGCGAAAAACCCTTCTTATACGACACCTTAGGGTACTCCACAGAAACAGGTCGTGTAACGTAGCCAAACTCCTTTAAGACCTGCTCAACGCGGCCCCTCACAAAAACAGGAAACCTCAACACGTAGCCAGACCCCTCCTTAGAGACATGTACAAGTCTAAGCGTCTTTTCCACTAATTGCCCCTCTTTGTCTACCACGTTATATGTCAGTTTAAACTCAGCCAACCTCCTCAAAAGGCCAGACGCCAAGAAGTTCAACTTGGCGTAGTTAGGCCCCAAGACCGCGGCCCTCCACTCCCGCCTCTTTTCAAACAGACTCCTCAGCCTCTCAGAAGCCAGCACAAACTCCTTGGCGCTGTTAAGCGCCTTGTCTAAATCCCCCCAGATTTGCAAACCTTTCAACAAATCGACGAGCCTCCTAACGCCCAGCTGAACAAACTCCTCATACGACCCCGCCTCGGCCACGGAGCGGTCCTCAGACAAAAACCTTCTTAAAAAACCCGTGAGTGAAACTACGTACACATCGCCTTCTGAAGCCAAGACGTGAGGCTTCAACTCCTCGGGCAGACGCCCCGACACAACCACAGCCCCGCCAGAGGGGTCAAGCGACAGCGTCGAGAGGATTGTAATATACTCGTCGCTGGACAACTCTAACAAATGCCTCAACCTATTAACGACGGCCAGATCCCTAGTCCTAGCCACCCACCCGGTCCCGTTCCATCGAAACCCCATTTTTTTCAACTCCTCCTTGGTAGACATAATTCTGTCCCACTCCCACTCTCTTGCCACCTCAACGCCGTTAATCACTACGAGAAAACGCGGCACGTAGTAACATACAACTTTTTTAAAAAGACCCACACCTCCATAAGTGTTACAAGATTATTTAAATTGGGAAAAATGGATTATAAGAGAGGTGGAACTCCCCACATCCTACGTAGTAGATGGCACTTCTATTGAAATCGCCCCCCGTCCGAGACTATATGTCAGCGGCATGGGAGGGTCCGGAGTCGTCGGCGACTTGTTAAGAGACTTGTCTATCGTGTGGAACTGGGACGTAGAAGTCATCGTTGTAAAGGACTACTTCTTAAGGGCCAGAGACGGCTTTTTAATCGCGGTGTCCTACTCGGGCAACACTATTGAAACTCTTTACACCGTGGAGTATGCAAAAAAGAAGAAGATGCCCGCGGTGGCGATCACGACAGGAGGCAAGCTGGCGCAGACAGGCATTCCCACGGTAATTGTCCCAAGAGCCAGCGCGCCTCGGGCGGCCCTGCCGCAGTTATTCACAGCGGCGTTGCTAGTTATTAAGAGGGTCTACGGCATTGACATAAACATCCCAGGCTCGTTAGAGCCTCCTAACGACGCGCTTATAAGTCAGCTAGTGGCAGATTTTCAAAAAAGACCCACCGTCGTGGCGCCCGAGAGTATGAGAGGCGTGGCTTTCAGAGTAAAGAACGAGATTAACGAAAACGCAAAGATAGAGCCCTCAGTGGAGATCCTCCCAGAGGCACACCACAACTGGATAGAGGGGTCCGAAAGGCCCGTGGTCGCCTTGACCAGCCCCCACATACCTCCGGAGCACAGAGACCGGGTAAAAGCCACGCTGAACATACTAGGAGGCACGCTCTACACCGTGGAGATGACCGTCAGGGGGATACTAACCTTCTTAAGAGACGTGGGAATTGCCTCTATTAAACTTGCAGAGGCTAGGGGCGTGGATCCCCTCTCCACGCCTCGTATCGACGCCTTGAAAAAAATATTGCAATGATCGACGCCGTTGCTGTTGTGGCCCTTGCGCTACTTTTCGCGACGGCGGCGTGGCAAGACCTGCGCACACGGGAGATAGACGTAAAAATCTTCGCAGCAATGGCGCCCTTAGCCGCCTTGTTGGTTGTGGAAAACTGGGGGTCGCCTTTCTACTTCTTTTCCCTCGGCGTGGGGCTCCTCCTGGCGTTGTTAATGCGCGTCTTCGGGTCGGGCTACGCCGACTCGTTAGCCATGGCGGCCATAAGCACGGCCCCTCCGTTGTTGCCGTACTTGCCGACGCCGTTTGTAGTAGTTATATCCGGAACCCCCCTACTGCTGGCCACTGTGTTGTGGCTATACCTCCTTAACAGACGCCGACCTTGTAAAATGACCCGCTTCGAGATGTTAACCCACATATGCGTGTCAAGGCAGGAGTTTCTAAGAAACCCCCTTAAGTACGTAGTAGGCGATGTAAGAGACATGGAACACTACGACCCGAGCAAGGTGGAAATAAAAGACTGGGTAAAGGCGAAGTACGGCGTGCCCTACGTCGTTTTCCTCGCCGCAGGCTTCGCAGTATATACTCTAATATTCTTATTACAGAAAACGGCATTTGGCTTAATGTAGCCGACTACGTGGAGAACGCCCTGTCACCAGCGTCGCCGAGGCCGGGGACGATAAAAGCCTTGTCGTTGAGAACTGGGTCTATGGCGACTGTATAAATCTCGGCGTTTGGAAACTTAGAGAGGACGCGGGCTATGCCCACGGGGGTTGCGATCGCCGACACGACGAGGAGCCTCCCAGGAGTGCCCGACTTGTACACCTCTTCTATTGTTTTTGTCATGGTGATGCCGGTAGCCAGCATTGGGTCTGCTACAATGACAACATCGCCATCGATTTTAGGTATCTTTGAGTAGTATATGTCCACGTCTACCACACCTTCCTCCTCTCTCCGCTTAGCCGCCACGACTCCCAGCCTTGCCAAGGGAAACGCCTTAACTAAGCCCTCTACAAGAGGCATCGCCGCTCTTAAAATTTGTACTATCACCACTCTGTCGAGCCCTACTATGTCTACGCCCACGGCCCGGCCAAGAGGCGTCTCTACCTCTACCTGGCGAGTTGGGAAGGTCTTGACGAGCTCGTATCCGATAATGCGCCCGAGGCGGACTAGGCCCTTTCTGAACTCTATCCCGCTGGTTGATTTGTCACGGAGCTTTGTCAAGAGGTACTGGGCATAAACGTGGTCGATAATCTTGACGGGCATTACTTCTCTAGGCGAGCCACGCGGTCGACTAATTTACGGTACTCCTCTCTAAGTTTTTCAACTTCTTCTCTTAGCCGTTGGTACTCGGCGCCGCGCTCCATGGCTTTTCTTATCTTCTCGATAACTTCTCTTGCCACTCTCTTAATACGCCCGTCTAGGTCGTTCTCCACTCTTTCCTCCAGGTCGGGAATAAGCCTTGGGTCTAGTAGCTCTAGGGCGGCTGTGACTGCGGCGTATCTTACTCTAAAGTTGTCGTCTCTCAACGCCTTCTTCAAGGCGTCTAACACCTCCTTCCTCGGGCCGAACTTAGCCAGCGAGGCCACCGCCGTGGCCCTCACAGGCGTGGGCATGCCCTCTTCGGCATGTTTTAAAACAATTTTCAACGCCTCGTCTGTGCCGAGCTCCGCGAGGCCCTCCAATGCGCCCCTCTTCACCACGTCCACGTGGCTGGGGTATTCTAACGCCTTTTTTAGGCTGTGCTCTGCGAACTCCCACTTGACTTTTCCAAGCGCCCTCGCCGCCTCCGCCCTCACGTAGTAGCTCTCCTCGACGTCGTGGAGTACTTTGTCTAAAAACTCGGCTACTTCGCGCCTCTTTGAGGCGCCCAAAGCCTCGACGATAGCCCTTCTTACTCTGGGATGACGCACAGATCTGAAAGACTCTACCAACTTCTCCACAGCCGCCTTTGTACCTATCTCTCCAAGCGCCCTCGCCGCCTCCGCCGCCACACCCCAGAACTTGTCCTGTAACGCCCTTCCCAGCGCCTCCGTAGCCTTCGCGCTTCCGTTCTTTTTCAACACCTCGACGGCCTGTAGCCTGCAGTACACGTCTTCGTCGCCTAACATAGCCACGGCGGCTTCTAGGGGGTACTGGAGGTTTAGGGCTTTCATAACCTTGAACTTGGGGTCTACGCACACGTACCGAGGCTTATCGCCGGACAACATTAACGTCATCTCTTTCTCAGAGAGGTACAGCTCCCTGATCTCTGTCCTCCCAGTCTCGTAGACTATCTTCACCTCGAGCGGGAGCGTGTAGACAGGGTAGCTGTCCTCCCCCTGTTCTTGTTTGATCTGTAGCTTCAAAGCCCTGTCTTCTGTGGAGTAATTCCACGAGATTTTCAACACTGGGTGACCGGCGGCGTGCCAAAACTGCTTCCAAAACCACTCCAAGTCTCTTCCAGCGGTCTCTTCCATGGCCTTTCTCAAGTCTTCAATGTCGACAGCCTTGTATTTATGCCTCTCTAGGAATATCCTCAGCCCTTTTCTAAAAGTCTCGTCGCCGAGGAGGCTTCTTAACATGTGTAACACCACGCTACCCTTTTCATATGCATGTCTATCAAAAACCTCGTCTGGTATTTTATATATATTTGTAACAATTGGCCTTGAATACCTCCTAGAATACTCTCCTAGGTATATTTTAAAGTTGGTATAAATTTCGTATAGATACTCATCTCTGCCTTTGCGTTTCTCAGTCCATAGGGCTTCTATAAAAGTGGCGAAGGATTCGTTTATTGCGATATGTGCCCAGTCTTTTGCAGTTACCAAGTCTCCGAACCACATGTGGGCCATTTCGTGGGCCACCAGAGGGTCTGAGGTGAAGTCCTCAGCCTCGGGACAGGGAAAGCCAGAGTAGGGACAGTGGGCGTGTTTGTCGTGGATAGTCCAGTCTGTGAGGATTGTGAAAGTGGTGTTCTCCATCCCGCCGTAGATAAACTCTGGCACAACCACCTGGGCGTAGCGCTCGTATGGGTATGGCAGGAGATACTCAGAGAAGAATTTCAAAATTTCACAAGTGTTATAGAAAGAGTACCGCCACTCGTCGCCGACGTAGTCTGGGATGTAGTACTCAAGAACCACGCCGTTGCACTCCTCTTTAAACACTTTGTAGTTCCCGGCGGCGATTGCCAATAGATAGGGAGACATGGGGTGTCTCATCTCCCACACAAAAGTCTGCTTGTCACCTCTGTCGATTACCTGTACCAACACGCCGTTGCTCCCCGCGACATAAGGCTTCGGCACTGTGACGGAGACGGTCCAGGGGAACTTGATATTAGGCGAGTCTGGCAGGGGGACCCAGTGCCTGTTATACTCGCTCTCCCCCTGAGTCCACACGTAGACCCCCTTCCTCAGCCTTATGAAAAACATGCCAGTCCTCGGCTTCGCCCTATATTTGACGTAGAACTCGGCCTCCTCTCCTCTTTTCCACGTAGGTCGTATCTCAATCTTATGGCCGTCGTAGTAGTATTCGTGGCCTGCCTCTAACACGTCCATCTCCACGGCGTCTAGCACCAACCGGGCCTCGTCTTTTAAAGCCCTGGCCCGGTACCTAACAACGCCTTCAACTACGCCATTGTCCATGTCCAGATCTACGTCTAGACGCATGTGTAAAACTTCGAAGTCGTAACTACGGGGGTATCTGGGTAAGTACTCCGGGAATGCAAAATCTCTGCCGACTAGATATTTCATACGGGAGAGGTTATTCCCACTATAAAACAACTGTGTTAGCCAAAACCGTAAAATTTAAAGTATTGTTAAATTGAGGCTTTGTGAAACGGCGTCAG
>JBEULK010000016.1:0-22202 GCA_041287325.1 Pyrobaculum sp. | reverse complement strand
TTGTTAAATTGAGGCTTTGTGAAACGGCGTCAGGACATTGCCACATGTTACTATTAGAGATTAGAACTAAGATTCAGTATTACACGGCGTGGCTCATGTGGAGACTCGGAATCAGGGGTGTGACAAAACTGGCAGACTTGAAAGCGTTATACGCAAAGGCGATGGCTACGAAATGGTGTCCAAAAAAAGATCAGAAATTTTGTCAACTAGCCTTCTACAAGCTTTATAATGTAGACCTTATTCAGTACTTGACGAAGGGAGACCCCGTTGTGGTGTTAACCCTAGCGCTATACGACGTCGAAAGAGGCCAATACGCCCTCCCCACTGTAAAAAGCTATACACACAGCGGGACCTTGCATCTAGAAGTGGCAATATTCTTAGGCCAAATAGACGTCAAGGCGACAGTACCCATAATATGTGCCATACTCAAAGAACTAGGAGAAGCGTCGTTAGAAGAAATAACTGCGGCTTGGCACATCACGTCTATAAAAACTCGCGCACTGCCCCCACTTGAAAAAACCTTAGACAACGTAGTAGTGGCTGGCATCTTATCGCTTATGGAAAACGAGGGGTATGTAAAACGGATAGACGGTCGCTACGTACTGACAGATGAGGGGGCCGCCGTTGCCAAGCCTATACGGATACCCGAAGAAGTGAAAAGCCTAAAATCCTTGAGATATGTAAACCCAATGTTCTACGCATTTATTAGATACCCGCCTGAGTAAAATTATTCTTTGACTGCGCCTATTGATATAAACGTCTTTGTCTCTTTCACGCCCTCCATCTTGTTTACAGAGTCGAGCACCTTGTCTAACACAGTCTCCTGTGTAATTACAACTAAGTCAAAGTCGCCGGCAAGCCTCAGCGCCTTTTCAATGGGGAGCTTCTTCGTTTCTTCGTAAACTTTGTCGCGGTACTTAGGCTCCACCTTTACTAAAATAATTACGTCGTTTGACTGGCCTTTGAGAAGTTTTACTGCCTTTTCTGTTATGTCTACAAACTCGCGCCCCGTTCTGACGAGCCCCAGTTCTTTAAGCCGCTTTAGGTGTATTGCCAAGGCTTGCCTAGTCATCCCAAGCTCTCTGGCAATTTCGTCCTGGTCGCCGTACACCGTGTATACGCGCATTGGTTGCGCTCTCTGTAGCAGGTGGTTTAGTAACTGGTACTGGCGGTCTGTTAACTTAACTTCCTCGGTCATAGTCCATTTTTGAATTTGAGATATTTAAATGTATCGCTAAATTTAAAGCGTAGAGATACTTTATTTAGTTAGTTAAGATGTAAGGCATTAAACTCGTGGGAAAGTCGCGGGCATTAGCGGAGAATTGTAAATATAAAAACGTTTTGGTCGGCACATACAAACTAATCTAAATCTTTCACACAGTAGAAACAAGGTTTAAGTAACAGAGATACTAAACGCCGTGAAATGGACAACTATCCTCGTGGTACTGCCAACGCTCGTGTTGGCCGCGTGGGTAGATGTTAAAAACTCGCTGGGCTACCCGTTGCCCAACGCCACGGTATGCACGCCGTCTGTCTGTGTTAAAACAAATGCCTCAGGTATGGCTCACCTCCCAGACGGGCCTATTGAAATATACATAGATGGCATACTGACGTGGAAAGCCACTGCCAGCGAAAACACGACGGTGTTGATAACTTTCCTAGATGACGTTCCAATAAAGCCGTTGCCCGCAGACGGCGTAGTTGAGTTAAAGATAGTAAAATTAGAAAACGGAACGTATAGAAACATACAAATAAGCTTTAGTAATAATAAACTAACAAGAGTAATCCCTGTTGGAAATATAAACTACCCCGTCGAGATTTATATAAAAAACCTAGAAGGAGAACAGGTAAACTTTACAGTGAGGACATTCCTCTGGGAGCTAGAAGTAGACTTGGAAAAAGCAGGCATTTTAAAAAAGTGTGAAATAGCCGCCTATCAGCCTGTAAGCAACGTTGAAATAATTCATGGGAATACGCCGATAGCGACTGGACGCCATGTAAACTTCTACTTAATACGTGGCGTTAACTACACAGGCATTGCCGAGACTGAGATAGTAGCTCCAAACGGCTCTCTCTACGCTGCAAGATTTCGCCCAGAAGAGTACTGCGGTAGGACTCTGTTAATAAACGCTAGCAGAGTCACGATACGAGTAGTAGACTCATTCGGTGCCGTGAGAAGCGACTGGGTCATAGTAATGGCAAACAAGACGTATAGAGGAGAGGCGCAGTTCTGGGCATTGTTAAACACGCCTTACGAAGTCTACGTCGATGCTGTACACACTAAGAAAAGGTTTGTATTTTCGCCCACCCACCCCGCCGAGATGTTGATAGTAAATATACCTACCTCGTACATTGTCTTGTCATACCAACAGCCCCCGCGCCACGTGTACATATACGGAAACTATACATACGCCGAGCCCATGCCCAGGAGAGTAGAAGTGCCTCCCGGCGCCTATCAAGTGATAGTAGACTGGGGCGGGGTAAATACAACATACGTCGTCGAGGTGCGACCTGGAGAAGTAAAACAACTCGTCGTAACACCCCCACCCCTCCCAAAAGGCGACAGTGGCCAAGTCAACTTATTGCCTATTCTAGCGGCATTCGGTGTAATAGTTGTTGTGTATATATTAAGGAAGCGACTCGCCGCCGTCTACCACTGACATAAGAGGAGGGGGATAGAAGCCAGTAGACCGCCTCGGCGGCTGTGCCGAAGCGTTTTCCGTTCTACAAACTGGGCGGCCTCCTCGTTGTTTATCCACTGCACCCACCTCGTCTCGATGGGGCCAAACGCCACTACGTTCACCCTCACAGGCGCAAGTATCCTCGCCAAGCTCTTCGCCAGAGCCACCACCGCCCCCCTCGCCGCGGCGTAGGGAACGCCGTAGACATCGCCGTGGAGACCTGGGGTAGAGGAGACAAACACCACAGAGGCGCCCTCTACTCTGCGAAAAGCCTTAACTACGTTGAAGCTACCCACAACGTCTACCTTAAACACCTCTAGAAAGTGCATCGGCTCTATCTATGCCGAGCTTCCACAAGTTTGGGTCGTCGTGGCCGTGTAGTAACGCGATGCTGTCTAACACTCCGACTTTTTAGCTACCTCGCGGAGACACGTGATGCCCAGGACGTCGCATTTGATCTATAAGTCGCCCTCCGACTGCCTCGAGAGAGCTATCGCGTAGTCGAGAACGCGCTAGCCTTACCAAAGCCGTGCCTATGCCGCCGCTTGCGCCAGTGACTAACAGCCTCATCTACATCGTAGAGGCCTCCTACAAGATAGCTGGACGTCGACCTCCCCCCTTTTCGCCTCGGTGATCATGTTGTGGTGCTCGTCTTTCACCCCCCTGATAAATGAACACATATGTACGCCGCACACCTTTACCTTCACGGCCTTTGCCCTCAGCTTCTCCATGAGCAAGTCTGCCAGCCACTCTGCGAATCTCTCCTGCATTATCGGCCTGGCGGCCGCCCATTTGACAAGCCTAATCACCTTGCTAAGGCCGGGGACGCCGTCACCCGGCACATACGCCACCGACACGCGGAGAAGTATGGGAAGTAGATGGTGCTCGCAGATAGACACCGCCGAGATGTCCTCAATAACGACGGGGCCTGGCTCGGCGTCGTACTCTAGCGGGAAGAAGACTACCTCGGGGGGAGGCTCTCTTAAGCCTCTCGTCAACTCCTCCATGGCTTTTACAAACCTCTTCGGCGTGTTGACCACGCCAGGCCTCTTGACGTCCTCGCCTAGAAAGGCCAGAAGCTTAGCCACAGCCTCTTCTGCCTCCGTCTTACTTGTGCGTTGTTGTAACATGCGTCGAATCTTGAATCGACTTTTTAAACGCAAGCCTTGCGCAACTCGCAGCCGTGTCAATAGAAGCGCCTCTTAAACAACGACCAGGCGAAAACGAAGGCTTGGAGAGGCCGCTCCAAGGGAGACAGCAACACCTGCAACAAATCCATCCGCCCGAGCGCGCGTAGCGTCCTCAAGACCGTCCTCGCCGCCTGGATTAAAAACAGCGGGGGGACAACAACGCAGAGGCAGTCCATAGGAGGTAGTACGCCAGTTCTAACGCCCAAAGCGTCTTGTTGCCCAGCTTAGCCGCCGTTGCCTGTCTTATGAAAATCGCTCCGACCTCCTCATGGGCACAAGCGTTGGCGACACGTGGATGTCGTCGGCCACTGTGGTCAAAGCCATGCCGTCCACAAGGCACCTCTTCAACGCCTCGACGGCCCTCTCCGGCGTAGGCAGGCACGGCCATGGCGCCTCCGTAGGGAAACCCTACGCCAAGCCATTCAGTCGAAGCCTCCCAGGGAAAAGGCGTTTTGAAGACTGTCGAGGACCCAGCGGTACGCGGTGGCGAGGCCTAGGAACCCGGCGGACTTGAGGTCCTCTATCCACTGTCCCGGTACTGTGTCGTCGTCAATAAACACATAGACATCTGCATCCACGCGTTCCAACACGGTGGCCAATGCGCCAGACTTACCACCGTACTGATTAAGCAACACACGGGAGCCCAATCCCCTCATGTTCAGTATTTCTTTCCGTGTCCACGGCGACGTAGTTCACCCACTCTCTGAAACGCGCCGCTTCCGAGGGCCTTACAGTTGGCACGATCACAACGGCGCGACAGCTAGCCCTAGGCAGCCGACTCATAAACACCTCTCTTACAAAGGACAGCCTTGTATACAACTGCAAAAAGGAAAGGACTCATAGTTATATAGCCATTATACCCTGTATATATATGATTAGGACGGAGGATTACGGCCTAGTATTACGTGAAGAGAAGTTAGAGGGGGGCCGGCGCGTATTAGACCTTTTCTGGGGTCCGCAACACCCCTCTTCTGGCCACACTAGGTTTATAGTAGAGGTAGACGGCGACGTTGTAGTAAACGTTACCCCGGACCCCGGATACGTGCACCGCACTATGGAGAAGCTGGGGGAGACTAGACACTGGATTCAAAACATACCCCTGTTTGAAAGGCTGTCGCTCCCCGACGCAATAAACGTGACGTGGGCCTACGCCTTAGCTATAGAGAGACTTGCTAAACTAGACGTCTCTCCCAGGGCTCAGTATTTGAGAGTGATCATGGGGGAGCTCTCCCGTATTTCTACACACCTATACGACCTGGGGCTACACGCCATAATGATAGGCTCTTCCACCGGCTTTATGTGGGCCTTCGGCTTGCGCGAGTTGTTAGTACAGCTGTGGGCCATGGTGTCTGGCTCTAGGACTACCCCCACGTGGGTGTTGCCCGGCGGCGTAAGAACGGCGCCGCCTGACGCCTTTTATGAACAAACAAGAGGATTTTTACAATACCTGGAGAAGAAAATAGATGAATTTATAAGAGTTGTAATTAAAAACCCAGTGGGGTACTACCGCTTAAAAGACGTAGGCTACCTTAGTAGAGAAGACGCCGCCCGCCTCATGGCCACGGGGCCGGGCGCCAGGGGGTCTGGAATTGACTGGGACGCCCGGAGGGCTTACAAATACGGCATATACGACGAATTTGAGTGGGAGGTATGCGTTGAAGACGGCGGCGACGCACTGGCAAGGACCATGGTGAGGATATGTGAGATGATGCAAAGCGCAAAGATCATCAGACAGGCGCTTGACAGAGCTCCGCGCGACGGACCGCTAGTGGGCGAAGCTGTGCTCCACCGCATGCCGCCTAAGCAGAGAGAAAAGGCGAATGAGTTGATTAGGCTAGGCGCTATGTTTACCACCATGTTACCGCAGGGCGAGGGCGTCGGAGTGACGGAGGGAGGCAGAGGCCGGTACTACTTCCAAGTCTTCGGCGACGGCACGGAGAAGCCGTACAGAGTGAAGATCTCGACTCCGTCGTGGCAGAATTTAAGAGCTATGATTAAGGCTTTTATTGGATCACGTCTAATGGACCTACCAGCAATATATGGGTCATTCGGCTACTTCCCGCCTGAACAAGACAGGTAAGTATAAAAATGGCAGATATGCCACTCTCCATGGACTGGTCCTCTCTTCTATTTTCACCCCGTCTCTGGTTCTTTGTTTTAATGTTCGCAGCCTCTGGAATAATTCTACTAACAGTAGTATGGTTCGAGCGTAAGGCCGCCGCGAGGGTACAAATGCGAGTTGGGCCTTATCACGTCTCTCCTTGGCTAGGCGGTTATTTACAGCTTCTAGCAGATGCCTTTAAGTTTATCATTAGCGAGCCCATCGTCCCGAGGGGGGCTCACAAGTTGTTGTTTGTATGGGGTCCGCCAATTTTTGTCACGCTTGCGTTTGGAGCCTCGCTTCTACTTCCACTGACTCCAGAGCTTAGGTTAATTAAAGACGTAGGCCTACTCTCATACGGCCTTGTGTTTTCACTAGTCATACTACTCCTCGTCTCAATTTCAATTGTGGTAATTGGATGGGCGGTTAATAACAAGTTTGCATACATAGGCGCAACAAGAGAGGCCTTGCTGGTGGCTGCCTATGAAGTGCCTCTGTTGTTTTCCTTTTTGGCTATGGCGATATTATACGGCACATTAAACCCGTTAGAAATTGTAAAAAAACAACAGTTTATCGTAGGCGCCTTGTTAAACCCGCTGGCATTTCTCGTATTTATCATAGCCGCCGCGATGGCCACGGCGAGGTTTCCATTTGAAATTGCGGACTACGAAGGCGACGTAGCCACAGGGCCGTATAGTGACTATGGGAGCATCTTCTTAGTCTTATCCTTAGCAGGTGGGACTTACTACGCCACGTTTTCCTACTCGTTTTTAGCTACTTTGCTATTCCTAGGGGGGTGGTACATCCCTGGCTTTGAGGCCCACCGCTGGCCAGCGGATATATTTGGCCACCTTGTGCTAGCCGGCTGGGCGTTTTTCAAGACGTTAGTATTGATGTTCTTCTTTGCGTTTCTCAGGGCGGCTATGCCTGTTTTACGCCTAGACCACGCGTTGGCGTTGGGCTGGCGGGGGCTTCTTATTCTTAGCATAGGCGCAGTGGCGTGGTCTATTGTGTTGAGGCTGTTGGGAGTGCCATGACGGCAACATTAGGCGAGGTGGTAAAGGCTACTCTAGACGCGTTGAAAGTCGCTGCGAGGAATTTTGTAAAGCCTGAGCGAATCACGATTTACTACCCTTACGAAAAGTTAGAATACGGCAGGATGAGAGGGTGGATCGGCTTGTGGACTGAAAAGTGCACTTCTTGTATGATGTGTGCGAGGATATGTCCCACCAACGCCATTAAGATGTACCTCGCGCCAAATAACAAGCGGTATCCTGGCATAGACTACGGCCGTTGTATCATGTGCCACTTCTGCATAGACGTATGCCCTACCGAAGCCTTGTATCCAACAGAGATAAAAGAACTGACCTGGTATGACTATAAGGAGATGGTCTACACGCCAGACATGGAACGAGAGCAGCCTAAAGTTCAAGACCCGTTTAAGCCTGTCAAAGTGGCTATTAAGTACATAAACGGCATACCTGTAAAAGTCAGAGTAAAGTAGTACCAAGATTTTTAAAAGGTCATTTTTTTGAAAATGGCATGTTAGACCTCCTCATCCTCTTGGTCGTCCTCATTTTTGGAGTTTTGGCAGTGCATTCGCGGGACAACGTCTACTCGGCAGTAAGCCTAGCCGCCGCGGCAGGCGCCGTCGGCGTTTATTATGCCTATCTTGCACAGTTTGCCGCCGCGTTTCTAATCTTCGTCATATACATAGGCGCAGTCATGTTGCTTGTGATAGTAACAGCGGCGATGTACGGCGGCGTGCAGAGGTGGGGCGGGGGGTACCAGCTTGCCGCTGTCTTGTTAACCCTCCTCGCTATTTTTCTCGGCGTCTTAGTATGGGGTCAGCTTCCTCATGTGCCAGTCACCGCCGCCGCATCGGCAAGAGACCTCGTTAACCTCGTTGTTTTGTTATTAGGCGTAGTCGCCGCATCCCTCCTAGTCTCAGTAGAGGTGGCGAGGAGGACATGATCGCCTTTGTCGTAGGCTTTGTCTTAATTCTCCTAGGCCTTTACAGCATCGCCACTACTCGGAATCTTGTAAGAGTTTTAATAGCCTTAGAGCTGGTCACAGTGGGTGCTTTTACTGTCTTAGCGCCAGTCTTTGTCGTTGACCCCGTCTTGGCTTTCTACGGCGTGTTGATCCTCTTGTTTATTTCTGTATCTGAGGCTTCCATCTTGGCGGCGCTTATATATAGGGGCTACTCGTTAACAAAAGACACAGATTTAACAACGCTTAGAGAGGGGAGGGAAGTATGATAATCCTTTTATCAATCCTCCTCCCCATGGCCCTTTCGTTGATTGCCTACGTAGTAGCCAAGCGATCGGCTTATTACGCAAGCTATATCTCCGCAGCGGCCTTGGCGCCTCTGCTCATCCTCTCGGCGTCGGTTGTTTTTGGAGGCGGAGCTTTGGGCACGGCAGGTCAATCGGCCTTTGATCTCGTCGCTTTTAGACTAATCCCCTTCAACGCCGTCTTTGTGTTTACAGTGGCGTTAGTGGGGATATTCGTAGCCCTCTTCTCGCCTCCGTATATGGAACACAGGTCACACGAACTGGGCAGAGACTCGGCAATTTTCTACTTGACGTACGGCTTCTTCGTGGGAGGCCTCGCCGGCGCCTTCGCGGCATCGAATCTCATTACCGTTTACATATTAATCGAAATAGCGCTTATAGCCTCGCTGTTTCAAATCTTGTACTACGGCTACGGCGACCGGGTCCGTATTACGATTATGTATCTAGTGTGGAGCCACGTGGGTGCTCTGTTAATACTTGCTGGGTTTTTACTGCTTTATCTAAGAGGCGTATACAACGTGCCTATACTCGCCGGCGGAATTCCCCATCCAGATCTACTAGCATTTTTGTTAATACTAGTTGGGTCTTTGGTAAAAATGGCGGCGCTTGGGGTTCACATGTGGCTTCCCTACGTCCACGCCGAGGCCCCCACTCCGCTTTCTGCGTTGTTAAGCCCCGTCTTAGTGGGCATAGGCGGCTATTTAATAGCCGCGGTGGGCATGTATGCGCTCCCAGACCCCGAGTGGGAGAGGTGGCTTATCTACTACGCAATTGCCACGGCTATCTACGGCGGATTGATGGCATATGTACAAAAAGACGTGAAGAGGCTCTTTGCCTACTCCACGGTGTCGCAGATGGGCTATCTACTCCTCGGCGTAGCTCTGCTAAACCAACACGGATACACCGCAGCAGCATTGTTTTACCTAAGCCACGGCCTCGGCAAGGCCGTCCTCTTCATGACCGCGGGCTATTTCATAATGTACCTAGGTACCCGAGACATTGAGAAAATGGGCGGCTTGTACGGTTGGCGCCCCGAACTGGCAGGGGCTTCGATTGTGGGATTCCTAAACCTGGCCGGTATACTCAGCGTAGGCATGATGTCTGAAATCTTCCTCACAGTAGGGTACGCCCAGTACTTTAAACAGTCCTACCCATACTACATCCCCTATGCTCTGATGTCGTTAGTCACAGGCATCTACGCATTTAACACTATACGAGTCGTGTTTTTCGGTCCTCATAAAAGAGAAGACCAAGGGCCAGTGGATATAGCGCTTGTGTCGATTGTCGCTGTGGCTACGATTTCACTCCTCTTGTTTCTTCCGCCTTTTTCCACTTTATTAACTAACAATGTATATAAATCTATAGAGACAGTGGGGCTATGGAGGTAGTCCTCTTTGCAATTTTCGTGCCGTTCATCGCCTCTGTGATATCGTTGTTTAGCAAATCTGAGAAATTCAAGGCGTGGGCCGTGACTCTTAGTACTTTCATATCGGCGTTACTGGCCACTTATGTGTACTTCACAGCAGTAAAGGGGGTATACGGCTGGGGCTGGATCGAGTCAATAGGCGCTAGGATCGAGGTGAGGCTTGACGAATTCAGCCTGCCCATGGGCGTCCTCGTCGCGTGGCTGGTGGCGGCCATTTCGCTGTACAGCGTGAAGTATATGGAGGGGGATTACAGACCTGGTTGGTACTGGTTTTTCTTCGGCTTCTTCGCCACGTCCATGCTCATAATTGTTTACGCGGATAACCTCTGGTTTTTATTAGCAGGCTGGGAGGGCGTGGGGCTGGCCTCGTGGGCTTTAATTGGCCACTGGTACCGGGACGAGTACGACAAATGGGTGGGTAAAGAGGAGAGGGTGGCGGGAGTGCCCTACTGGTGGACTCCCTCAAAGGCTGGCTTGAGGGCTATTTTAACAGTACGTTTTGGCGACGCCTTCTTCTTAGTGGCAATTGCCATCTTCTACGTACTCGTCGGCACCGTGTCGCTTAGCGCTTTGAAAGACGCTCACGCTCTCAAGGCTCTGGGAGTAGTTCCGCTTGTATTCTTTGCGCTTGGTCCCTTTACTAAATCGGCACAATTCCCCTTCCACGAGTGGCTTCTCACAGCCATGACAGGCCCCACCTCGGTCTCTGCTTTGATACACGCCGCGACGATGGTAAAGGCTGGAGTGTACGTGTTGATTATAACCACTCCGCTGTTTATAATAGTCGAGGGGTCTCAGTTCTACTTCCTGATAGTAATGGCCGTGGGGCTTGCTACGGCGCTGGTAGCTACGATCATCGCCCTCACATCAATGGAGTTTAAGCTTGTGCTTGCTGGCTCAACGGCGGCGAACTTAGGCATAATTGCTGCAGCAACAGGCGCCGCGGGGCTTATGGGATTACACGAAGAACGCCTCCTACACACGCTTCTCTTCTTCGCCTTTTTACACATCGTGGGACACGCCGTGTCTAAGGCGTCTTTATTCATGGGCTTTGGCGCCGTCATACACGAGGCTGGTACTCGTTTTATCGGAGAAGTAGGTAAGCTGGGCAGGCACATGAAAATCACGGCGGCGGCGATGACTTTGTCGATGTTAAGCCTAGTAGGCGTGCCCCCGTTCGTCGGGTATATCACAAAAGACTTGGCGCTAGAAAACATAACAGAGGCGGCGCATGTTCTGGGGACAGAGTTGCTTGTTCCGTTGCTCTACCTACTACTCTTTATAACGCCCATATACGGCCTGCGTCTCATAGGCCTTACATTTCTCCACGGAAAAGAGCCGGAGGAGGTGCACGAGGCGCCGTTTTTAATGTGGCTACCATACACGGCGCTGGCAGTGGCCACTCTAGGTCTCGGCGTCTACATGGCGGCTACGGTAAAGTTCCCACTGACAGAGTCTGTGTTGGCGACGCTGGCCGGTTTGCTTACTGGATATGTACTATACGTGGCGTTGCCCGGCGTTAGGTCCGAGACGCTTCGCCCACTGTGGGAGTTTGCATACCGTAGATTTTACCTGCCCGTTATCTACGACGGCGTAATGCCTTGGCTATACACGTGGCTGTCTAAGGGGGTCTATCTAGTGGTGGACAGAGGGCTGTTCGACGGGGTTTACCACTACGCAATACCTGGAATTTTTGGGACCTTGTCTAAGTGGTCTAGGCGTCTGATCGTTGGCAACTTGAGTCTATACGTTTTCTACTCCATCGTGGGGATTATAATATCCTTGTTACTATTAGTAATACTATGATAGAAGTGTTAATCTACTTAACTTTGGCGCTCGCCGTTGCCGTACCCGTCGCGTGGAGTACTGAGGGGAGGTATTTCACTGCGGCGACATCGCTAGTTTTACTCGCGTTCTCCGCCCTAGTGGGCATGCCTGTGGGCGTTTTAATCGCAACCACAGCCCTAGCTCTGGCGCTGGACTGGCGGTGGGGACCGTTTGGAGTAGCCTTGGGGTTTTCTGCGGTTGCGGCCGTATTGGCGGCGTATGTGTACTACGCCTCTTTGCCGGTGGTGTACTCCCTCGCTGCCTTGGCCTTGGTGTCTGCCGCGGTGTACGGACTGCTCGCAATGGAGAAGACTAGAGAAAATGTAGAGGGGGCGTTTAAATACCTCGTGTTCTCAGGAGTCGGGAAGGTGTTAATCGTCGCCGGGTACGCGGTGGCACATCTGGGCTGGCCCCAGGGGATGTACCTTGCCGTCTTGGGGTTTATGTTTGAGCTGGGCATTGCGCCCTTCCACTCGTGGGTAGTTGACGCCTACGCGCTGGGCGTGCCCAGAGGCACCGCGGCGCTGACCGCTTTTAGCAAAGTCACTGCGTTGTTTGTATTATTGGCAATTTTTAGACAGGTAAAAACTCCGCACGACGTAGGGCTAGTAGCCTTGGTTATTGCACTAGCCTCAATGTTAGTGGCCAATTTAGCCGGTCTTACAGCAAAAACTATTGGCAGAGTCATGGCCTACTCCTCCGTTGCCCACATGTCTTATGCACTGACCGCAGTGTCCTTAATCTGGTGGCTGGGAGACAGCCAAGCAAACTTCTTTGGAATAGCCAAGGCGTCTGACCTCGCGGCGCTTGTCGTGGTTTTAGAGGCCTTGGCCACGGGAATTGCAAAAGCCGGCGTCTTCGGATACCTCGCCACCAAGTTCTCAGACCTGTCGCCGCCGAGAAGGAGCGTCTTCAACGTCGTCAACATTTTCTCTCTCCTAGGACTGCCCCCGCTCCTCGGGTTCTGGCCTAAGCTGTTCCTAGTGCTACTTATCTTATCCCTGCCTATTCAACAGTCGACAGCCGCCTTCCTCGTCTCCTGGATTGTGGCGAACAGCGCAATGGCTACGCCGTATTATTTAAGAGCCTTGAGGATGGTGGCAGAGGCCCCAGGTCCACCTGCGGACAACGTAACCTCTTCCTATACGGCCTTTGCGTCGATTGCCCTCGGCTTGGCTCTGCCTCTTTTAGTCTACCTAGTCTATTAACATGCCTGTGGAGAGAACTTTGGTGATTTTAAAGCCCGACGCCGTGGCCAGAGGGCTTGTGGGAGAGATAATTTCTAGATTTGAGAGGGCTGGCTTGAGGATTGTAGCTATGAAGATGCTGAGGGCAACTCCCCAGCAGATTGAACAATTCTACCCCTCGTCCGAGGAGTGGTACAGGTCTGCGGGGGAGAAGCTCCTGAAGGCGTATAGAGAGCTGGGGATAGACCCAAAGTCTAGAATCGGGACAGACAACCCGGTAGAGGCGGGCAGAAAGATTAAAGAAGGTCTTATCCGCTACATGACCTCGGGGCCTATTGTGTTGTTAGTATTAGAGGGGAACCGCGCGGTCGAGGTCGTTAGGAAAATTGTGGGCCCCACATCTCCCCACACAGCGCCTCCCGGCACTATACGAGGCGACTACTCGACAGACTCCCCGGACCTAGCCGCAGAAGAGGGCAGAGTCTTGTACAACCTAGTCCACGCGTCGGACAGCAAATCAGAGGCAGAGCGAGAAATAGCGTTTTGGTTCAAGCCAGAGGAGCTATACTATCTCTAGTCTATACACGTAAAGTGCATAGACGACGGGGGGCGGCGCTTTTCTAATTTTCCGCACTGGCACCACGCCGAGGATAGGCCCCTCAATTGATGGGCTAGCCACCTTGATCCTCACCTTCTTGTTACATACAACTCCTTCGAGAATTCCCCCAGACACTTCGCCCTCTATTACGTGGTCTAGGTTTTGAAATAAAAACTCCTCTAAGTCAAAGCTTTGGATTTTTACAAACGTTGCCCCCCTGAGCCTTACTAACTCAGCCTTGAAGGGAGGCTCGGCATTGGTGGGAAGTTCTGCGAGCTTGACCTCAACCTGTCCACAGAAGGGAGGGGAGGTGGCGATGTAATACAGACCAGGGCCAGCTTTTGAAAAGACGTAGATGTCCATGGTAGGTTGATAAAATGTGTTTTTAAGGGCCCTTTTTCGTCCACCGTGTCTGCACTTAGTGAACTTAGGTTCACTCCATGGTCTAATGGGGGGCGTAAACTATATAAGAAGTTCCCGAGGCTAAGTTAGAGGAATCTCCGCTTGGGCAAGAGGGATATGAGAATGTTCAGCCCTTACTTTTTTCACATCTACATAAAAGACGTAGTCGTAGTCAGATAGGGGCGGCGTTGTCGTGTAGATATCAATCCAGATGTAGTCTTGGCTTCGAAATCTTTTAAACGATCTTGGAATGTGTTCGCCGTCTAGTGTAATTACATACTTCCCTGGCTGTCTTTGCGCGTAGTGTTCTAGCCTCATGTGTTCTAGCATGGACACAAGCTTGGTCTTAGCTTTTTTAAAGAAATGTACTTGTCTATGTTTATGTACATAGGCAACTGCGTTGTATGTATCTACTACATATGCAGAGAGCGCTTGATATGGGCCGTATACGGCAATTTGAGTGCCTGCGTACATTTCCTGAACAAACCGGGCTAGGAGTCCAGGTGCCTGTGCTATTTTAGGCTCGGCGGGCGGGCTGAGGGGAGAAAGCAACACAGGCCCGGTGGGAAGTATGGCAAGGTATAAAAGCTGTATCTGAACCTCTTTGCCTCTTGCTTTTTGTATAACCACACGCCTAATCACGCCAGAGCTTGTGTACTTTGTACTAAGTCTTAAAATTGTGTCAGCCACGTCTCCCAACGGGTTGAAATTAGTCTCAATGCCTATTACACTAACTCCCACTTTAGCGACCGCGTCGGCGGCCGCTCTGTCGGTAATAATTGCGTCTGTCCCGTCTATTACTAAGACCTCCGCCTTTTCTCTGTATGCCAAGTCTATAACTTGGTTAAAGAGCGTTTCTCTATACTGAGGCACGAAGGGAAAGTCAAATATCAACACCTTATCAGACGCCCAGCCAAAAGCTTTCCAAGTTTCTATAACAGTCTCTTTAGACTCGTAAAAAGAAATCCACACTACTTTGCGTCCCTCTTTGGCAAAATGAAAGGCTAGGCTAGATACTAAGATAGTCTTGCCAGAGCCGCTGGGCCCGTATACAAAAGAGACTCTATCTACAAACAAGTTTGCCAACTCCACAAAGAGCTGATACGTTCAAAATATATTCTTTGCGGTTTTAAAGATATTTTACTAAAATAGATCTAACCTGTGATTTCAGTCGTCGTCCCCACTTTTAACGAGGCTGAGAACCTCCCCGAACTTGTGGAGCGTCTTGACAAGGCTTTTGGGGGCCGCGGCTATGAGGTGGTGGTTGTTGACGACGACTCGCCGGACGGCACGGCGGCGGTGGCCGAGCGACTGGCGGCGCGGTTTCCTGTGAGGGTGTTAGTGAGAAGGGGTAGGAGGGGCTTGTCGTCGGCGGTCGTCGAGGGAGCAAAGGCGGCGAGGGGGTCCGTGGTCGTGGTAATGGACGCAGACCTTCAACACCCGCCAGAGCTCGCCCCGACGCTGGCGGCCATCGCCGAGGGCGGCTGTCTCGCCGTGGCCTCGCGATATGTCAAGGGAGGAAGGGTAGAGGGGTGGCCTCTGACGAGGCGCCTAGTGTCGAGAGGCGCGGTGGCGCTTGCGAGGTTGTTGCTACCAGAGGCTAGGGGGGCGAGAGACCCTGTCTCTGGCTACTTTGCGTACAGGCGAGACTGCGTGGCTGAGGTGAGGCCCACGGGGCTTTACAAAATTCTACTAGACGTCCTCGTCCAGTGCAAGCCGCAATGCGTCAAGGAGGTGCCATTTATCTTTGGCAAAAGGACTAGGGGTAGGTCGAAGCTAGGGGCGAAACACGTGGCGGACTACCTGAGACAGGTGTTGGCGCTGTCTGGCTGGCGTCCTTTTAAGTTCGCCACGGTGGGCGCCTCTGGCGTGGGGGTGGCGTTCGCCGTGCTTTACGCCACCAAGTGGCTCTACCCGGCGCTGTCGGTGGCTCTGGCTGTGGAGGCTTCTCTTACTTCTAACTACTTGTTAAACTGGCTTTGGACTTTTAGAAGGAACACGCCCATACTCGTCGGCTGGGCAAAATACCACGTAGCCACTGCCGTCGGAAGCGCGGTGACCTACGTCACTACGTTGGCTTTGCTTTGGCAACTAGGCCACTTCTTAGCCTACTTACTCGGCGTGTTGTTAGGATTCTTGGCCAACTACCTACTCTCAGAGGCTGTGGTGTTTAGGTAGCCAATTTTAAAAACCTATTTTCAAGGAGGGGGTGTGAAGGTGCTTTTGCTTGGGTGCGGCAACATCGGCAAGTATCTGTTCTACGTGTTGTCATCTAAACACGACGTGACGGTGGTAGACAAGGGGCGGTCGTGTCCAGAGGCTGTGGCAAAAGACGCGCTTGAGGTCTCCTACGGCGGGTACGACTTAGTGTACAACGCGCTTCCCGGCGCCGTGGCTTATAAGGCTTCTAAAAAGGCGGTGGAGGCGGGCGTAGACGTCGTGGACGTGTCTTTCTACGCCGAGGATCCTTACAGCTTACATGAAATAGCCGTTAAGACGGGGGCGAGGTACATCCCAGATGCCGGAATTGCGCCGGGGCTTAGCAACGTGTTGGCAGGTAGAATTGTGACAGAACTGGGGCGCGTGGACGAGTTGGGAATTCACGTAGGCGGGATACCAGAACGCCCCGTGGGCCCTCTTGGATACTCCATCACCTGGAGCCCCCTAGACCTAATAGAGGAGTACACAAGGCCGGCGCGGATTTTAAAAAACGGCTCTGTAACAACAGTAGATCCACTAGGAGAAGTAGAGGTGGTGCAGACGCCGCTAGGCGAGCTAGAAGCCTTTTACACAGACGGACTTAGGACCTTGTTAAAAACCTTGGCAGACAAAGTCAATACAATGTATGAAAAAACTCTGAGGTGGCCTGGACACGTGGAGAAAGTCCGACTATTAAAAGAGCTGGGTTTTATGTCAGAAGAGGGAGATCCGCCGCCTAGGCTTGTGACGGCAAAGTTGTTATCAAGACTGAGGATTGACGTGCCTGATGTGGTCTATATGAGAGTTTTTGGAGTAAGCGGAGACCGTCGCGTTCAATATGAGGTTTTAGTAAGGCCTCAGGACAAGTGGACGGCTATGCAAATCGCCACTGGGAGCGTCGCTGTGGCTTTTCAATACGTCGTCAAAGACCTAGACCCAGGTGTGACGCCTCCTGAGTACGTAGGCATGTCTAATAAACTTTTCCCAAGACTCCTCACAGTAGTTAGACAGCAAGACGTCAAAATAACACAGGAGTTAGTACAAAGGGTAGTGTTATGAGCGGCCTCCCCGACCACTTGAGACGCCCCGTTAGAGGGATGAGAGATTGGTTGCCCAGTCAGTTTTATGCATTAAAACGCCTAGAGGACGTCATGTCACAAGTAGCCGAGTCTTATGGATATAGGCGAGTAGAAACGCCAGTTGTCGAACACTTCGAAGTCTTAGCCCTTAAGGCAGGTCAAGACGTTGTGAATGAAATATACTACTTCAAAGACAAGGCCGGGCGGGACTTAGGGCTTAGGTTCGACATGACGGTGCCAGTTGCGAGAGTTTTGTCTTACAACCTAGACGTACCGAAGCCGGTTAGGTGGTACTACTTCTCAAAAGTTTTTAGATACGACGAGCCTCAGCACGGGCGTTACAGAGAGTTCTACCAATTTGGAGTAGAGCTCGTTGGATCTGCCAGTCTGCGGGCAGACGCCGAGGTAATACAACTACTTGCCGAATGTCTAACAGCCGCAGGGGCCGTAAACTACCTCATAAAACTGAACGACAGACGGTTTGTAGACAAGCTGTTAATTTCCATGGGCCTTGCACAATATAAAGAAGTAATATACAAAGCCTTGGATAAGAAGACAAGAATTACAAGAGAAGAAGCTATAAAAATAATGACTGAGGGCGGCGTCCCTTCCGATAAGGCGGAGAAGATATACGACATGGCGGAGGAGATGTCACTACAAGAAGCCGCCGACTTTGCGGCGAAGATGGACCCAGTCCTAGGCGCCGAGTATACAAAGCTATTAAAATACCTAGAGGCAGTGCCAAGGCTTCGGTTCGACCTCTCCATAGTAAGAGGCTTAGACTACTACACGGGGATTGTCTACGAGGCCTTTGCCGGAGAGTACAAACTGGCGGTGGGCGGGGGCGGCCGCTACGACGACTTACTCCAGCTATACAGCGGAGTTAAAACCCCCTCTCTCGGCTTTGCCATTGGAGTAGAGAGGTTGATGGAGGCAATAGGCCTACAGACGGTGGATAAGGCTTTAGACTACTACATCTACATATTCGACGACGACGCGTACAGCAAAGCCGTGGAGATAGCCAAGAGCCTCCGCAGACGCGGATATAGCGTGGCCATAGAGCTTGGAGATAAAAACCTCAAAGAGGCGTTTGAATACATATTAAAAACAGGCACTCGCTACTTAATTATCCTTGGAAGGAAAGAGCTGGAGAAAGGCGTCGTCAAAGTAAGAGACTTGGCAAAGAGAGAAGAACACGAGGTACCTATCGAGGAATTTCAGGGAACTACCTGAGTCCCAGCGGCTCCTCGATACACGTCGTAGCCATGTTCTAAGGCTCCGATAGCCGCCCTTTTCCCAGTAGACTTAACAAAGCGGATGGCAGCCTCCACCTTAGGCCCCATAGAGCCGGGCGGGAAGTGCCCCTCTAACAAATACTTCTCTAACTCGCCGACTTTCACAACCCCCAGCCTTTTCTGGTTTGGCTTTTTAAAATTGATATATACGGCGTCTATGTCGGTGAGAATTACTAAAAGGTCGGCGCCTATCTGCTCTGCCAGTATAGAAGTCGCAAGGTCTTTGTCTACTACGGCCTCAACGCCCGCGTCGTTACATATGGGGACTCCTCCCCCGCCCGCCGCTACTACTACAAAGCCCGACTCTAACAAGACCTTCACTGCGCCTAGTTCTAAAATTCGAAGCGGAGCTGGCGAGGGCACCACTCTCCGATACCCGCCTCGCGGGTCTTGTTGAAACGCCCAGCCGTACCTCTCGGCAAGCGCCCTAGCCTCGGCCTCAGAATAAGAGGGGCCGATATACTTTGTGGGGTTTGTAAAGGCGGGGTCGTTGCAATCTACCTCAGTCCTTGTGAACACTGCCACGGCTCGCCCAGGCCCCAGTCGTTTATCTACTGCGGAGACGATAAAATAACCAAGGAGGCCCTGGGTGGCTGCGCCGAGAGCATCGAGCCTAAAGGCGTTTATTTCTTTTTGCAACTCTGCGAAAAAGCCCACCTGAGGCCCGTTGCCGTGAGTGACTAACACTTGGTTACCCTCACGCGCTATTCGTGCCACCACCTCTGCGGCGGCTTCTACGTTTTTCAAGTGGATGTCTTGTCTAATAGGCTCGCCAGGCTGGTTAAAGGCGTTGCCTCCCAAGGCTATGACTACTCGCACTCTGCGTTTTTAAAAAATCTATTAATAAACCTTTACTCTACTTAGTAGTATATAGCTAGCCGCGGCGGAGGCCACTGCCAGAGCAGAGAGAAGCGCCCACGGATACGCCGGCGCTAACTCCATTACTCTTGTAAATATATAACTTACGTGAAGCCCAAGCGCCATGTTTGTGACATTTATCACAGCGAGAGCAGAGGCGGGGTTTTTAGAATTCTTCGAGGCCGCGGCGTAGATAGATGTGATATAAGTCGAAAAAGAGAAGCCGTAGAGAAATACTAAAGCTGGCACGACAGAGACGGGGAATAGAGGGACGGCTAAATACGTCAACGACGCCACGACTGGCGCGGCCACCACTACTTTCCTCTGCGCCGCGTCGTATATCTTACCAACCCACCCTGTGAAAAAGCCAGAGATCATCGCAGTAGAGGACAGGGGAGACGTCCAGCTCTCTTAACATAACAGGCAACACTGGCGACAGATAGAACCACATAAGGGCGTAAGTCGCTCTTGACAAAAGCACCAGGCGATACATCAGCCGCTAAAAAGACGTCACAAATCCGTGCCGGGGTTGGCTCATCACGCGTAGTGAGGCGAGGTCGCAGGTTGTTGCGGCTGTACTGGCAGAGGCGGGGGGAACCCCAACTCTCTCATCACCAACGCCGCCTCGAATATGGCGGCTTGCATTATGGGGCCCGCCACTTGAGGAGGCAGATTTTTGACGTCTACGTCGCCTTGAACTGTAGCCACGCCTCTAATTGTGACAGTGACTATGCCAGGCACCGAGGAGATGCTGATTGTGAACGGGATCTCGGTCAGCTCCCCACGTCTTACTGCCCGTTCTCCTTCTATCATGACCTGCATGTTCATCTGTAGCTGGGCCCCCGGCGGGGGGACGCCTAGCCGCTCGGCGTGTATGTAGTCAAAACGTATGCCAGCCACGCTCATAGAAGCTCTTAAATTCTGGTATATAAATGGATGTGCTTCAAATAGTAGACTACGACGAGATGCCACACGTCTTATACGACGTAGACGTCGTGGTTAGTCCCAGGTGCCGCGCGCCTCCGCCCGCCCCCTCGCTTGACGCCGCCTTTGTATTGGCAAAGATTTTTAAAAAGCTATATGGAGCCTCTCTCTACACCTGGCTTGCCGACCAAAAAGACTTGGGTCTAAGTTACGTAGACCCCGTCTTATTGTACGCGCAGTTGCCGCTAGAAGAATCTTGGGCGGCTCGGGTCGTGCCGCACGGCGGCGCTCTTTATAAATGTGTATTGTCTTGGCCCGACCCTGTGACGGCGGCTGTGGCGGTTGCCTCGAGAGGCGCGAGGTCCCTGGCAGTAGACGCCAGACATTGGCGCATAGGCCTAGAGATATTAGCCGAATACGCAGAGGCCATGGGAGTCGACCTACAGCTCGTCGTGACGGAGCCTCTGTCCCTCCCAGGCGACGTGGTCTTCCACTCCTCTGTGCCTCCTCACCTGCGGGAGAGGTTTATAAAGGCGCCGGGCGACGTCTCTATTAGGCGAGGCGACGTGGAACTTAAAGGCGTGGAAATCAGTAATGAGGGGGAGTGGAAAGAGCCAGACTTCGCAGAGGCCTTGGGCAGGGCGTTGAAACTGCTGAACGTCGACGCTAGTCTAGTCGCCGACTTAATTGAGGCACACGTCCTCAGTCATAAATACGTCGTAGACCTCATCGACGAGTGGCAGTTCGGGTATCTAGTGAAGTGGGGTCTTGTAAGAGCCGCCCCGGCGGGGTGGGCCCCCACCCCTAAGCTTATCTACTTGTACGGCCTCTACTTGCGACGTCGGGACACTTCTTGACGATTCTTCTACTCCATACAAGGCCTATTTCAAACAACACGGCGAATGGGATAAACGTGAGAAAGGTGGAGATCAGGGTAGTGTCCGGAGTGACAACGGCGATGAGAATTAAGGCGACTGCGTATACGACGGGCCTATACTCAGCCAAGGTCCACGGGTTGAGGAGGCAGATTTCTGAAAGCGTGGCCATGACAACTGGCGTTAAGAAGATCACACCGCTCCAGAAGGCTAGTTGAATCCAGACGCTTACGACAGAAGACACGCTGAAGAGTTGTTCTACGCCGAGTAATTTAGCAAAGCCAGCCACGAACCTAAACAACGAGGGGAATATGACAAAGATGCCGAAGAAGTTGCCTAGGTAAAATAAGAATAGGGCCGCGCCTAGGTATTTCCGTACCGTTTTTTCTTCGTGGGGGTACAACGCGGGTTGTATATACAGCCATAGCTCGTATACAAAGAATGGGAAGACCACCATGGCGGCGAGGTATAAAGAGGCGTACATGGCCGCGGCGAGGGGATTCCAGACCTCGCCCCCTATCAGAACGATTTTTAGACCTGCCGTTTTGTTAAGCTCGCCTACCACGGGCTCTAGAGCTTTCTGAAAAGTCCAATAAGCCAGCGGCTTGTACTCGCCAGTTACGAAAAACGACGTGAGTATCGACATAAAGCCGCCGTGGAGGTCTGGCGCCGGCATCCAAGTGAGGATGAAAACTATTATGAATGCAATGAGGACTTTTTTAAGCCTCTGGCCGAGCTCTGCTAAGTGTTCCCACAGAGGCATCTCCCTGTCGCGCGGCGGCCTGTCCTCCACACAATAGATTAATACCTAAGTTAAAACTCTTTCCTAGGGCGAAAGATTAAAATACGTCCACGAAGAGATTGCCATGTATCTCTTACTGGGAGGTCAGGAGTGGATAGTGGTCCTTATAGCAATTGTGATAATCCTCATATGGGGCCCGTCGAAGCTCCCCTCGCTTGCCAGAGGGTTGGGCGAGGCTATACACGAGTTTAGAAAAGCCGCGTCCGGCATAGAGGAGGAGACCAGACGCCAGAAAGAGGACACGAGCCAGAAGAAAGAGGATATAGACCAGAAGATCATAGAAATGGCGAAGTCCCTCGGCATCTCCGCAGAGGGGAAGAGCAAAGACCAGTTGTTAGACGAGATAAACAAGAAGTTGGCGGAGTTGAAGAAGTAACTAAGACCGGCCTACGAGAACCGGGGCTGTATCCAGAAGCCTAGAATACTATGCTCGACTGCGGCGAAGCTGGCGCCTTTGCAGA
>JBEULK010000015.1:2217-7030 GCA_041287325.1 Pyrobaculum sp. | reverse complement strand
ATGAATTCTAAGCAAGAATCAATACTTTTTCGTGTTTTTATAATATTATCCATAATATCTTCTATTTTTTATTTTTCATATAAAAATATTATTATTGAATATATGATGGATGTGGCATTGGTGGGCGCGTTAACGCTCACTGCAATTTCTGGTATTCGTCTTGTATTGGCTATATATGCGAACCGCGGCAAGCCTGAAGCTGTCGCGACGGCGTTGGCGTTGACTCACGGAGCGCTTGTGGCCGTCTCCATATGGTTGGCGAGTATGGTGCCGCTTAATTACCCCCAGCCCCTTAATGCCCTGGTCTTTTCGGTGGAGGCCGTTGTTATTTACGCGGCCCTTTCTCTCTTGTTCGCGGCGCTCTACAAGCCGCCGGTTGCGCAGCAACCAGGTGGCGCCTATGTGATAGACGTCGACGACTCCTCGCCGTTCGGCATAACTTTCGGCGTCGGCTACAAGTCGCTGATCTTGGTGACGGGCTCCGGCGAGGTGAAAAAAATGATCTTGGCCCATGAGCTGGCCCACGCCAGGAAGAGACACGTCTTCAAGATAGGCCTTCTCATGGTCGCTCTATTCTCACTTGTGGGAGACTTCATATTCTCCAATAGGGATGTGGCGTCGTGGCTCCTTTTCGCGTGGCTTTTCTACACCTTAATCCTCGCATTTAGGGTCTTCGAGGTGTCGGCCGACTACGAGACGTATAGGGCCTTGGGGCCCAGGGCCTACGGCTTATTTGTGAAGTTTCTGAAGGAGAGATACGGCGTAGTTCAGCCTTGGAGGGCCCCCTGGCGATCCAGAATAACCCACACGGACCGACGCGATTTAGTGTTGGCGTTTGGCGACAAGGCGGGCCCCCACTGGCCGTTGGAATTCCCGCTGTATTTCGCCCTGTCGGCCTCCGCGGCGCTAATAATGGTGGGAGCCCCTCGGCTCTTTACGTTAGGCATCTTCGTGGGCTCTCTACTGATAGTCATGTTGCTGGGGGCCGTCCTCCAGCCTCTTCTAGCCTCGGCGCCCCTCACCGCCAGGGGCAGGTGGAACTTGGGCTTTCTGTTCGGCGGAATCATACTGATGGCCTCCATGGCGGCGGCGTTGATCGGCCCTGCCTCCTTTTTGGCCGCATATTTTGTATTCCTCTACGTCGGGCTTTATTACCTCGATAGGGAGGGACGGAGGAAGGCGTTCGTAAGGACCACTGCCGCGTTCCTACTACTGCTGGCATTGAATCTAGCTCTTGGCTATGTCGCTACACGGCTTGGTATGTAGGGCCGGAAGGAGTCGGCCTCGCGCTTGTCCACACCGCGAGGGCCTCACGTAGGGACGGGGCCTCCATTTTGGAACGGGTCCGTCTCGAATTTATCGAGACGTCGTCGACGTTAGACGTAGTCGACTTATGTGTCGACCCGCTCGAGGTGGTGCCTCTAGGCCGTCGTGATAGGCGAAATCACGACGCACATCGACGACAGGTGGACGGATATGCCGGGCCAACTCGGCGCAGGCGGCAGCTCGGCCAAAAACTTTATAAGCAGATATGTTAAACCGCTCGGGCGGGGGTGCCCGAGCCAGGTCAAAGGGGCAGGGTTTAGGTCCCTGTGGCGTAGGCCTGCGTGGGTTCACGGCGGAAGCCGGCCTATAAATCCCACCCCCCGCACCACACCTATGTCAATATTCTTATTTATAATCCTTTGTTAATTCTTTTATTTGTGTCGATACTTCACTTGTAACATCTTGTACGTCGTCTTGGCGCCGCGTCAAGGAGGCCAACGTCGGCGTCGACGACGTCTAGGTCGAGGATGGCTTGACGGCTTTGGCCGCCTTCTCTGCCGCCAGATTGTGTCCCTGCCTGACGCGGCTGGCTTTCTTCCTAGACGCCTCTGCGCGGATGGCACGTGCCGCCTCTGGCTTGGCTGGGGTCGGCGTAGTGGGCTTTCTGCGCCGGCTGGGTCCTCCGCCTCTACTAGCTTTAAATACCGGATGTTCTTGTGGTTGTGAGGGTGGTAGTGAAGATCTTTGGCCCTAGGTACTTCGGCCTGTCTCAATACGACGTGGTTACACACGTCTTGGAGCTGGGAGACGGCGCCACTGTGAGGGACGTGGTTGACGAATTAGACCGGCTTTACCCAGGGCTTAGAAGCAAGCTGTTTAGGGGGGACTCGCTTATCTCTATGCACGACGTCTGGGTGAACGGACGCTCTATCGACTTTCTGAAAGGCTTGGCCACAGAGTTGAGAGATGGGGACGTGGTGCAGATAATTCCGCCTTTTGGCGGCTAGGCGGGGGCCCAGAGTATTTTTTCGCCTTCTATTCGTCTCACGCGTCCTTCTGCCTCTAGGTGTAGTAAATGACTGTAGGCCTCGCCTATGGCAAATATCTTGTTGTAAATGTCTAAGGTGTCAAACGGCCCTGTGTTCCAGCTTATCTGCTTGGCTACTTGGTATGTGGTCATGGGCTCCTTTATCACTTTTAGCACTTCTTCTAGGCGTTGTTGTTGATGTTTTTCAATCTCGTCCACCCTAGCGGCCACGTTTGGAATCTCGTCGCCGTGGGCGGGGAGGCCCTTTACTGGTTTTTTAATTTTTTCTAGGCTTTTTAAATAGCTCTGAAGGGGGTTAAAGTCGGGCCGGGGGTACCAGGATATGTTTGGGGTTATTGTAGGGAGGACGTGGTCGCCTGTGAATAACATGTTTCCTAGCTGATAGACGATGTGGCCGGGCGTGTGTCCGGGGGTCCACACCGCCTTGAGCCCGCAGTCGAGAGCCTCGCCGTCTGACACGCCTCTCCAGGGGAGCTTCCAGATGTCTTCAAACGCCTTCCTGTACCTAGACATGGGGTGTATTTTTAAAAAGGCCTCTGCCACCTCCGGGGGCGCGCCGTGGCGTTTGTACTCCTCGGCGTACATTTTGGCAAGGTCGTCAAACGACGAGGCCGCTTTTCTCAACTCCTCGGCGCCTATGTAAAAGTCGGGGGAGGACACTTCTGCTAAGAACTGGGCCAGGGTGATGTGGTCTGCGTGAAAGTGCGTCACGTACACTTTGGCCACGTCTCCTGGCCTTATTCCCAGAGACTTAAGGCCTCTGAGGAGGGCCAACGCCGCCTCATACGTCGCAAGCCCGACGTCTATTATGCCGTATCCCTCGTCGCATTTTAGGAGGTAGATGTTGACGTGTCCGAGCTCCATGCCGGGGAGGGGCAGTCTGAGGCGTGTAAAAGACATATACTCAACACAACGGCGATTTTTATATGTATTTTCCCATCGCGCCTCCAGACAGGCAGGGGGTGTTCGTCAAAAGGCTAAATCGGTTTCTAGGCGTGGCTGTGGTCAACGGCGCTGAGGAGTACGTACACATACACGACCCAGGGAGGCTTGAGGAGCTACTCTACCCCGGGGCGAGGATTTGGGTGAGGGAGAAGAGCGGCGGAAAGGCCCGTTTTTATCTAACCGCCGTGGACCTAGGCGATGAGCTGGTGTTGGTAGACTCCGCCGTACATAACAAAGTGGCGGCTTGGCTTATTGAAAAAGGCCACGTGCTAAGTGGCCATCGCCTGGAGAGAGTTGAGCCTCGATACGGCGGAGGGCGTTTTGACCTGCTCCTCCGAGCCCCAGGCGGGAGGGCGGCTTTTGTTGAAGTAAAGGGGGTGACGTTGGAGAAAGGCGGCGTTGCCCTGTTCCCAGATGCCCCGACCACCAGGGGGGCGCGGCATATGGAACACCTGGCCGAGGCGGTTGCCGAGGGCTACGAGGGCTACGTCTTATTCCTCGTGTTTAGGAAAAAGGCGGTTAGGTTTTCTCCAAACTGGGAGACGGACCCCAAGTTTTCCTCTGCCTTTGTAAAGGCGGTGGGCGCCGGGGTGGGGGCCTTTGCGGCGAAGTTGGAGATGTTTAAATGGGGGCTGAGGTTCGCCGGACTACTTCCCCTGGACCTTGGCCAGTAGGTAGCGGTAGAGCGAGCTCCATATCTTGTCGTCGTTCCTAACCTTGTTTTCAAAATTTTCATATCCCGCCCATTCTCTAAACGCCCTCTCAGTCTCGTCGTCCCACACCCCCGTGGGCTCTGCGGGGTAGAAACCTAGCTTTTTCAACGTGGCTTGCACCTCTGCGGCTACTTCGCTTTTCAAAACTACGTCTGAGGGGTCTTCTCTGTTTAAGAGCGTGAGCTCCCAGATTTTAAACAAGCGCTTGAGCTCGGCGACGGGGTCTGGGTGGTCGTCTACTCTAATATCTACATACACGTCGGTTAGGCCCAAGTAGCCGCCGCCTGACCTCAAGACCACTACGGCGGCCGACTGCCTACCCCTCTTGTCGCCTCCAGCCCTGTCTCCGGCCTCCAGTGCGGCAAGTAGCTTGTCTATCAACTCTCCGCGTTGCGTTTCGAAACCTTTAGCCATCGCCTCTAAGACCTCTGCGCCTGCGAGTATGTTCCCAGAGGCTACGTAGCCGCTTCCCACCACGTGACCTGCGTAGTGGGGACACCCCCTCCCCGTGTGTGCATGCGCGCCGCCTCTTATGTCCACGGCCGCCACTTGCCTCATCTCTCTTTCGGAGTCTCCTGCTATGGCTTTTTCTAAGGCCTCTTTTGCAGAGAGGCCCTGCCTCATGAGGGCGAGAATAGCCCTTCCCAGCCTCGGGTTGGCGTAGCACTGCGTCGCCGCTGCGCCCACCCCCGCCTCGGCGTGGGGGACAAAGGCGCCTACGGCGATGAATTTCGAGGCAACTGCCACCCCGACGTCGACGCCGTCTGTAGCGACGATGGAAAAAGTCATGTAACAAAACTTTTTTTAATTTATATACTAGTCTCCATGGAGCTTCGGAAGG
>JBEULK010000015.1:0-2117 GCA_041287325.1 Pyrobaculum sp. | reverse complement strand
TTTATATACTAGTCTCCATGGAGCTTCGGAAGGTTTAATTTATATACTAGTCTCCATGGAGCTTCGGAAGGGGATAATGCTTTTGAAAGGCTCTCCGAACACGCTGATAGCTGGGGAGCACGTCGTCGACCCGGGCCAGCCGGCGGAGCGCGCGGCTGAGATACTCGCCGCCGTGGGGAAGCCGCCTAAGGTAATACTCACTCACTTTCACGCAGACCACCTGACGGCTACGCCGGAGGGGTCTGAGGTATACGCCCCCTGGGGGGAGGAGCTCTTCGTCTCGAGGGTGAAGGCCCGGCTCTTCTTCACCCACGGGGTATATGTAAACAATGCCGTTTACAAAGGCAGAGATTTAAACGTCTCTGGGATTGTGAGGCCAGGGGACAGAGTGGGGCCTTTCGAGGCGGTGCCGCTCCCCGGCCACACCTTCGGCCACCTTGGCTACTACGCCGACGGCTTGTTATACGCCGGGGACGCCTTGTTCGGCGAGGCCGTTCTGAGGAAATACGGCGCGCCTTACTTAATGGACGTAGATGCCTTCTTGACGTCTCTGGAGAAGATAAGGGCTCTGGAGCCCGAGGTGTTGGTCATGGGACACGGCCCCGTGGCCGGGAGTAGGAAGAGGATAAACGAGCTAATTGACGCAAACGCCGCTGCTGTTCAACGCGCCGTCGAGGTCGTGTCCAGGTCTCTGCCAGGCGACGTAACTACGCTTACTATTAGACTGTTGAAAGAAACCGGCGGGGAGGCGCAGTGGGAAAACGTCTTGTTGACCATGACCACCGTGAGGGCTATTTTGTCAAAGCTTTCTGACGAGGGCCTAGCGCATATAGACGAGGAGGGCGTGTGGAAGAGTTTATAACAACAAAAACAAGGCACGTAGGCAACCGCCTTTCAAAGCGCCTTCCGCCAGCCGCGGCACAGGTCGCCGTTTAGAACCGGCAAAAAACGCACTAGTAGACTTATAAGAAAAGACACAGATAAAACTCATGTGGACAAAGCTCAAGAACTTCGTCACAAGCATGTGCCTCATACTCGCGCCCTACATAGACGTGTGTAAATTCGGCGCCTCCAAGGAGAAGAGCGGACTAAACGAGAGGAGAGAAAGCCGCTGCAGCAAATTATAAATTTTTCAAAACCCGCCGCTCTGTGAACCTCCTCCGCTTCATCCAAAGCTTCCACGTAGAGGTGGCCAAGCTGTTAGACAGAGTAGAGGCGGCCGGCGAGGCCAATGGGTTAATGGAGTGGGTAAACGGAAACGTGGGATCCTACGAGGTCTACTTCTTGTGGTTCCCCAAGACTAAAAAACTAGTATACGTGGTCGTAGGCCCCGGCGTGTACAAAGAAGAAGAACTAGACGCCGCAAGTTCGCTAGAGGCGATAGCCCAAGCAGAACGCGTAGTGGCTAGGCTGAGATGAGAGTAGCCGTCCTCTACACCGGCGGGAAAGACAGCCACTATGCCTTGTTAAAAGCCCTGGAGGCAGGGCTCGTCCCCTCGTGCCTAGTAACAGCCGTGCCGAGGAACCCAGAGTCTTACATGTTCCACACGGTGAACATTAAGTGGAGCCTACTCCACGGCGAGGCCATGGGCGTGAGGCATTACGTCGTCGAGGTCAGCGGAGAGAAAGAGAGAGAAGTAGAGGAGCTGGCACAACAACTCGCCAAGATACGAGAGAGGTGTCCATTCGACGGGCTGGTTACGGGGGCAGTGGCCTCCCGCTATCAAAAAGATAGAATAGACGCAGTGGCGGCTAGGCTGGGAGTAGCCCACCTGGCACCCAACTGGGGAAGAGACCAGGAGGAGCTACTGCGCGAGGAGGCGGGGACAATGCGCTTCATCATCACGGCGGCCATGGCCATGGGCCTAGGGCCTCAACACCTCGGCAAAGTGGTAACCCCCACAGTCGCCGAAGAGTTAATAACACTAAGCAGAAAATACGGCTTCTCCCCAGTCGGCGAGGGGGGAGAGTACGAAACCTACGTGATTGAGAGCCCCCTCTTCTCCATTGAAGTAGAGGGAGAGGCACGGTGGCACCCCTCGGGCTGGGGATATTTCGAAATCCGCGCCGCTGCGGTAAAATTTAAAAAACGCCATTAGATTATACACGGCCCCGGT
>JBEULK010000014.1:0-7094 GCA_041287325.1 Pyrobaculum sp. | reverse complement strand
TCACGGGGCCGCGGCGGCGGCGCTCGGGCGGCACTCTGTCTTTCAGAGGGCGGGACTTATAAACTTACCTGGCGGCGGCTTTTGCCAGCTTCTGCTCGAAGTGCTCCACGATTTTTTTCTTCACCTCATCGAAGTGGCTTGGGAGGTCCTCCGGCGCTAGTCCTCGTTGCAAGTATCTGGAGAATCTGGCTTTGTAGGCCTCCGGATTTTCTTCTTTCAGCTTCTTGGCGTACTCGGCGACGTGTTCGCCTCTGATCCTCTCCTCGGCTGGGAGCACCTCTTCGCTGTGTGGTATCTCCAGGCCGGCATCGACTGCGCCTTTCAACACTGCGAACACCTTGGCGCCGGGGGCGGGCCGGTGTAGGCCGATGTCTAGTATGGCCTCCTCCACCCCCCTGGCCCTTGCCTTGTAGCCTATTATTAGGCCTAGGAGGTATGCGGCGGCGGTGTTGTTCTCGTCTCCCCTCCAGCCGAATTTCTGTAAGACGCGCGTGTCCAGCCCGGCCACGGTCTCGTCTCCCTGGGGCCTGGCCACCACGACCTGGGCCACTATGTGTTTGTTCGTCTTCCTCACCACTAGCCTAGCCTTCTTCGATAGGATGAGCCTACGCCTCTTTCTGTAGTTCGTCAAGCCTTGCCGCCTGCGTCTGAATGGCACTTTGTACCTGGGTCCTCTGGCCATGTTACCTCACCGGCTCTTTTGTCAACTTGTGCTCGTTTATATACGTCTTGAGGTGCCTCAAGTCGCGGAAGTAGTTGCCCTTGGCCATGTGGTAGAGCGTTCTCCACGTCTTGGGGTCCAGCTTGCCCTCTCTCTTGAGGACGTTTAAGAACCTCCTCAGCTTCCTAATCTTGTTTTTCCACTGCTCCTCTACGCGCCTGCCCTTCCGACTGCCGTGGCCCCTCCTCCTGCCTTTTTTCCTCTTCTCATGCCTCTCGCGCCAGCGGCCTCTGGAGACTCCCTTCTCTGGCTCGGCCCAGATCAGCCCATCGTCGATAAGCGCTCGGACGTCGTCTTTTGTGACTACCTCCTGTACCCTGTCCGCGGCCTCGGGGGATATCTTCACTCTGCTCTCCCCCACTCCCAGCACCTCTGCGGCTAGCCTCTTTACGTCGACCATACCTACTGCCCAGACTGTGTAGTATTTAACTCTTTCTTAAGCAACTCCTCCACCCTCTTCCCCGGGTTAAGTACGTAGAAGCCCCTCTCCCTCGCCTTCTTGACAATTTCAAGCCTCTTCTTAAGGCCCACAGTCCTGCCTATCCTCACTGCATGCGTCTTGGGGTCTAGGCTGTCTAGCTCCTCCGGCGTGTGCACCAGCGCCTCTACAAAGCCGCTTGGATGGAGGCCCCTCACGGCGACGGGCTTCCTGTAGCCGACCTCCACGGGCTTGGGCCAGCCTTTCCACTTCCTCCTAATCTTGTTGTCGATCGTCCTCTGGTTTCTCCAGCCGCTGTCCTCAATCCTCTTGTACCTCCACTGGTCTATCCTGACGAAGTCCGGCTTTTTCCTCTTCAACAGTAGCCTAAGTCTAATCAGCCTCTGAAGAGGGGGAGGAAGCTCTCTTCTAGGCCTTGCAGTAGACACAGAAAGCCCCGAATGGGGCAATATTTAAAGTTTAGTAGACGTATGCCAGCAAGACGCCTCCGATTTTCCTCTCCTTGGCTTCTAAATGCGACATGACGCCTTGGCTCGTGGAGATTACCAAGATGCCGATCTGCCTAGCTGGGAGGTACTTCTGCTCCCACTGGACAATTTCTCTGTACTTCACTGGGAACCTGGGCCTAATCGCGCCGATGTTGTTTATCTTGCCTAAGAGCTGGACTATGTACTTGCCCCCCCTTCCGTCGTCGACGTACTCTATCTCCCCCACGTAGCCGTACCTCTGCAACACCCTCAAGGTGTAGTACGTCAGTTTGTTCACCGGCCAAAGCACCACCTGCCTCTTGCCCATTGCCTCGGCGTTTTTAACCGCCGTGAGGGCGTTTGAAAGCAGGTCCAACATCACCATGCCCCCGACGAAGCCTAAGTTTTAAAAATATTTCTAGTAGTACTTTTTAAACCCCAGCTGGGGGGCCACCTCTCTAAAACACCTCCTGCAGAGGTATAGGCCGTACTTCCTAATCACAGCCTCCCTAGTGCCGCACCTAACACACCTAATCTTGCTCTTCCCATAGGGCCTCTCCTTAGGCGGTTTTGTAGAGGGCACGTTGTGGAAAAAGGGGGGTTTTTTAAAATTTTACGACTGGAGAAACAGCTCGAAGTTCTTCTGGAAGATCTCGTCCAACTTCCCAGTCTGCATCAAGTTTTCAATTACCTGGTCTACCACTAGTTTGAGGTCTTGGGCGCATTTAGGCATCGCCACTGATATATACCCCGCCGAGCCCGGCAGCTCGAAGGCAATTTTTAAGTCTGGGAATTTTTTAACCAGCGCCGTGGCGATAGAGCGGTCGAGGATTATGGCGTCGACGTCGCCTCTCCTAAGCACCTCCACCATGTAGGGGTAGACCTTGTCGTAACGCCTCACGTTCCCCCTCCCGGTTTTTTCTAAATTCTCGGCGGCCCACTCCTCATGCGTCGTGCCTATCTGCACGCCCACGGTCTTGCCGTAGAGGTCCTCCACCTTATTTATGTCCGTCCTAGTAGCCTTAGTGACCACCACAATCGACTCTAGGTAGTACGGCATGGAGAACTCCAACACCTTCTCCCTCTCAGAGGTCCAGGTAATGGCGCTCAACGCCAAGTCTACATCTCCTTTCCTCACCGCCTCTAAAAGCCCGGCGAAGCGCATGTCTCTCACCTCCAGCTGGACTCCCAGCGCCTTGGCGATTTCCCTGGCGATGTCGACGTCCCAGCCCACGATCTGGTCCCCCCGCACCCACTCCCAGGGAGGCCAGGTGGCGTCCGTACCTAGTATTAACTTGCCGCGTTTCTTAATCACGTCGACAGAAACAGGGCATTGTTGTTGCATAGCCGCGGTCTGCGTCGGCTGAGTTGTAGACGTAGGCGTTGTCGTCGGAGAAGGCGCCGTGGAGAGCCCTACAAAGTATCCCACCAACAGCCCCACCACCAGCGCAGCCACTGCGGGGATTACCCACTTCATAGACACATATAAAAGTCCAGGTTCTTAACATTTATCATGAAAGTAGCAGTTGTGGGGGGAGGCGTCGTCGGCCTCTTCGCCGCCTTTTACCTCAGACAAGAAGGAGCCGAGGTGGTCCTCGTAGAACAAGGAGAGCCGGGCCAGTGGTCAAAGGCGGCGGCGGGCATATTGGAGTTTACCCGTTTTGTAATCAATAGGATAAACGTCCGGTCGTACCCACTGCGCTACATCCGCATGGTTGCCAGGGGAGACGCCAGGATAAGGACCTGGGACTGGAGGTGGATCTCGGCGTATTTAAAAGTGTGGGGGAGGGAGCCCCCGCAGGAGATGTGGGAGGCAGTGAAGACACTTGGGGAGTTCTCCTGGAGGCAGTACCGCGCCCTCGCCGAGGCGAAAAACGACTTTGAATACGCAGAGACGCCTCTGTACGAGGTAGGCATAGACGTGGGGAAGGCCCTAGAAGAGGCTAGGAGAGATCCCCTCGCCCCCAGGGTAGAGGCGGGCAAGTGTTGCGGCAGAGACGCCCTCGTGTACTTAGACGCGGCGAAGCTCTCAACAGAAGATTTCATAAAAAGGATGTTAGAAGAGTTGAGAGGGGTGGAGTTTATAAAACGAAGGGCGGTTGAGGTGGCTGGTAGGGAGGTCTGGCTGGAGGGGGGAGACGTCGTGCAGGCAGACGCCGTGGTCGTCGCCGCGGGGTACTGGGCGAGAAAGTTCGGCATACCAGTGGCCCCCTTTAAGGGATACGGGTTTAGGACTACCGCGAAGACGTCGGACATGTTTGTAGACATGTCCAGGGGGGTTGCAGCGGTCCCCCTATCAAAATGGATAAAAGTCACCGGCCGCTTCGACCTAGACGGCACAGACGACCACACGCCGGGGGAGAGGGTGTTGGAGAGGGCTAGAAAGCTCCTAGGCTCTTTTGAAATAGTCGACTGGGCTGTCGGCTACAGGCCCTGCACTCCCGACGGGTTCCCCGTAGTGGATAGAATTGGGTCCGTCACCGTGGTAACGGGGGCCTGCCGCCTGGGATGGACCTACGGCCCCGCCCTTGGGAAGCTGGCCGCAGACCTCGCCCTGGGGAGACGCGGCGTAGACGTCCTAGCCGCGTCCAGATTCTGCCGCTAGAGGCAGACTCTGCTAGTCGGCAGTACGAAGGGGCCGAACCTCTTGTAGTCCCCCCTTACATACGCCAACGCAGTCAGCGCGGCGACTATTGCGTCTACTAAGTCCTTCTGCTTGACGCCGTAGCGCCTCTCTACGTCACGGCGGCTGAGCCCCATGGCCTTTAGACTGGTCGTTGGATGTACCTCCACCACGTCTGCCGACATGGACTTGCTGAGCCTTATCCCCCTCAGCGTTAAGTCCTTCATGCCTCCCATCATAGGCGGCAGGAGGCGGTAGCCCAGCCTCCTTAGTTGCGTTTCCACGTCCCTCAGCCCTCTTCCTCCCTCGGGCGCCGTGAGGGGTGCGTCTATAGCCACCGCCCTGGGCTTAAACAGCAGAGCAGTCCACACGACTTCCTCGTCGGAAGACGCCAGCGCCAGGTATAACAAGTCGCATTCCTCTAAAACAGCCACAGCCGTGGGGCGCACCACTGCCAAGTCCACCCCGGCGACAATCATTAATAACAATTTAGTAAACATGTTTTATGCCTACTGCAGTTGTGACCGGGGGCTCTACGGGCATCGGCGCTGCAACGGTCAAGGCCCTTGCCAAGAGGAGGTACGACGTGGCCTTCACCTACCTACACAACGAAGAAGCGGCGATGGCCGTCGCTGCCGAGGCCTCGCAGTATTCCAAAGTCTTGTTCAAAAAAGCAGACGCGGCGTCGTGGGAAGAGATGTCTAAATTTGCAGAAGAGGTACAGAAGACGTTTGGCCGGGTAGACGCGCTTGTAGTAAACGCAGGTGGGCTGCCTGAAAGGAGGACGTTGGAGGAGTCCACTTTGGAGTACTGGCGCTGGATAGTCGACTTAAACCTCACAAGCGCCTACATAGCCACCAGACTGTTCGTCCCCCTTATGGAGCGGGGCGCCGTGGTCTACGTCAGCTCAGTAGCCTCTTACACCGGCGGGGGGAGAGGCGCCTTCGCCTACGCAGCCGCCAAGGCGGGGCTGTTAGGGCTCACCAGGGCCCTTGCCAAAGAGCTGGGCCCCAGGGGGATTAGAGTCGTGGCCGTGTTGCCGGGGCTGATAGACACCTCCTTCCACGCCAAGGCCAAGACAGGCGACATACACGCCTGGGCCTCCAACACGGTGTATATGAAAAGGGTAGGAAGGCCCGAGGAGGTGGCCGAAGTAGTCGCCTTCCTAGTCAGCGACTCCGCGTCGTACATCAACGGAGCCTTCATCGACGTAAACGGCGGCTGGTACGGATAAAAAGAGCGTCGAATGTGGAAAAGCAAAAGGCGAAGAGGCGCTACAAAGATTACAGTTGTGCCTACGCGGCGCGCCGCTCTTAAAAACCCAGAGCTAAAAAAACGGGGTTTAGGCCTTAACCGCTGACTCGTACTTCTTTTGGCAGAACCACCAAGTCTTACACTCGATGCCTTGTTCTTTTAGCCTCTTCTCGGCGCCCTCTGCTGTGCCCGGAGGCGGCACGATCACCGGATCGCCAGGTTTCCAGTCAGCCGGGGTGGCGTATCCGTTCTTGTAGCTGAACTGCACTGCGTCGATGATCCTCAGAATCTCGTCGATGTTGCGGCCATTGTTGTACGGATAGGCGGCGAACCAAGCCAGCTTCAGCTCAGGATCGACCAGTGCCACGGTCCTCACAGTAAGCGTCTGGCCTGGCGGCACGGCGTTGAACAAGCTGGCCACCTTCATATCGACGTCGGCGACGATTGGAAACGGCACCTTAACGCCGAACATCTGCTCAATCTGCCTCTTCCATTCCACATGGCTGAAGACAGAGTCTACACTCAAGCCGAGCAACTCCACCCCCCTCTTCTTAAACTCCTCGTACTTGCGGCTAAACGCGACGAACTCTGTAGTACACACAGGCGTGAAGTCAGCTGGATGGCTGAATAACAACAACCACTTCCCTTTGTACTCCTTAAAACACTTTCTACCGTGGTCTGTCTCGAAGCACAGATCTTCCGGCATCTGCATCCCCAGGTACGGACCTTTAACTTCTGGCATGAATATCTGACTTTATGTATTTTTAAATATTTCTACTGCGAACTTATTTCGAAAAAGCCGGCCAAGGACTCCGTTAGCCTAGAAGCGAGGAAACCGCAAGTCATACTCTTAACTGCTAGACGGAAGACGACAAAAACCCCGCCTCTGTAGTCCTAGCCTTAGTTCCTGTCGCTGTCACAAGCAGTTTACATAGCAAAGGCAAAGCAGAAGGATGGCGCCCCGGCCGGGATTTGAACCCGGGTCACGGGCTCGATTGGCCTTGACATTTGTCAAGCAGGCCCGCCTCAGGCGGCGCCTTACATTTTTATACCGTATCCTGCCGGACTAGACTACCGGGGCTAGTACCCTTGGGAAGAGTAATTTTAAAAAGTTTTCCTCTCTTAAGTGGAAGTTTTCGTAGGAACGTCGGGGTGGCTTTATTCGTGGAATTTGGGCAAGTCGTTGAAGTGGTATGTGCAAAACTCTGGTCTTAACGCCGTGGAGCTGAACGCCAGTTTTTATAGATATCCCCCTCTTCGACAGGTAGAGCGCTGGGCTGAGGAGGGGCGGGGGCTTAGGTGGGCTGTCAAGGTGCACAGGAGCATTACGCACTTCGGCCGCCTCTCTGACAAGGCTTTGGAGAGGCTTGGCGGTTTCTTACAACTCTTCGCCCCCATGGACCACTTAGTGGACTTCTATCTTTTTCAAATGCCTCCCGGTTTTAAGCCTTCGTCGGAGAACGTGAAGAGGGTTGAAAGAGTGGCGCGTCTGCTGGGGGAGAGGGCGGCGGTGGAGTTTAGAGACGTGGGCTGGTTTTCGGAGCAGACGGCGCGTTGGGCCGAGGATGTGGGGTTTACTGCCGTGTCTGT
>JBEULK010000013.1:0-7142 GCA_041287325.1 Pyrobaculum sp. | reverse complement strand
GTGGCCACGGGATTCGCGGCGCCATTGCTCCACCGCAAGTTCTCAGCCGGCGAGGAGGAGGAGGCTAAGCAGGTTTAAATAACCCGCTCTTTTTTGAGCTATGAAAACGAAGCCGCTTGTATACGCCCTCAGCGCAGTCGCCGTAGTACTCGGCCTCTTGTTTTTGATCAGCACAATCTCGGCGCCGTCCCTCGACCCTTACATATTTTACAGAGACTTACTAACTTCTATACTGGCGGTGGTTCTTGGAGTCATGGCCCCCATCTTAATTAGAAAATTTGCCGCAGATTAGTTTCAGCCTACTCTCCGTATTTCACACATAATACATTAATAACACAGCGTATCTACACCCATGCAGTTTAAAGAGTTTATAAACACCGTAAACGAGCCCCTCCGGTACTACATATACTACTCGGTGAAGAAGCTGGGGAAAACCCTAGACGAGGTCAGAGAAGAGGAGCTTATGCAAGTCCTAACCAACGCCCTTGGGGGGCACGTCGCCGAGGTCCTCTACGCAATGTACCTCGAAAAAAGAGTTAAGAAGACGGTGTTGGTAAGTGCTTAGCCGCCTAACCGAGGACTCCTTCAAGCCCCTCAGGGCAGTTTCAAGAAGAGGCAGATTCGCCGAGGAGACAAACTTCGAGCTGTACGACGACGAGGGGCTTTTGCTAGTGGTAAAAGTCTTCAAAGGCCGCCCCCCGCACTACGGCCCGTGGGCAGAGGCGTTCTCCATCTCCCCAAGGGCACACGAAAAGTGGCTTAGGGAGGTGCTCTGCGTATTGTACAGATACATGGAGCCGGGAGACGTCCTCTACGTCGAGTACGTAGACGACCCCGAAACTTTTGTAAAACTCCAGAGAGGCTACCCCCCAGAGGAGACTCGGATCGGGAAGCTCCTTGTGGAATGCGGCTTCAAAATAGTAAAAAACTGGTACCACCCAGAGGGCGGGCTCGAAGGCGGCATGAAACTACAAGCAACAAAGTAGGTGTACGGCTCACACGGGCGGGCCTTTCACGCAGCCGGACACCCGGCCGTCCAGCCCAGACCCACCGGGACAGAGGTTTAAAACTTTACTCGGTGGGCAAGATGCGGAAGTCGTTAAACTCCCCCCTGTACTCCTCCCACCTCACCTCCACGTCCTCCACCCTGGCGCCGGGAGGCCCCACCTTCGCCCACTCCACCACCTTCAACACGGCGTCCCTCGGCCCCTCCAAAACAGCCTCCACAGTACGCCCATCCGACCTATTCCTCACCCACCCCCTAACCCCGTTCCTACTAGCCACCTCCCGCATAGACTGCCTAAAAAATACGCCCTGGACCCTCCCCCTGACAAAGAGGTGGGCCCTCACAAACTCCATACATGCCGCAAGAACAAGACTTTTTATCAATTAAACCGGCGAGGCGCCCCACAACACACACAAAAATTAGGCGCCTGCAAAACAATTTTTTCTGAAGAAGTCGAACGAAAAAAAAAAGGCGATGAGTTTTTTGACACATGCGGTGGGCGGTTGGGTTGTTGGTAATCGCGGCAGTGGCGTTTGCCAACGCCGTGGATGGGCTACCGTTTTCAATAAACACTGTGTTCGCCGCCTTCTCCCTGCTGAACGTCCCCCTAGATATGCAATACCGCTATGAGCTGTTTCACACAGCCTACGTCACTGACAAAGGCATTACCATAGTAGACACCCCCCTGATACCCGGCTCCAACGTCACTGAGGCGGTTAGACTCGCCGCATCTCTTAGAGAAGCCCTCTCTAAACACGGCGACGTCGTGGTAAACGCCTCTGGCCTATACGTGTTAGTCAACGGCACCGTGACGTTCGCCATGACGAACAACACCCAGTGCGACGGATGTGTCTCAGTAAGATTTTCAAACTGGACCTCTACGAGGCTGGACACAAACACTTGGCTTAACTACACCAACGCTTACGTGGACGGGAGCTCCTACCTGCTCCTCTACTACGTGAAGTATATAAACGAGAGCCATAGGCTGTATGTGATCTCCCTCGCCGCGCCCGGCGCAGGGGGATACGACTACGTCTTCACCTGGGCCAACTACTGGTTCAAGAACAAGACGGTTTACTTCGGAGACTGGGTAGTGGTAAACGCCTCCATCACCCTCTCTCAGTACTACCTACTGCTTGCAGACGCTGTGGACAGGCTAAGGCTTAGGTGGCAGGCCTCAGACAAGCAGTACAAGCCACAGGCATATCCACAGATAGCGCAAGCATTAAGAGACGTGGGAAGAGCCGTAGCCGCTACCTCAATAGACCTCCCAGTGAAAGAGGGATATGCGTTAGTGACAGATTTAAGCCCGCTTGTAGTGGGTCTAGTAATGGGAGCCTTAGCGGGGATTACCACCGCTATTAAAACATATTACACGACTGGCAACGTAGGCCGCGCGGTAGCGTGCGGGTTAAATGCAGGAATCCATGGATTCCTTATGGGCGCAGTAGGCGGAGTGAGCGCAGTGAGCTTGGCCTTTAGGGCATATTTATATGTCAGGGGTTGGGGGATTGGGTGGTTAATGAAATGCTGAAATATAATATAGTACGTAAGAATTTTGTTTTTTCTATTTTTATAGTTCTTCTTCATTTTGTTTATTTTGGCAATGTTCTATTAAGAAAGGCTGATCCCACAGCATCTTACCTCCTCCTCTGGCTGTATGTTGTAGGCTATCTGTTCTACCACAGGTACGTTTCTAAATTTCCTGAAATCGAAGGAGCGCTTTTTGGTGGGTGTTTAATCTTCTACGACTTGGCGTCGCGGAGTTTAAGCGATATTCTAAGAGGCCTTGTGAGCGTACCCCTACTGGCCGTGACTGTTATTGCTGTCACCTTCCCATTCGTATTCACGTGGGCTGTGTATCGGTATGAACGCCGCCAGCGTTAAAATATCTATACCTCACACATTTCTGCGAAAAGAATAAAAGCGGAGGGCTTCTTAAGCTTGTGAAGACATCTTTTTTCTGGATCTTTGTCGGGTTCCATATCTTTTACTTTCTCAAGGTGGTGTTGACGAAGATTGATCCTCTGGTGGCTTATCTCCTCCTCTGGCCGTATATTATTGTCGTCGAGCTGTTTGAGCGTACATACTCCTCTAAGTGCTCAATGATTAGAGGGCCTCTTTATGCGACTTTCCCCTTCTCCTACGACCAGACGTCGACTCTCCTTTTAAGAGACGTCATTAGGGACCTTGTCGACTTTGTCTTCTTGGTCGTGTTTCTAGCCACGCCCTTCGTACTCACCTGGGCGGCGTATTGGCATGAGTGCGGGCGAAAGGTACGCGGGTAGACTCTTCACCACGCGGCGGGGCTTTGACGCCCAGCGCCTCGCTTTATTCACTCTATCCGACTGAGTCGGGTTTTTATTTAAACGTGGCTTATTCTCTATGCTTCACTTAGTTGACTACGCGTTGCTCAAGCCTTATCTCACCGTGGAGGAGGTGGTCAGGGGGGCTGTTAGGGCCGAGGAGCTGGGCGTCGCCGCCTTCTGCGTCAACCCCGCCTACGCCGTGTTTGTGAGGCCCCTCTTGAAAAGAGTGAGGCTGTGCGTGGTGGTGGACTTCCCCTTCGGCGCGTTGCCCACTGCAGTGCGGGCTGGCCTGGCCTCTAAAATGGCGGATGTGGCTGAGGAGCTGGACGTGGTGGCGCCCATCGGGCTGGTAAAGTCTAGGAGGTGGGCTGAGGTGCGGCGGGACTTAATTTCGGTGGTAGGCGCCGCCGGGGGCCGCGTGGTGAAGGTCATCGTGGAGGAGCCGTACCTCACAGATGAGGAGCGGTATAGGCTCTACGACATTGTGGCTGAGGCGGGGGCCCACTTTATAAAAAGCTCCACTGGCTTCGCCGAGGAGGCCTACGCCGCCAAGCTGGGCAACCCCGTCCACTCCACCCCCGAGCGCGCCGCCGCTATTGCCAAGTGGATTAGGGAGAGGGGCTACGCCCTGGGGGTAAAGATGGCGGGGGGCATCAGGTCGCGGGAGCAGGCCAGGGCTATCATTGACGCAATTGGCTTCGGCGAGGACCCCCGCCGCGTCCGCCTCGGTACCTCGACGCCGGAGGCTCTGTTGGGCTAGTCGTCGGCCGAGGCCAAGTAGCCGGTTAACAACTTCCAAAGGGCTAGGGACACCACCCCCAGGCCTACTAACACGGGGAGGATGGGAAGCCAGCGTTCTACTATTTCAATCGCCTCCGTCTCGCGCCCGGACCTCCTCATCTCGGCGGCGACCTCCAGCTGGCCTCCGACCTCGCCCCTCCACTGTTCTAACTGGGCCCTCCCCCTCTCTGTCAACACGTACCTTTCTCCGAAGAAGCCCCGCCTCACCTCTACGAGGCCCTTCTCCCTGAGGGCGTCTAACACCGCCACTACGTCGTGGGGCGCGAGGCCCATTATCTCTGCGATCTCCTCTGGGGAGTGGCCCGAGTTCACCAGCTCGAGGACTATGTAGTACTCCTGTTTCATGGCTTTTTCCTATTCATCCAGATTACGAAGAGAAGGGCGAGTATCACCACAACGGCCCATATGACTCCGTGGATTAGGGAAGTACGGTCTTGCGGCGCGGCGGCCGTGGCGGTGGCCCGAGGGGCGGTTGTGGTGGTCGTCGTGGGGGCTGTGGCGGTTTTTTGCAGTTCCACCTTGCCGCCGGCCTCTTGGTACCACTGTAATATGAGGGCCCTCAGCCTCTCTGCCAGCTTCGGGTTTTCTATTAAGAGCCCTACCTCTCTATTCCTCTGTATTGAGTAGTATCCGACGTTTATGGAGCCTACGTATACGTAGTTGCCCACTACAATGATTTTAGCCACCACTTCTTCGTCGACGACTGCGTTTATGTCGGCGTCTGTCCTGGCGACTACTGCGTAGTACTGGGGGTACTTTATGATGTATGGGACCAGGCCGGAGTCCGTGTAGATCTGTTCCATTGCTATGTACAGCGTGCCGGGCTGGGAGAGGATCCACTCTAGCCCCTCCTGCGAGTTTATCGGCGACACCAGCACTCCGGAGTATCTATACCGCGGGTAGACCTCTCTGTAGTCGTTTAGTATAATCGCCGCCAACTGTCTGGCGAGGGTGGCGTTTTTAATTACTAGCATAACGCCCTTGTTTTTTGTAAAGCCTGACGCCGTTGGGTTTATGTTGCCTATGATCACCGTCTGGTTGTCTATTACATACAGCTTGGTGTGTACGTTTGGGAAGTCGTTGTTCCACTTCACCTTCACGCCGTTTTGCTCCATGTAGTTTGCCAGTTCTTTTGCCTGTTGCGGCACTCCTCCGTAGACTCTCGCCGACAGCACCACGTATATGTCTGCTCCTCTCTTCGCCGCGGCCACCAAGGCGTCGGCTAGGGGCTTGTAAGTAAGCACGTAGACCTCGGCGTAGACGGCCTTCTTCGCCGACACCACGTAGTCTATTATCTTAGTCGTGTTGATAGGCGACACCAACACGGCGTCTACCTCAAGCCTTATGGGCCCAGCCGCCAATATGGACACAGCTAGCAAGACGGCGATGAGAAGCGGCCTCATGCTCAACCAAGTGTCTTTGTTTAAATTTTTTGCTTTGTTAAGCGGTACCAAAGCCGCCGTCTAGTAAAGACGTACCCCAGCGCCCGCGCCGCCGCGGCAACTTTCCTCATCTTGGCCTCTAGCTCCTCTGCGCTGTGGGGGTTTGTAACTCCGGCAGACTCGGGGGTCCAGTCGTATATAACCACCATCCTCTTGGCCACTCTGTCCATTTCCCTCAAGGCCGCCTCTACGTCTTTGAAGTGATGCGCCGCGGCCACAGACACCACAGAGTCGAAGGCGTTGTCTCCAAAAGGCAACGCCTCGGCGGGGGCAAGCCTAACCTCTAAGAGGCCCGCCTCGACGAAGTCTTTAAACAACGACCTCAGGTACGACACCGAGCCCGGGTCGACGTCCACAGCCCAGACCCTCAGCCCCCTCCTCAGCAGGTATTCCGTGGTGGTGCCCCAGCCGGCCCCTACGTCTAACACCCTTTCTCCCAAGTCTATTTGATCTTGGTCTTTGAACACCTCCTCTATCATAGCCGGGCGAGGGCCCAGCGGGCGGCCTCCTCGGCGCTCGCCGCCTTGACCACCGCCAGGAAGCCGCTGGCGTGTTTGAAGATGAGTGCGTCGCCGGAGAGTCTGCGGAAGTCTACCACGTTTGCATATTTGTCAGGCCTCCAGAGGGTGTACGCGCCTGGGTTTCTCCTGTCTTTTACCACGACGAACACCGGCTTGTCTGGAAGCTGGCCGAGGTCCATCAACGCGTTGTACAGCGGGCCGGGGGGGACGTGGTCCTCCGCGGCCACGGCCACGTAGGCCACTCCGTCTACTAACACGTACCTGCCCGCAGATGCGAGCTCGGCGGCGCGTTTAGCCTCTGCGTAGTGTCTCTCCAACCCTCTCACGACGTAAGATTCTAATTCGGGCACTGCGAGGACTGCGTAGCATGCGAAGTCTACGCCGAACCCCGTCTCGTAGGCCTCTTTTGAAGTCAAGACTGCGGGGTTCGACGCCGCGTCTACCATTAGCTTGAGAGTCTGAAAGGTCCTGGGGAACTGGGCGGCCAACTGCGCCGCCGGTACCTTCTCGGCCACTCTAAACGCCTCTGTGAGGGCTTGGGGGTCGAGGTCTAGCTTGGAGTAGAAGGCGTCGGCCAGCAACGCCAGAAACTTCTCGTCCTTCACCAGGCCGGTGGGGGCTGCGTCTGAGAAGTACTTGGCCATTCCGTTGCTGAGCGAGTTTCCGTAGGGCCCTGCCCACTTCTTCACAACGGGCCCAAACCTGTCGAATAGATCTAAGAAATGTAAAAGCGTCGCCACTAACGGCGTGGGCTTGGCCTCTACTGCGAGGGCCACTTGGACCGCCGAGGAGGGCTCCTCCGCGGGGTCCGACACGCCGTGGTGGTCCAGCACGACGAACCTAGGAGGCAGTCTGTCTTTGAAGGAGTCGCCTATGTCGAAGAGGACTACGTCGCCTTCTATTTTCTCCGCCTCTTCGGCGGTGTTTAGCCTGTATATTGCCTCCGACCCGGCGCGGTGTAGCAAGGCGGCTGCCAGCGTGTCGTCTGCGTGGGCAACGCCTCCGTGGGTCGCCGCCTTGAACCTGCCCCTCCTGACGACCTCCTTTGCGAGCATTACGTCGT
>JBEULK010000012.1:0-7383 GCA_041287325.1 Pyrobaculum sp. | reverse complement strand
AGCTCAAGGCTTAGGTTTTCCCCTTAATTTTCGTAACGCTATCCCTATAGGCACTACGAGGGGCGTGGCCAAGATCAGGGGGTTGACCCCGGGGGTTTTCGCCGCTGGCTGTTGAGGAGATAGGTTAATTCTCAGCGTGATATTCCTCACGACGACTGGAAGCTCTATGTAGTACCGCATCTCCACCTCGCTGTAGTTTACAGCGCTGTAGTAGTTACTTAACGCACTTCTCTGATATTCAAGAGTTTTTACCTGTCGATTTATGTAGTCCGTATAGTTCTGTATCGCGGACTGGACGAACCCGAGCCTCGGCAACGCCCCTAGTTGCTGTCTTCTGTACTCGTCCAGCTGGCTGGCGTATTCTCTAAGCCTCTTCGCGACGCCTACCAACGTCTTAGTGGCGTTGGCCAGAGGAGCCTCGAACCCGCTTACCTCGTCGGCGGTTTTGTAGAGGTTCTCGGCCACGGCTGTGAGGTTCTTGGAGGCGTTTAGCAACACCTTGGGCATCGTACTGCGTAGCTCTGTGGCGTTTCTCCTGGTGGAAGCGGCGGTGGAGTTTAAGACAGAGGATAGGTCTGACAGCCTCTTGTTGGAGTCTTGCAGCGCGTTGTTCAGCGAATCTACCACAGCCACCGTGTTATCAATCACGTCTATCAACGCGTCGACTGAATTTCTCGCGGCTTTAAGCTGGCTTATCACCGCGTCTATCGAGGCGGCGGCCGTGTATAAAATCTGCGAGGCGTTGGGGGCTTGCGTAGCCAGGGACTCCAGCATCTTTTTGACCTCTTCTAGGCTTCTTATCGTATTGTCTAGGTTTGACCTTACGACAAGCAGGTCGCTTCTTATGTTTAAAAGCCTCTGTCTAGACTCTGAAAGCGACTCAGAGCCGCGTGTGGCGGCGTCGGCGTATGCCTGCAGGGCCTGTGCCTGCGTCTCTAGTAAATTCGCCGCCGTGATTAACGCCACGTATTGGTAGTCTACTAAGAGGAGGCTTTGGTTCAGCGTGGCGGCCACTCCCAGGGCGGCGTCGCCCAAGGCGTATAGCTGTCTTCTAAACGCCTCTAGGGCGTAGGCAGAGGTGTTTAGGGCTCTGGAGCCCTGTTCTAAGGCTAGGCCAGTTAGGTTAAGTATACGTATCAGCTCTGTGAGGTTTTGCAACTGTCCGTAGACAACATCAGCGTATAGAGATACCGCCTTTGTAAAATTCTGCGCCTGGTCGGCCAGCCTCCTCAGCTCTTGTAGCCTGGCATTTGTTGCGTCTAGGCTTTGCCTAAGGCGGAGGGTAGAACTTATAGAAATAGTGGGTAGCCTAACGGCGCCGAAGCTTCCGAACTCCCTTACTTTTATGGTCAGGATAAACTCGGTACTGTTTGTGACGACCACAGTCCAGTAGTACACTGTGAATCCCGACAGCTGAGTCACCACGGCAGGAGGCTCTTTGTATAACAACGCTACCTTGTTGTCGGTGGCTACGGAGATTACCACTGGCAGAGAGATGTGGAGAGTCGACTGGAGGACTAGCCTAATTTTTATAAGAGTGGCGTTATCGCCGTACAAAACTCCATTGGTAAAAGTGCCATTTACATACTCTATCTTAACCGAGACGGACAAAAACGGCGGGTAGAGGTTTTGTGCAGGAGTTTCCACTACGATTGCGCTGTATGGAGGAAGCAAAACGCCTGAGATGTTCGCCGCAGTGGAGTTGTTGTTGACCAACGCCTCTCTTACTAGCGCCGTGGCGCTCACCTCGCCGGTTAGTTTAATTGAGTAAGTGACCACCAAGGTGGCCTCGGCCACGGCAAATATTGCGAGGAGCGTTACCAACAAGGCCTTCATAGGCCTATTAACTCGTCTATATGTCTTAGTTTTTGATATACTTCTAATGCCTTTTCTAAGTCTATTTTAAGGTCTTTCCTAGGCGGCTCCACGTTTTCATAGACGCGCCCGCCTCTTATGTACACAATCCTAGTGGCGATTCTCGCCACCTCTGGGTCATGCGTCGCCACAAACACAGTAGTCTTTAACACCTTGTTAATCGCGGCTATTAGCCCCAGCACGGCCGAGGCGTTGTCTAAGTCCACATTAGAAGTAGGCTCGTCTAACGCGAGAATAGGAGGGTTTGTGGAAAGAGCCCTGGCGATGGCGACTCTTTGTTGCATGCCGCCAGACATCTGGCTTGGATAGAGCTTAGCCGCCTTTTCCAACCCCACTAGTTCTAACAAAACCCTCGCCCTTAACAACGCCAGCTCCCTCCTCACGCCTAGGGCCATGAGGGGAAGCGCTACGTTTTGCTCGGCAGTTAAGTAGGGGATTAAGTTGTAGCTTTGGAAGAGGTAGCCCACGTTCTTTAGCCTAAACTTTTCCAAGCTTTTTTCAGGCATGGAAGAGACGTTTATCCCCAACACAACTACGTCGCCGCTAGTCGGCTTGTCGAGGGCTGCTATGAGGTTTAGCATAGTTGTCTTGCCAGACCCCGAGGGTCCCATGAGCAACACTACCTCGCCGGGGGACACGGCCAGGGAGACGTCTTCTAACGCTACAGTCCTTATAGAGCCGTTGCCGTAGATTTTGTAAACTCGGCGTAGTTCTACCGCCATGATTGTATTATTTCTAAAGGCCTGAGAGTTGCCACTCTATAAAGCGGCAACAGCGCGCCTGCCATTGCGACAAGCAGAGACGTGACAAGCCCCAAGACGGGGTAGTGCAGTCGGAATTCTATAGGCACGTTGAAGTTTATACCCATGTTTATTAACACTTGTTTAACTAAGTTAGCGCCGTAGAAGCCCGCCGCGGTCCCGCCCACGCCAGCGGCGGCTCCTATTATGCCAACTTCTAGTACGACTGAGATCAACACGTCCAGCGTAGATACCCCCATCGCCTTAAAAAGGCCGAACTCCCTAAGTCTTTCTCTCACAGTTATTGACATCACTGCAAAAGTGGTAATCGCGGCCGTGGCCAAAGCCGCTCCGCTGATAGTTGCAAAGACTGTGTTCAACGCATTGAAGACTTGGGATACAGTCTCTAGAAGACTTTCCTGCGTGTATACCTGGGCTTCGCTAAACGTCTCTTTAAGCGCTGAGTAAAGCGGCTTGACATAGTTTTTGTCTTTAACAGTGATCAAAACAGTGTTGACAAACGGTCCAGTTCCGAGGCTCTCTTGGAGCCAGTCCAGTGGGACTACCACTAAGTTTAGCCTAAAGGCGCCTACAAAGCCTCTTAAGAAGCTCCTCATAACCCCCACCACCTTTACCTTCAACGTCTTCTCCTCGCCAGTTGGGCCTGAATAGACCTTTAAAATAATCTCAGAACCTGTAGCGGCGGCCAGAGACTCCTCAACCACCGCCTCGCCCCCGCCGCTGGGGAGTCTACCCTCCCTGAGGTCAATAGCAAAATACTCCACATCTTTGAGAGGCACCCCTACTATAGAGACCACTTGGCCGCGGTATGTCCCAGTAATCAATATAATCCCCTCCGCAGTCTCGACATGTTGCGTCTTCCTCAGGGAGTCTAATACGCTAGTGGGTATGTTGATTGCTTCTGAGTAAATCATTATGTCAGCGGGGTAGACCTTGTACAAGGTCTGTTCCACATACGCCCTTGTGGCGTCGCTAACAGCCATTAAAGCAACGAGCAAAGCCACGCTGACGCCTATCGCCAGGGATGTGAGTATGTACCTCCCTAGCCTCGCCTTAAAATCCCCAAAAGCGATGAGTAATACATGTTCCACGTCCAAACTCCTCAGGATTTATATTTTAATAGGCCCTCGCCTTTATTCTTATTTATCCCCGCAGTTTGATAAGCCGTGAAGTTGCTAGTAGTAGCCGCAGTAGTAGTCTTGGCTTTGTATGTATACTTCGCGTTATACTCACCCCATGTATTCGACGTCTTGATATACGACGAGTCTAAGCTAATGCCCGCAGACATAGAGCCTAAGATTGTGGAGTCCATAGTAAAAAAGGCACATAACGACTCGCTGAGGACGATCCCCGTAGTTTTGTACGGCCCATCGCTGGAGGACAAGGCGAGGAATTTGTCTAAGTTATTCCCAGACTCGGTGACTCCCTGGAGCATACTAGATGTCGCATTACAACGGTATAACAACGCCGTAAACGAAATTGTAGATAACGCCACCGCCCGTTTTAAAGATGCCGCCCTCCAGCTCTCTAACTACACGACACAAGCATGTCGCCGATTGGCTCAGCTGGTCGACGCCTACCGAGACGCTCGCGAGACTGCCAAGCGCCTCTTGGCGGCCACATACGGCGTGGCGGCGCTCGGCAAGGCGGTAGACAACAAGACCTCTCTCTTCTTAGAAACCTACCGAAGATACACAGGGCTTTTTGACGTAGACACAGCGGTAAGGCTGGCGGCCGACGTGGCTTATGGAAACGCCTCCCGCTATTTAGCTAACGTGACTTGGAGGACTTGGGCTTCTGAGGGGGCGGTCAGAAACGTCACCTTGGCAATCCTCTCCGCTAAGTTAAACACATCTTTGATAAAAATAGCAGAAGAGGCAGATGCCGTCGGGGTTTATCAATACGTCTACGTCTCGGTCTTAAACAAAACTCCGCCGCCGCTCCGCCCATACCTGCCGCTTATAGTTTGTAAAGACGACGTAGAGGAGGCTGTGAAGAGGTTCAGGTCCGACTTGCTGAGAAACTTGACAGAGACATACCCCCCGCCTACGCTGTTCTCAATACCCGCCGCCTCCAGTTTATACTACCAAGGCAAGTACGCCCTCGCCCTTGTCAAGACAAGCGAAGAGTTGCCCCATATCCCGTCCACGCTTGGCACCCCCGTCTCTACCTCGTTTTTATTGCAAAGCTTCAGACGAGTTGTTACAGAAGACGTGTCGAAGATAGACAGAGCAACGGCAGTTTCGCTATTTGCCGTACTGCTAGCGGTGATGGGCACCGTGTTAACGCCTATTTTAATTGTGGCGACCGTGGGAACGACCTATCTAGCGGTGTTGGGCTTCTTCTACCAGACGGCACATATTTACAAGACCTACTACTTGACAGTGTACATGGCGGCGCCTGTAGTGTTCGCCATAGGCGTTGACTACATGTTGCTCATGGCAAGCCGCTATGCGGAAGAAAGGGCTAAGGGGCTTGACAAGCAAAGCGCAGCGACAGTTGTAAGGCGGTATGCAAACAGAGCAATAGCGGCAAGCGCCGCCGTGGTGGCCACATCGCTTGGCTCATTCGCCCTGTCACGCCTCCCGTTTATGCAGTCCATCGGCGTGGGATACGTAATAACAACGGCGCTTGTCGTAGCAACAGTTTTCATAGTCTTCCCAGCCCTGCTGTACCTACTAGGCGACCTAGTGTTTTGGCCTAAAAAGACCGCGGCTACCCACACGGGGAGATCTAGGCTTATGGAAAAGGCGGTGTCCCTAGCCCTGGGGCGACCTCTTCTTGTCGCGCTAGTCGCCACGGCGGCTACTTTGCTAGCCTTTCTGTTCTTGGTAAATACGCTGAGGATCACCGCAAATCCTGTAGTCGCCATGCCGGAGACTGAGTATAAAAAAGCCCTCGAAGTTGCCACTACTTATTTCTCTAACGTCACCTCTCTCTCCACAACTTACATCGTATTAAAGTCGCCTCCGCCGCCTGGCCTGCTGAAAGAAGTGGAGTCTCTCCCCCACTACGTCAACTACACCGTGGAGGAGGTGGGAGGCTGGCACGTAGTTTCGATAAAGCTATCGGTAGAAGACACGTCAGACAAGCTACTTTCCGTGTATCAAAGACTTAGTTCTCTAAGAGGAGAATACGGTAATTTTCTAATCGGAGGTGCCGCCTCTTGGAAAAACGTAGTATACAACGAGATATATGTAAAGTTCTGGAACTTTCAAGTATACGTCGTAGTAGGCCTTGTTTACTTAATCCTCGCCGTATTGCTGAGAAGCTTTCTCATACCGCTGAGGCTCATCGCCACCGTGTTGATGTCCATAGCGTGGAGCCTGGCGATCGAAGTCCTCCTATTCCAAGAGGCGCTTGGTCAGCCCACGTACTGGCTTGTGCCCGTCGTCTTGTTCGCCTTCTTAATGGCCGTGGGCACTGACTATGACATCTTCATAGTGGCGAGGATAAGAGAGGAGCTTGAGAAAGGTCTCGGGGAAAGAGAGGCCGTAAGACAGGCAATTATAACCACCGGCCCTGTGATAACTGGCGCCGCCGTTATACTAGCAGCCGCCTTCTCAACGCTCATGTTGTCGCAGGTTACTCTTCTGCGGCAGGTAGGCTTCACAATCGCCTTCGCCGCGCTTGTAGATGCGTTTATTATAAGGCCCCTCGTGGTGCCGGCCTTGATGACGCTCGCCGGCAAGTACAACTGGCTGTGGATTAGGGGCTATTCGGTAAGGTATATAAACGCATAGTCCCTATCTAGCGTGGAGGCTGTATACGCAATATTAAAACGACTAGGCGAGGCCGATATAGAGTCAATAGTAGAAGAGGCGGCAAAAATAGGGTTGCCGCCCCCCGTGGCTACTCGTACTCTATACAAGTTAGTTGAGAAAGGCCGAGTGGCTGTCGTATGCGACGTGGGGTTGAAATACCGCGTAAAATAACGTTTATCACTAGCTTCTGGGGCCTGTTGGCTAAGCCTGTGGATATATGGTCTGTGTTAGAAGAGCTGGCGGGGGACCAAGTAGTAAATCAAGTTAGGTGGGTGATAGAGGGGGTACAGTCGTGGGGGTACGAAATACCTCTCCACGTCTTGGCGGGAATAATAGCGCATAAAGCCGGGCTAGACCCACGGGCGCTTATGAGAGAGGCGACGGCTAGGGTTTCCTCAAGACTTGAGCCCATGGACTGCTCACTAGAGTTTTTAAAGAAGGCTAGAGAAAGGGGAAGAGTCGCTATTTTGTCTAACACTCCTTGTAAGTGTTTTATACAGCTCTTCCTTAGCACATACGGCGTCGAGGTGGACGGCTTGTTTACCTCTGATGTCTTGTTAAGACGTAAGCCTCTACGCCCAGTTTTTAAATACGTACTAAGAAAACTTGGCGCACAGCCTCACGAGGCCATCTACATAGGAGACGAAGAGGCCGACCTCGGCGCCATGGGGGTTGGCTTATTCACAATCTTAGTGGGCAGAGGAGGCGGTCACCTCAGTTTTCAAAACTTATGCGAATTGACGGCATGGATTGAAGAGCTAAAGGATAAATAGTAGAGGCGCGGAGGGCGCATGATTGTGTGTCCGCGTTGCGGTCTGCCGGAATGGGAGGCCATGCCTCCTCCTTATACGTTTAGATACCGAGGACCAGAGAACACAGTGATGATTGCTAGGTGTAAAAACTGCGGCATTGTGTTTTACATTTTTAGAACTTCGCTTGATACATATACCCTAGAGATTGAAAAAGCCGAGAGAAAACACGGC
>JBEULK010000011.1:0-7482 GCA_041287325.1 Pyrobaculum sp. | reverse complement strand
TACATGGCATAGAACCGTCTAGGAGAAAGGTAATGTGGATTTCATGTACAGTAGGCTATACATTTCTCTATTTCTGGCTAAATAGATAAGGTTAAATAATGGAGAATATTAAGATACATGGCTGTTGAACTTCGATTCCACGGGAGGGGAGGACAGGGCATGGTGACTGCGGCGCAGGCTTTGGCGACGGCGGCTATACTTGAGGGCAAGTACGCCCAAGCCTTTCCAGAATTCGGCCCAGAGAGAAGGGGGGCGCCGGTGAGGGCGTATCTACGCATTTCGGACAAGCCCGTACACAAGAGAGAGCCGGTGCTGAGGCCAGACGTAGTCGTCGTGGCGGACCAGTCCTTGTTCAAAGCGGAGAACCCGCTGGAGGGGGTCAAGGAGACCTCCATCCTGGTTGTCAACGGAGCCTACAAGGCGCCGATAAAGACTTATTATGTAGATGCAACTACGTTGGCTATGAAAATTCTAGGCAGGCCTGTGGTGAACACCGCCTTGCTCGGCGCCGTGGTCAAGGCGACGGGGGTGGTTTCGCTACGCTCCGTAGAGGAGGCTCTTCACAAGTTCTTCACGGGAAAGCTGTATGACTTAAACGTCAAAATTGTAGAAATGGCATACCAAGAGACGAGGGAGGTATGAAGCTCCCCAAAGCCTCGGAGTTGCCCATTGGGGCAGTAATAGTAGAGCCTGGGTCGACAAGGCGTAGCCCCACCGCGGGCTGGCGCACGTTGAGGCCGGTGATACACGACGACAGATGCATAAGATGCCAGCTATGTTGGCTCTACTGCCCAGAAGGCACAATAACAGAGGTCAAGGGGGTGTTTAGAGTGGGGAACAGAACATACGACGTAAAGTACGAAATTAACTACGACTACTGCAAGGGCTGTGGCATATGTGCAAACGAGTGTCCCACCAAAGCCATTGAAATGGTGCCAGAGTCATGATGCAAGTTCAGAAAACGAAGTTGAAAGAGGCACTGACGTCGAACTACGCTGTGGCGTACGCAGTAAAGGCGGTGGACGTAGACGTAATAGCCGTCTATCCCATTACGCCGCAGACTACCATTGTGGAAAAGCTGTCTGAGTTTGTGGCAAACGGTGAGCTAAACGCAGAGCTCATACACGCAGAGTCTGAACACAGCGCAATCTCCGCCGTGGTAGGCGCCTCCGCCGCCGGGGCGCGCACTTTTACAGCCACGTCGAGCCAAGGGCTTGAGCTAGCGCACGAGGTTTTACACATCGCCAGCGGCCTTAGACTGCCCATCGTCATGGCCGTTCCGACGAGGGCGCTGTCCGCGCCCATTAGTATTCATAACGACTACGGCGACGTGATGAACGCAAGAGACACGGGGTGGATTATATACATCGCCGCCTCTGCCCAGGAGGTGTACGACACTGTGATACAGGCATACAGAGTGGCAGAAACCGTGTTGCTACCCGTCATGGTGGCGTACGACGGCTTCTTAATGTCTCACACTGTTGAGCCTGTTGAGTTAAATGACGAGGAGGAGGTGAGGAAGTTCGTCCCCCGCACAGCCAGGCCTTACACGCTGAGCCCAAGGCGCCCGGTCACCATAGGCCCACTGGCCTCGCCAGACTGGTACTACGAGTTTAAGTACCAACAAGTAGAGGCGTTGAGAGAGGCCTACAAAGTTGTCAAAGACGTAGACGCCTTGTATAGAGAGAGGTTTGGTAGAGGCTACGGCGTCGTCGAGACATATCGCATGGAAGACGCCGACTACGCCATCGTCACCTACGGAGGCGCTGCTTACGGCAACGCGAGAGAGGCGGCCGACCTGGCGAGAGAAAGAGGCATAGCCGCGGGGGTGGTCAGGGTCAGGCTGTACAGGCCGTTCCCCACGGCAGACATCCTCAAGGCGCTGAGCGGAGTAAAGGCCTTAGCCGTGGTAGACAGAGCAATAACGTTCGGCAGCCCCGCAGAAGGCCCGCTGTGCAAAGACATCGCCGTGGCGATGTACATGCACGGCGTGCACATCCCGGCGGTGAATGTAATTCACGGCATAGGACAGCGTACAATATACGTCGAGGATATGTACAAGGTATTTACAATGCTCAGAGAAGGCCCGCGCAGAGAAGTAGTGTTTATGGGAGTGAGGATATGAAGGTGTATTTCAAAACCCTAAGAGAGCTGCCCAGAGAGGAACTTTTTGCACCTGGCCATCGCATGTGCGCTGGCTGCGGCGCGGCGATAGCTATGAGGTGGATCACAAAGACCGTGGGGCCGAATGCCATTATTGTCAACGCCACCGGTTGCGTCGAGGTCACCACTACGCCTTATCCAGAGACGGCGTGGATGCACCCCTACATACACGTGGCCTTCGAGAACTCCGCCGCCGCGGCCTCCGGCGTCGAGGCGGCAATCAAGGCGCTGAGGCGCAAGGGCCTCTGGGACGCTGGCGACACGAAGGTGGTAGTAATCGCCGGCGACGGCGGCACCTACGACATCGGGCTACAGTCGCTCAGCGGAATGTTAGAGAGAAGACACGGCGTTTTGTACATCCTGTACGACAACGAGGCGTATATGAACACCGGCATCCAGAGAAGCGGCTCGACGCCTAAATTCGCCTGGACGACCACGACGCCCGTAGGCACTGCCGTCAGAGGGAAGATACAGTGGAAAAAGGACATAATGGGCATCGTCATGGCCCACCGCGTCCCCTACGCCGCCACTGCCAGCATATCTCACATACTAGACATGGCAAACAAGATAAAGACTGCGCTCGACTACACGTCGGAAGGGCCCACCTTTATACACATATTCGCCCCATGCGTCCCGGGCTGGCGCTACCCCGAAAACAAGACCGTAGAAGTGGCGAGACTCGCAGTCGAGACGGGGTACTTCCCACTCTACGAGTGGGACCACGGAAAGCTCAGGCTAAACCCGCCAAGCGACAAACACCTAGACAAGTCGAAGAGGAAGCCGCTTAAAGAATACTTGAAACTACAAGGCAGATTTGCCCACCTCACCGACGAGGAAATCGCCGAATTAGAAAAAGAACTAGACGCCTACTGGGAGTACTTAGGGAAGCTTGCCCGGCTCTAATATTCAAATATTTTACTAGTCTTAAAGAGGTTTTGCGCACTGCCGTTTTAAAACTTGCCCGTCTACATTGCATGAACAAAACAGTCCTAATTACGCTCGGACTGGCGGCGTTGCTCTTGGCTGTAAACACAGTGGTAATACCGCCCATGGCTAAAATAGAACAAATTGCCTACAAAGTTGAAGAAACGACTCTGAAAATAAGTGGGGCAGGGACTGCGACTCTTGCCCGTCCCTACGTCACACCAGGAGAGGGCTACGTATACGCTGGCATGAAGATCGAGTTCCTAGGCGCCTACCCCTCCGTCCAAGTCGCAGCAGACGGGCAGTTAAGCAAGACCTTTGACCAAAACGGCTTCGTATCGGCCGTCTACGCAGGGCCCGACGCCTCTAAAGTCACGATAGTCAACACCGCCAAGGACAAGGTGGAGGTTAAGGTCAGAGTTACGTACATGTATGTAAAGGCCAGCTACGTGCCTCTGAAGAACGACACCGTGTTTGAGATAAACGTGCCGGATGGGAGGCTCGCACAAGGCTTCAACGCCATGGCTAGGCTAACCATCGAGCCCTACGCTCCGTATGTAGTCAAGGCGGTGGAGAGGCCCGACGGGACCCCGGCCACCGTGTACCGCGTAGAGCCCAAGGTGGTGGAGATCAACACGCCCGGGAAGTACAAGATAACCGTGGGGCAGGGCCAGCCGCTCCCAGCCGCCATGCTGGTGAAGAGCTTGTCTAAGCAGACCGCCACCGTGTCTCCCAACGGCGAGTTTGCTGTCACCGGCGCTGAGGTGGGCGTCCCCCAGGGCTGGAAGCTACTGGGATACATAGTCTTTGCATACACAGGAGACGTCAACCTAGTGGGCAAGGAGGTGCAAGGCGATATTAACATACAAGGCGGCCTCGTTGACGTTGTAACAGACGTCAACCAAAACATCATCGTGAGAAGCGTCTCCTACCTAATACCCCCGGTGTGGAACGTGAACATAAGATACAGAATAGCCTTGGTGTACGGCGAGCAGTTCAAGGTAAGTTCCAGCCTCCCCAGCACAGTCAGCGTGATCTACATACCGATAGTGTACAAAGAGGCCAGCGCTCAGTGGCTACCTGACAGAGCTCTGGTAAACGTCACAGAGGCAGACGTAGCCGACGGCCAGTGGACTGCCATCGTGTTGCAACTGCCCGAGCTGGCCAAGATAGTGTCAATTAAGACGCCCGGAAACGCGGTTATTTCAAATGCCACCGACGTGAAGCTGGTCTGGGGCGGCGGGCTGAGGATGGCGTCGATATCGCCAGACGGCAGGCAGGCATACCTAGTAGTGCAGATGGGCGACACCAAAGAGGTCGGCACCTACGTCTTCATGATTAACTGGAGCCCCATGAAGATACCAGTGGTCGACACCAAGGGCAGGCCCGTCCAGCAGCTCTCCGCCTCTGCCGACAAGTTCGAGGCGACGGCCGGGGCAGGCTACGTAGAGGTGAGGGTGTACAAGCCGGAGCCCTTCACTGTTGAAATTAGTTACAAAGGCGTCAAGGCCGCCCAGGTCGTGGTAAACTCCCTGGTGGCAAGCCCGCAGCCGGTGACGCTGGGCATCTACAACGTGAAGGTGGTGGTGGTCGGCGCCTTGAACCAGCCCATCAGCCAGGCGTCTGTGTCAGTTGAGGGCTTCCCAGCCGCCGGCAAGACCGACGCGTCTGGCGCGGTGCTGTTCCAAGACGTCCTAGCGGGGACTTATAAGATAAACGTAGATGTGGGAGGCCGCGTCAAGGTAAGCGACACGCTTGAAGTAAACGGCGATGTGGAAAAGGTGGTGAAGACCCCCATAGTGGCGGTGGTAGGAGGCGTCCCGATCACTACCCTAGACGCCTTGGCCACCATAGGAGGCGTGTCGGCGGCTGGCTTGTACTTCGCCCTTAGGAGGAGGGAGTCGCCAGTAGCCGAGGTGGAACAAATCTAATTTTCCCCAATTCTATTTTTCATCGCTACGGAGGATTTTTTAAACTGGATGTACGGCTTATACATGGAGTCGTTGGCAACAGTGCTGGGGCCTCACGCATACGCCTTCGTAAAGTACGGCGTGTCGCCGCAAGACGATTTGAGAGCCGCAGTTGAGAAGCTTAGACACAAGGCCCCCCACCTCGCCAAGTTTCTTGAAGAGGTGGCTCTTCACCACAGTTTTTAAGCCCCTCTTTTTCTCCACGCGTGCCTGTAATTAGGACTTACTACGACGAGTCAGACGAGCCCGTGGCAAGAATCGTCGAGGATGAGGGCGTCTATGTAGTGTCGATGGACGTGTTTGCAGAGGTGAAGAGCCCCCCCGAGGGGGCAGAGGCGGTGCACATCTCTGATAGGTACGTGGTGTGGGTAAGGCGCAGGCCGCTGGGAGGCGGTTGGTGTGAGTTTGTATACTTCCAATTCCCCGGGGGGGTTCAGCTAATCAACGTAAAGTACGTAGGGCCGGACGACCCCGAGGCCGCAGTGGCCATGTTAAGACAAGCCTTTCAAGAAGAGGTAGCCCAGCACAAAAAAGAGGAGGGGGATGGTCACTAACACGGCTAGCTCCGATTTTTTTAGACGTTTGTGCGCAGGCGGGGTCTTTGAAAAGAGGAGGAGGAAGGTGAGGCCTAGCATCGCCGCGTATGCTATAGTGGCAACGACGAGGGCAATAAGAGTCTTCACTACATTATACGGACGGTTTATATTTTTGTCTTTTGGCTTTTAAAGTGGAGATGCTGTTTTTACGTGTTTGTGTTCCACCTACATTTATACCAGCCCGATCGGGCGGACCCGTGGCTGGAGGTGATCTTCCCTGAGCCTTCTGCGTCTCCTTTTCGCCACTGGAACGAGAGGGTTTCTCACGAGTGCTACGAGCCCAATGCCGAGCTCGGGAACTTCGACTGGGTGAGTTTCGACGTGGGGCCGACGCTGTTGACCTGGCTTAGGAGGTACAAGCCGCTTGTGTACAAAGCCCTGCTGGAGGCCGACAAGGCGGGGGCGGAGAGGTGGGGCCACGGAAACGCCTTGGCACATCCCTACTACCACGTCATCCTGCCCCTTGTCCCTAGGAGGGATAGAGAGGTGTTGGTGCACTGGGGCGTGGAGTACTTTAAGCGCCATTTCAAGAGGAGTCCCGAGGGCATGTGGCTGCCGGAGATGGCGGTGGACTTAGAGACGTTAGAAGTCCTCGTCGACTACGGCATATCGTTCACCGTGTTGACGCAGAGTCAGGTAAGGGGGGTGGGCCCAGGTGGGCCTTACAGGTTGGTCCTGCCCAGCGGCCGGCACATCGCCGTGTTTGTCAGAGACGAGGCCGTCTCAAACGCCCTGGCCTTCGGCGGGTCTGAAAAGTTTGCAGAAGCAGTACGGGGCGTCAGCGGCGATTTAATAATTGCGCTAGACGGCGAGACCTTCGGACACCACATAAAGGGCGGCGACAAGATGTTAGCCCAGTTCATAGCGCAACACAGAGACCGGCTTACAAACCTGGGCGCCCTCTTGGAGAGAGGGCACAAGGCCGAGGCGGAGGTCGTGGAGAGGACCTCTTGGAGCTGTCCCCACGGGCTTGGGAGGTGGAGTAGAGACTGTGGTTGCGACGGACCTGCGCCGTGGCGCGAGGGGCTTAGGCGCCTTATAGACTGGGTGGGCGAGGTAGTGGACAAGGCCTTCGAGGAGGGGCCGGGGGGCTGGGAAGACCTGAAAAACTACATAAACGTCCTGCTAGGCGGCGACAATAGCGGCTACACTACACAACAGCTACGTCTTTTGGAGGCGCAACGCGCCAAGCTTGCCGCCAACACAAGCGACGCGTGGTTCTTCGCCAGGGTGGGCATCGAGTTCGGCATCGCGGTGAAGTGGGCTCTGCGCGCCTTGGAGCTCCTTGGCGACGAGGAGAAGCTGGGAGAGTTTATGAGGCGACTAGAGGAACTGCCCGTGGCTGGCGGGGCCGTTGCGTTTTGCCCCAGGATAAGAGGCCCCCTGCTCGCCGCGGCGATGTACGTTGCGTACGCCACGGCGGGGGAGGCTGTGGATAAAATAGGCCCGTACCGAATATTGCACATAAACGACGAGTTTGAAATATTCGACGAGAGGACCCGCGAGTCGTTCCGCTTCAGACACGACTTGCTTTGGGGGAGCTTTACAAGTATATAAGTATGTGTTAGACCCGGAGTCTCCACAGCGGCTACTCGCCAAGTACGCCTCGACGTCTTGATGAGGCGGCCGGCGCCTTGAGAGCTTCTAGAGCCACCTGGCCTCTTCTAGCCCGGGGATGTACACGGCGCGGGGCCGCGTAGGGCGACTCTTCGCAGTGTAAGACGTAAGAAGCCCGCCTATCTGCGGATTCGCAGAGGGGGCGTGTTCTGCGGCGGCTGGTTTGCAAAAGCCTCGGCGGCGCCACTTGGCAGCGGAGGGGCGTGAACGCG
>JBEULK010000010.1:0-7623 GCA_041287325.1 Pyrobaculum sp. | reverse complement strand
CATCACAACGTGCACAGCTATGACAAACTCCGGCCGTGAGTCGCCTATTTGCTGGTTTTGTCTTCTGGTTTGGGCAAGTGTAGCTGTGCGGCGGTTGGCCGTGCTCATCTTAGGAAGGGGTCTGCTCGGGGCGTGTCGTTTTAAAGCCCGCTATGCATATAACTCGGCGGTTGGCTGGGGAAAAGTTTAATAAATGTGCGGTTTTGCGTTGCCATGGTTAAGAGGACGCATGGTTATCGTTATAAGAGTAGGAAGCTGTTGAGCAAGTCTCCGAGAGAGCGGGGGGTGCGGGGCTTGTCGCGTTTGTTGTATGAGTACAAGCCTGGAGATAAGGTGGTGATTGACATCGACCCGACTTATATATCAAACGCGCCGCATAGGCGTTACCAGGGCAAGGTGGGGGTTGTGGTCGGCACTAGGGGCCGTGCGTATGTGGTTGAGACGTATCTGGGGGATAAGAAGAAGGTTATTATCACAACTGCTGAGCACCTAAAGCCGTTTCAGGGGGGGAGCTGAGCGTCTTCTCCGCCGGTGTAGTGTATCTGGATTTGGTAGTAGAGCTTGTCTAGCCCATCTCCCGTTTTGGCTGAGACGAATATGGGCTCTACGAAGCCTCCCATGTTGGCCACCGACCTCAGTATCTCTTTTTCATAGCTGGGTAGTTCTATTGACTCTAAAAGCGTCTCTGGGTCCTCTGCCCAGTTTTGTATATTTGTCACGGCCTCTTCTGTCAAGAGGTCGGCCTTGTTTACCACGAGGATTTGGGGTTTTTTGAAGCGTATTCTAGAGGAGAGGGCTAGCAACATTGTGGTAGCGAAGCCGTCTATGGTCTGTACATACAAGGCATCTGCGACGTATACGACGAGGGAGTGGACGTCTGAGAGTTTTTGTACTAGGTATGCGCCGCTTTGCCTAAAGGCGAAGAGTTCCATCTGCCCTGGGGTGTCTATTAAGTAGATGGGGGCGCCTACCACCTCCATTTCTTCTCTTATCCTCTCGGCCTCTGTCACTGCCATGTCCACGGCCGCGATGATGGAGGCGTTTGGGCCTAGTTTGTACTGTTTCATTATCTTCCTTGCGCTTATCCTCTCTCTGATGTCTATGTCGGGCGTGTAGGGGAGGTACTCGGCCGCCGGGTCTAAGTTCACCACGCCTACGTCAAAGCCCTGGTCGTCTAGCCAGTTGTACAGCGCCGATACTAAGGTAGACTTGCCGGAGCCCGCCGTCCCGATGAAAAATACGGTGTACATCAACTTCTCATCTTTCTCAACTCTTCGCAGACTTTTTTGGCCACGGTTGTTATCTTCTCCCTCGTCTCCACGACGATGTATCCGCGTAGCCTCTCCTCGTACCACAGAGGTGGGTACCTCTTGTCTGGCGCCACCTCGTATTTATACCCGAGTCTTTCCAAGGCCTTGGCCGCTTCTTGTAAGGTGGGCTTCTCTACTGCTAAGTGCCGGGGGACAATCCTTCCCCTCGACTTGGGGACGTTTGCGTCTATGTATACAAGCCAGAGGACCCTCCCGCCCTTTTTCTTCATTCTAAGAGGATTGCGTTTACGACCCCGTCTTGGCCGGGCCTGGAAGTGACCACGGCCTTGCCTACCTCTGTCTGTATCACCGCGCCTTTTACAATGAGGTTGCGCCTTGCGTAGTCTGGGTTTGCAGGTGTGGAGATCACCGAGTTTATCTTAGCCTTTACGTGTCTCCTCTCTTTTGGTATATACACATTGGCGTATTTCACCTCTCTTATCCGCACCTTCACATTTCCTCCTCTTACTCTTTCGACAAATCTTATGTCGTTTTCTCCCAGCTTGGGGATCTGGGGAGGTCCTCCTCCTAGGGCTTTTTTCTTAGTTTTTCTTACTTTCCTCTTCTTGCCTCCAGTGGGCTTTACTAAGTCTCCTCCTTTGTAAAACGCGCCTAGTTTCACAGCCTTAGATTTTGGGGGGGTATTTAAATCATCTACGCGTCGTATTATCTGTATATTGGCGAGACAACTCTTAATAATTGGGGCTTGTATGGACTTAATGAGACGCATTGGAGTTGCTCTTCATTACTCACATATGGGCAACCTCGTGGCGAGGCTCCACGAGGTGCCCCCCCTCTACGTAAACGTGTACACCTACACGATGAAAAAGGTGGGCGTCTTATACGACGTAATTGGAAATGTGAACAGCCCTTACGGACTTATCAAACCTGCCTCTCGTGACGAACAAATCTTGGGACAAGCGCTGTATGTAAAACTCCAAGATTTAGAAAAGAGGAGGAGAAAATGACGCGCCGACTAATATTTGAACTAGACCAGTACATATGCCCTGTCTGCGGTCCTGTGAGAGACGTTGTGATAGACTACGAACGCGGGCAGGTGATTTGTAGAACTTGCGGCACAGTTATCAAAGAGGGTATTGCGGATCTGGGCCCCGAGTGGAGGAAGCCGGAGTCCTCCAGAGCCTACGCCGGCCCCCTAGGCACTTCTATCGGCGACGTAGAACACGGAGAGGTTAAGATATCCGACAAGCTCAGGGTCTTGGCTCTTAAGAAGTTCTCGCGGCCTATGTCTACGCCTATGGAGCGGGTAGAGCTAGACATTAGAGAGTTCTTAGACGCCGCCAAGGAGAAATTAAATATCCCAAAGGCGGCGGTGGAGGAGGCAGTTATGTTGTATAAACAGCTTTATGACGCCGGGTTTAGAGCGCCTAGACAAGAGGGGTTTGCGGCAGTGCTTTACTACGTATTGAAAAAACACAGCGTCGCGGCCGTTACTATGAAGACTCTCACTGAGAAACTTGCCCTGGGCCGCTCAGGCGTAGTTTCGGCGTATATGGAGCTTATGAAAATCGCGGCAGAGAAGCTTGGGTTGAAGCCTCCGAGGACCGACCCCAAGATATACATACCTAGGATCGTCTCTGCTCTCGGAATTGGGGATGAGAAGTCGGCGGAGGTGCAACGCATAGCAGTGGACTTATTACGTTATATTGCCTCATCTCCTAGGATTAGAAATGGCAGAAAGCCGCAGGTTTTGGCAGCGGCGGCTGTGTACTATGCGTGTTATATCGCAGGAGTGGAGGTGACTCAAAAAGAGCTAGCCAAGGCCGCCGACTCTACGGAAGGCCCCGTGCGGGAGCTTTTAAAAGAGCTCTCCGAAGTGCTTTACGTAGAGTTAACTGTATAAAGTTTTAAAATAGTGGTGTAGGCCCTAGCGTGGCTACGCAGGAATTTTCTGAAGACTCCGACGTGCTTACAGAAGTGGAGATACAAATTCTACAAGGTCTTGAACGCCTCGGCGGTAGCTACCAGCAGAGGAACTTGTGGAAGTACATCGGCATAGATAGTAAAACTGGGCTACCGATCTTGGCTAGGCTAGAGAAGAGGGGGCTTATCGTTAGGGAGAGGGTGGGGGGGAATAAGAGAGGCGTGTATACTATTAGGCTTACAGAAAAGGCGTATAAGCTTCTGAGCAAAATTAGAGAAGAGACTGTGGAGACTTTTAGAATAGACTTTGACTCCCTCTCAGAGGAGTTGCGCTTGTTGTTGTCCATCCCCTGTACTTACTGCCCGTATTCTGATAGATGCGGCGTTAGCTTCATATCTCCGCAAAGTTGTGAGCTTTTGACAAGGTGGTCTAGGGGGCTATGAGCTACGTGAGGTCTTTCGTGGCTGTAGATGTGGAAAACGCAGAGGCTGTGAGGCGGGTAGAAGAGGCGCAGAGAGAAGTTATGAGGCTGGGTCTCGACGTTAAGTTAGTAGAGCGAGAAAACCTCCACCTAACTCTTAGATTTCTTGGGGAGATTCCCCAGAGTAGAGTAAACGACGTGATTAAAGCGCTGTCTGTTTTAAAATTTGGAAAGTTTAAAATAAAGCTGTACGAGTTGGGGGTTTTCCCAGACATGTCTAGGCCGCGCGTTCTGTGGGTCGGTATCTCCGAAGGCGCGGATGAGCTGATAAGAGTTGCCAAGGCTGTGAGAGAGGCTGTGGATAAATACGCAGAACACCAAGAGGACAGGGAGTTTACGCCTCATTTAACTATTGGGAGGATTAAATCGGGGCGCGGGGTAGAACGTCTTAGAGAGTTGATCGCGCGTTATAAGGGGGTGGAGTTCGGCGTGGTGGAGGTGGATAAGATTAAGTTGAAAAAATCGGTGCTTACGCCGCGTGGACCTATTTATAGTGATCTCTTTGTATTACCTCTTACGTGAGTCTCGAAGAAGTATTAGCAGAGGCCTTTAAGTTGGCGACCCCGTCCCCCGAGGAGGAGGCAGAGCTACGCCGTGTTTCTCAATTTGTAAAAGAGCTTGTGGCGTCGTGGCTAAAAGATGCCGGCATAGACGGAGAGGTGAACGTGTATGGCTCAAGCGCAAGGGGGACGTGGCTACCTGGACAGAGAGACGTAGACGTCTTCGTGGTTTTAAGAGACAGAGGGATGGGGCCAGAGCAAGTGGTGGATGGACTTTCTAAATTCCTGTCTGAGAGGGGCGTTCCGTGGAGTCTTAGATATGCGCAACACCCATACCTCACGTTGTTTATACAGGGCTATGAAGTAGACGTGGTGCCTTGTTACAGCATAGCTCCCGGCGAGAAGCCATTGACCGCGGCTGACAGGTCTCCGCTACATCATAAATTTTTAGTTGAGCGGCTTAGTGAACGGCAGAGGCTCGACGTTCGGGTGTTAAAACTTTTTTTGAAATCTATCGGCGTATATGGGGCGGAGATAAAGGTGGAGGGCTTCTCAGGCTACTTAACTGAGTTATTAGTGGCATATTATGGCGGCTTTCTTGAAGTACTAAAGGCTGCTTCTAAGTGGCGGCCGTACCGCACAGTCATATCTTTTACAGAGGCTAAGCCTAAGTTCAAGGCGCCTCTCGTGGTAGTAGATCCAGTAGACCCAAATAGAAACGTGGCGGCGGCTGTGTCGCTTACCTCTATGTCTACCTTTATACTAGCCTCAAGACGTTTTTTAAAAAACCCGTCAATTACCTACTTCAAACACGGAGTAGGCGAATTGGTCGAGCCGATTCACACAGTGGAGGTGGTGTTTCCCTATCCCGGCGAGGCGCCTGACATAGTGTGGGGACGGTATAAAAAACTAGGGAAGTCTTTATACAACTGGATTAGGCAGTGCGGCTTTAAGGTGTACCGCTGGGGAGTGGAGAGCGACGAAAAGACCTACGTTTCTCTTGTATACTTAGTGGAAACCTACACGTTGTCGCAGTACGTATTGCATAAAGGCCCTCCTGTGTATGACGACTCTGTCGATGTCTTTGTTGAAAAATACTTAGACGAAGAAGTGGTAGGACCTTTTGTGCAAGGGTATAGAGTTTATGTAATTAGAAAAAGGAAATTTACCAATGTTTCAGATTGCATTAAAGCAAAGCTAGGCCCCGGCGACCATACAATTAGGCTGGGAGAGTACCGGGGGGAATTGGTGAGAAAAAATCCCTGGATTACTTAAGCGTTGTACTTATAAATGAGAGGCAATGTATAACACATGGACATATATACTCTAAAGACGTATAGCGACGCGTCGCAGTTTCTCTACGAGCTAGACAAGGAAATTACAGAGTTAGAAAATCTTGTGAAGGCTATAAGCTCTGAGCTTGAACAGCTAAGGCCTCAATTAGAGCGGTATAGAAGGCTACAGGAGCTTTTAAAAAAGTTCAGCGGAGGGGGGTCGGAGAAGTCTGCCCCTATTGAGATAACGGGGCTTCAGTTGTATGTGGACCCCAACCCCATGGTCAGAAGTGAGATATTAGAAGAGTCGTATAAACACATGGTAGACCTCTTGGGAGTTTTGAAAAAAGTCAGAGAGGTGGCCCAGTCGGTGATACGCGAGGGGGGGTTAGAAAACCTCAAGATAACTGTGCAGTACAAAAACGGCATTCCAGTAAAGCTTATAGTAATTGGGTAATAGCCCGCGCCTTCTCCCCGGTTATTATAATTGGAGCGTTTCTAGGCGCTGAAAACACTTTAGACAAGACGTCGCACTTGGCTCTAAACAAGTGTAGTGAGGGAGTCACCCCCCATTCTAGATAAGCCTCTAGGTTTGCAATACCTTTTGCCACTATAAAGCCAGATTGTATCCATCTGATTGGAGAGATGTTGCCAGGGGTCTTCACCACGTTGTATATAGACAAGTCTTGTTCGAGGACGTCTATTTCATAAGGCTCGGACCTCACTACGAAGGTTGGTCTTATGCCGTTTTTTTCCAACGCCTCGGCGACTACGAGGTCTATCTGCGCCTCTCCTGCGTTGTCTAACACATAGTATACAGAGCTTGGAAGCTCTACGTACTCCTCTATTGCCGGGAGGTCCCACACGGCTTCTTCCAACTTCTTTGGCCTGTATCCCAACACGCTCGTGTCTACTATGTTAGCCGCGGCGGCTATTCTTAACGCAGTTGTCAAATCCCAAGAGAACTGAGACAGCCTCTGACGCACCGTCTCTGCTACTTTCTTCCCAATTGCCGTCAGTCTCTCCTTATAGTCTTTGTACGGATCTTCTAGGCCTGTTAATTTAGCCACAACCTTGAAACTTTGTGAAAACGCCACGCTTCTACTTGGCTCTTTTAGTAAGCTGGATAACTCTTGTAAAAGGTCTGGTAGCTTGTCTTGTCTTTTAAGCCTGGTGAGGTCTCCGGTTCTTGAAAAGATTATGCAAAGTTTACAATTTGCCTCATCAAGCCAAACCATTTACTACCTCTACTACTTTTTTTAAGTCGTCAATACTAACATCTCCCATCACGCCTATTCTCACAGACTTTTCTCTATACTTATACATCCCGCCCGCCACGACGTAGCCAGCCTCTCTTAGCTTCTGTATTAACTCTTCAGGCCTCTGACAGTGGAAAGCGGTGACGGTGACGCTACGCACATCGGCAGGCGGTATAGGCGTCAGTTTTATGTGGGAATAGAGGTACTCTACCCTTTCTCTATGCACCTCCGTGTAGCGGTTCCCCATGTCAAGTACGTAGCCCAGAGAGGCGTCTAATGCATACAACATGGATATAGGCGGCGTATACGGGGTTTCTAAGTGTTCTAAAGTCTTCAAAAACTTCTTTAAGTCCATCGATGGGGGCACCCCCGCCGAGGCTCTAGGCGGCGTCTGTAAGTATAATATCGAGACTCCCGGCGGCGCGAGTAGGGCTTTGTGAGACGCTGTCGCCACGACGTCTGCCCCCGGGGGTAGGGGCTCTGCAGGGAAGCCCGACACGCTGTCTACGAGGAGGAGCGCCCCGTGGGATTTGGCCACGTCGATTAGTTTTTTCATCTGCTTATAGGCAATACCCGTGCTGGTTTCGTTATGTATAACTAACAACGCCTTGAAGTCGTCTTTGCGCAACATGTCGTCGACTTCGTCGGGCTCAGGCGGCGTGTCTTTCTCCACCTCGACCACCGACGCGCCTCTTATCTTCGCCGTTTCGACTGCTCTTTTCCCAAATTCTCCATATACCAATGCCAAGACCTTGTCGCCTGGGTTGACGTAGTTATAAATCATGGTGTCGACGGCAAGAGTGCCAGTGCCTGGCATCACCACCGCAGTCCCGGGGTACAACGTTGTTAACTTGTCTAACACAGATTTAAACAACTTCTTAAACTCTTCCGATCTATGAAACGGCGGCTGCCTT
>JBEULK010000001.1:0-56450 GCA_041287325.1 Pyrobaculum sp. | reverse complement strand
TGGGGCAACTGAAGGTCCAGTCTCGCAACTTTTTCATGGGCTCTGCCGTGAAGTTGACGAGCTGTAGGGCCGTTATTCCGCCTTGGTTGAACCACGCCCTTGCGAGGACTGAGTATCTTTGCATCGCTGTGTTCTGCCATACGAGGGGCGCCGTGGTGGGGACGTAGGGCCCCGCGTCTTGGTTTGGGGTTATCTGCACGGCGCTTCCCAGAGCTATTGCATACGTCCCTTCGGGGTCGACGACGCGGGACAGCGCCTCGAGCCTCGCCTGCCACCCGGGGTCCCTGGCCTGGAACACGCCGGCTGTGTACAGCTCAGGCCACCCAGGCATGAACTTTATGTAGTAATACGTGATGTTGTACTCCCCGGAGTACTGAAACCACGCACTCGCAAGGGGGTACAGCGACGTGTTTAAGTTCTTAGACACCGGCGGCAGAGAGGCGTTTACAGCCCACCTAGTGTAGTTTAAAAAAGAGAGTGCGGCGTAGAGCGCCGCCGCGCCCAGCATCAAAACCGCCAAGACGGCGATCCTCTTCACATACGGGAAGGGCTCCATCTTTAAATATTTTGCGTTTATGACGAGGCCATTATGTCGAGCTTTTCTCTATCCTCGAGAGAGAGGGTGGAGGGGTCTGCTGAAGACAGTATCACCTCCGCGGCAGCCCTCGGGTTCACGTAGTAGTAGGTGAAGGGGCCGATCTTAATAGAGCGGAGCCTTCCCTCCCTCTCCAGTACGTATACGTGCCACTGGACGGCGCCCCACGTCTTGCCGGTTGACCTCACGATCTGCGACAGCGTCGCGGCGCCCATCTTCTCCACAAGCTGAAGTATTTCCATGCGCGCCGGGTCCTGGGCCCTCGCCGTCTTTATCCTCGCCACTATGGGCAACAGCGGCGCCGCCAGCAACTCCCTCCTGTTGCTCGCCAAGTGGCTCAGCCCAGCCGCCGCGGCGGCCCCCGCCGCGAGCGCCACCACGGGCGCCTCAGGCGCAGGCATAGGCGGCGGGGGAGGCGGCGCCGAGTACTGCACAGAGATGCTACCGGCGAGGCGGACAGGCTCGGGGCCGCTGTTTATGCAGGCGATCGTCACGGCGGCTGGGCCTTGTATCGACATGGTCCCCGTGGCGTTGCAGATGGGAGGTAGCTGGGCAGACACGACGGCGGAGGCGTTGGCGGGGACCGCCACTGGGAACAGCCAGGCGGCGAGCGGGGCCAGGACAAGCGCAACAGTCACGTTCATATGGAGAGAGTTGTCTATGTTTAAATATTCTGTGGTGTTATATGAAGAAGGGGTCTCCCAGCCCCAGCGCCTTCGCCACTACGGCCAGTATGATTATGTAGATCCAAGCCGCGGCGGCGAATAAGTACGCGACCCACCGCCTTTTAAACATGCCCCAGTACGTATAGACAATTGACGTGGCGAGCAACGCTAGGGCGAGTATGTAAGTAAAGCGCAGGTAGAAAAAGCCCCACTGGATTACCAACAGCGTGAAGACGAAGCCGGCGATGAAAGACACCAAGGCGCCTGTCCACACGGTGAAGGTGACAGGCCTCGTGTGGTACATCAGGTATATGAGGGGGGCCAGCGCAGTTATCACGCCGCCGGCCGCGGATAGGAGGACCGCCTCGCCGAAGTCCATGGCCTAACCCGTGGCCTTTTTTAAAAATTTTGCGTTTAGAACAGCCACAAGCTGTAGCTACTGGCGGCCAGCGCCGCTAGGTACAGCACAAATATGTAGACGTAGGGGGCGCAGGACACCAAGGCCAGTTCTAAGTCTTTTTTAGTGGGCCTCAGGGCGACGTGGAGCTGGATCAGCTGAGCAGCCGCCACCAGGGCCATCCCCACGACAGCCGAGAGCCTCATTGCGGAAACCCCGCCGTAGGCCACCGTGAGCCACACGACGTATAAATTCGCGGCGGTGGCGAGGACTAGGAAGGGCACCAAGACGTCTCTATGTCTGAACAACAACGCAGGCGGCAGCCCCAACGCTCTTGAGGTCGCCCTCTCTACGTACACTCTGCCGAAGGCCACCGCCATGCCCGCGGCGACTCCGACGAATACCACTACCCAGTTCATGGCCCCCACTTCTTAAGCACTTCTTTTTCCACAGACAACACCGCCGGCCACCCGCCCCACTGCCCCGTGGGGTCTACAACTATGTAAAAAGGCGAGGTCCAGCCAGAGGGGGCGCCGCACGGGGGGTCGCAGGTGTAGTACGGCCTGCCCCCGCTGATCCAGTACACGGTCTTGTTGACCCGGTAGACCCAGTACTCCCCCGCCCTCTCCGGGCCGGAGGCGCCCGGCGGCTTGAAGAAGGAGACCTCCGTGGTCAGCAGAGCGGTTAGGGCGAAGTTAAACCTCAAAACGGCGCCCCACATCCCAACCGGCGTGCTGTATGTGTACATATAAAGCCTGTACAACTCCGCCGCGGCTGTGGTGTAGTTAATAACTCTGAGGGCCGTTTTATAAATCGTCGAGTTAGACCGCGTAGGCGAGTCGAAGACGGGGCCGTAGTACCCAGGCCTGACCACTCCTATCTTGGCGAATAGAGGAGGAGGCTCTCTCACAGACATCTTTTCTGCCGAGGCGCATGGGGCGTTGTAGACGTAGAGAAGCGCCGCGCCGCGTATGTTTACAAACGCCCCGTAGCGCTCTGCCCCAGACGCCGCCGGCGCCACCACGGGCGGCAACACTCTGCCCTCCAACTGAGCGTAGTGCGCCACCTCGCTTATAAGCACAGAGTTGTTGTACACAAAGACGCAACCCGCCACGGGTAGCTTGAGGTAGGGCTTCTCCCAGACGTAGAAAACGCCGTCCTGGCCCACCTGCACAAACTGCCACCCGGAGCCGTTCAGTCTCACGACGGCCCTCTCAGACGCCCCGGGGTACCAGTCCACCAGCCTTACTCTAAGCTCCACCGAGTCTCTCCACCCCGACGGATGTGTGAAGTTGACCCAGCAAGTCCCCTGGAGGCCTGGGGGAATCGTCACGTCGATGAGGTACGACCCAGGCGAGCCTCCCACGTTGCCGGGAACGACTGCGCCGCATGTAGAAGACACGTAGACCTGGGTGGGGTAGAAAAGCCTGAGCTCCACCGCCTTGGGGTAGGGCCAGGGGGCGTGAGGAGAGCTGTAGAGATACAACGTCTTGTTAGCCACGCCTACGTAAGAAGGAAGCGGGCCCGGCCTCGCCTCGCCCAGGGGCCCCGACCTGAAGGCATACTCTCCCCCCGGAGCCGTGAGGGCGATTAAAAACACGAGAGTGGGGAGGAAGAAAAGTAGTGCTCTTTTTACCCCTTCCCACTGCACGGCTACTTCGGTAGCGGCACCTTCTCTATGTTGATTTGATACGCCGCCAGCGTCTTGCCGTACGGCGCGTTGGCGTCTATCACAAGGTCTACCTGCAAGATGGCGCACTGGCCCGGCTGTAGCGTGTAGTACTGGGTGGTGGTGTCCTGCGGCGTCTCGTCTTTAATAACCACGATGTTGTCGCCTGTGGTGGGCTGGCCGTTTACGCTGGCAATCTTAACGGCCATGTACCTGATGTAGTTGGAGCCGGGGTAGTAGTCTTGGAGGAGTCCCACGTCTCTTATACTTATGTTGACGGGGACGTTGTAGTTGTTACATACTCTCAACGCGTTGGTTATGTTCACAACGTCGCCCGGGACGCCGGTTACGTAGACCCTCGTGATGTTTAAACCAGTGTTGGGGTCGTAGTACCAGTCCGCCTTTACAAACGTGCCGTTCATCACGTTTGTGTCGTAGCCAACGTACTTAGTAACAGGCGGCTGGGTGGTGTTGACGTACCAGTAAGTGACGTTCATAACAGACACCGTGGCGAACAAAGCCGCCGCGCCCAGCATCGCCACAATAATCAGCAACAGCCTTCTCCTAGCCATGTGCCTTCAAAACCCACTAGTTTATATATTCAACGTTGCGACGTTACAATAATGCGCCGTCTGTGAATGAAGTCGGACCGCTCGCGAAAAGCCATAGATGCCAACGCCCGGTGTGGGAGAAGTAGGAAAAAAGGGGGGATTTAAGGCCTACTACTGCGGCGACATCTGGATGTCGACTTCGTAGGTGGCTAAGACGGTTTGTCCGTCGGCTAGATTAGAGGGGATGCTGGGGTCTATTTTGACGTAGACGCCCAAGTAGGCGCATCTACCTGGCTTGATTGTTACAGAGGGCGACGGGCCTGGGTACTGCGTCGAGCCGATGAATCCGACGCCTGGTTGGGTGTAGGGGTTGGTCCAGTAGACGTAGAAGGTGTTGACGTATTTGCCGTAAGGCTGGCTGACGGCTCCTTTGTATATCAACGTGGCGTTGATGTCGGTCGTGCCGTAGTAGTTACAGACTCTTACCACGTCGGTGTAGTTGACGGGGTCGCCGGTGAATCCGACCACCGATATCCTAGTGATGTTTAGCGCGTTTGCAGAGTCGTAGTAGTAGCTTACCTTTACGTATTTACCCCCGGCGACGCTGGTGTCGGCTCCGGCGTACTTCATGGCGGGCGGCATAGTGGCGTTGACCAGCCAGTACGTCACGTTGGTGAACGTCACCGCCGCGGCTGCCAAGGCGGCTACTGCTAGGGCGGCCAGCGCTAGTAGCGGTTTGTAGTTTTTCTTTCTCCTAGGCATGTGTTTACTAGAAGTGGTGGTTTATATATTCAACGTTGCGACGTGTACGTGCGTGGGTTTGTGCGTGTCGTAGCTGTGAGGTGGGCCTCGTGATGTGGCTCGGGGTGTGCTTGGGCTCTGTGTGGGGGGTGCCGGCGGCGTGGGTCTTTGGGGGTTGCCTGCCGACGTTAGGCGGCGTCTGTTATCGTCTTTGAGTCCGCCGGGCGGCCGGAGAATTTCTTCCCCGGGGCCGCGACGTTTTGTCGTAGAGGCGGCATTTCTGGCGTTGGCTTATTTTCTTTTGGCGTTGATTAGGGCCGCCGCTGCGGCGAATACGAGGGCTGTTCCTACGACGAGCGTGGGGGGCGCGGCTCCGCCTGCGGCTGTGGCTGTGCCTGCGATTATTAGGAGGCCGCCCCAGAACGCGGCTTCTCTCGTCTTGGCGGCTAGGGCGTAGGCGGCTCCGAAGGCGGCGAGGGCGATTCCTGCGATGTGGTTGGGGGCGGGGGGGTAGGCGGCCGCCGCCGTGGCTATTAGGTATATGCCCACTGCCAGTGCGGCGGCGGCGAGGGCGTATTCGCTGGGGGTCACAGCTTGGCTCCGCAGTTCATGCAGTACTTGGCCTCTGGCGGGTTTACGTATCCGCACTGGGGGCACTTCTTGCCTAGCATGTATCCGCAGTTGATGCAGTACTTGGCGCCTGGGGGGTTTACGTATCCGCACTGGGGGCAGACGACGCCTTGTGTCTGCTGGGCGGGCTGTTGCTGGGGGGGCTGGGGCCATAGGAGCGGTGGTATTAGCACGATTCCTGTGCCGGCGGCGGCTCCTGGGCTTTTGCCGAGCTCCGCGGCGGCCTTCTGGACGGTTTCCATGCGTAGGTACTCGGCGGGGTTGACGCCGGTGGCGCGTATGTAGAATAGGCGGTCTCTCCACTGCTGGTCTGCCACGTCTAGGCCTTCGAACTTCACGTCAACGAGCTCCATGCCCAGCCTTCTGAAGTGGGGGTCGATGGCGTTTTTCGCCACGAAGCTTGTCTGTTCTAGGTTGCCGTATATTGTGAATATTGACTGGCGGGACAGCTCGGCCATTAACAGCTCGTTGAAGTAGCCTCGTAGAAACCTCTGGAGGTCTTCTGTGGTGTATACGTTCTGGCCGCCGACTACTTGCGTCACGAAGAGGGCGGGGTCGGCGACTCTGAACCACGCGGTGCCGTAGAACTGGATGGGGGCGAGCTCCGCGGTCTGCCCCCTGCCGCCGAAGGGGAGCTGGTGTTGTTTCAACGAGACGAAGACCACCACGGCGGTGAAGGGGGACTTGTCAAATCCGGCGACTCTGCTCAAGACTTGTGTCAAGAGGGGGAGGTTGAGGGTGGTGAGGGTGTGGCGCCCCGCGCGGAACACGTCGTAGACCTTGCCGTCTCTCATAAACACGGCGGCTTGCCACTCCTCGACGATTAGCTGCGCCCCCCACTCGATGCGGTCCACGGGGTAGCGCCAAATCACCTCGTCCTCCCGGGGGCTTACCCACTGGATGACCTGAGGCATGTCTACCCCCGCCCACCTATTTATTACTTGTCCTCCACTGAGGAGGCGGCGGCTTCGCGGCGGCTTTTAAAACGGCGGTTCTCTTGTCTACCTCTGCGTCTAGCTCCTGCGCCAGGGCTAGTAGCTGACGTAGCGCCTCTAGCCACTGGGGGCTCCCCGGCCTCTGGGCCCTCACCGCCGCCGCGGCGTCGACTATCTTCTTCGCGGTTTCTACCATAGAGAGGTCGTGTCGGTAGACCTCTTCCAGCGCCGCCTCGTTTACTTTGACGAGGTCGAAGAAGCCGGAGTAGCCGTGGGGGGCCTTGTCTATTCTCTGCGTCGCTCTGTCCAAGGCCGCCTTTGCGGCGTCCCACAGATACCTGGCCTCTGGGCTCGCCGCCACTTGGCGGGCCTCCGGGGGGGAGAGGGTCAGCATGGAGGATGCCTGCGACAGCATCGAGGCGATGTGTCTTCGGAGGAGGGCGTCTGTCTCTCTCCTGACCTCCTTCTCCTTGTACCCGGCGTAGCCGGGGATGTACGAGGCTATTCTTTCAAGCGTCGTTTTTTCAAAACTCACACCTCATTCCCAGTGCCGGTATATATCCATTACGTGCGGAATCTACTCCGCTGGTCTTTTCTATATGCGGAGGGCCGACGAGTGGCTGGTCCCCACGCGGTGGTACAACATCGTGCCCGATCTTCCAAAGCCTCTGCCTCCGTATCTAAAGCCTAACGGCGAGCCCGCCACGCCGCGCGAGTTTGAAGTGTTGTTTGCTAAAGAGCTTGTGGGGCAGGAGTTTTCGCAAGATAGGTGGATCCCAATTCCTAGGGACGTCAGAGACGTGTACTTAACGTGGCGGCCTACGCCTCTGGTCAGGGCGAGGCGGCTGGAGGAGGCTTTGAAGACTCCCGCCCGCATTTACTACAAATTCGAGGGGGCGTCGCCGCCGGGCTCTCATAAGCCTAACACAGCAGTGGCGCAGTTGTACTACGTGGCCAAGGAGGGGGTCGGGAGGGTTACCACCGAGACGGGGGCTGGGCAGTGGGGCTCTTCTGTGGCCTTTGCTGCCTCTCTCTTCGGCGTAAAGGCCACGGTGTATATGGTGAGGGCTTCTTATCTCCAGAAGCCGTATAGGCGCGTGTTGATGGAGCTATGGGGCGCCGAGGTTGTGCCCAGCCCTAGCGACAGGACGGAGGCAGGACGCAAGTTCTTGGCGGAGGACTCCTCGCACCCGGGATCTCTCGGCATCGCCATTTCTGAGGCAGTGGAAGACGCGGTCAGGTCTGGGGCTAAGTATGTGCTAGGCTCTGTGCTTAACCATGTGTTGATACACCAAACTGTCATCGGCTTAGAGGCCCTGGAGCAGATTAGGCAGTTCGGCGACTACCCGGACTACGTAGTGGGGGCGTGCGGCGGCGGTAGCTCGTTCTCTGGCTTGTTCTGGCCCTTTTACTGGGAGAAGAGGTGGGGGAAGGCTGAGAAGGAGGTGAAGTTCGTCGCCGTGGAGCCAGCCGCTGTGCCTACTCTCACCAGAGGCCGCTATATGTACGACTTGGGAGACGCCGCCGGGCTCACCCCCCTGATTAAAATGTACACAGTGGGCCACGGCTACAAGCCCCCGCCTATACATGCAGGCGGGTTGCGGTACCACGGGTGCGCCCCCACTCTCTCGTTGCTAGTCGCCGAGGGGGAGGTGGGGGCTGTGGCTTATAGACAGAGCGAGGTGTTTGAGGCGGCCAGGCTGTTCGCCATGACGGAGGGCTTTGTCCCCGCGCCGGAGTCTGCCCACGCGGTGAAGGCCGCGGTTGACCTGGCCCTAGAAGCTAAGCGTAGCGGGAGGGAGGTTACAATTCTCTTAAACTTGTCTGGCCACGGACTGCTCGACCTCTCTGCATACGACGAGTACCTAAGCGGAAGGATGCAAGACGTGGTTCCCACAGAGGCAGATTTGTTAAAGTATATAGAAGAGGCTAGCCGCTTAACCGCTCTTAAGAAGTAGGCGGGGTCGCCAGCTTCACGAAGTTACCGCTAGTCTGCCAGGTGCCTAACAAGGCAAGGTGTAGCGGGCAGTCATGCGCGGCGGATGGCGCCAGCCCGGGCCCCCGCGCCTTACTACCCCACGACTGGCTCGCCTTAGTAATCAGTCGTTGTGGCTTGTTCTTACGTAACTCCGCCTGGGATCAGCGTTGTACATGTACACGGCTGTGGCTTAGGGGGCGACGAGACGTGTCCCACTGTGGGCTGGTTGCGTGTTTGAATACCGCCGTCTCTCTAAGGACCTTGTCTAAGCGTGTCGGCGCATTTTAGGTTTTATAGAAATACTTATCTCGCGTCGTGATTAGAATAGCCCAGCCCGCGCCAAGGGTTGACTTAGAGGAGTATAAGAGGAGGGTGTTTACCACCGTTAGGAGGTACCGCTTAGTGGAGATGGACGACGTGGTGTACGTGGCGGTCTCCGGGGGAAGGACTCGTGCGCAGCTCTTGCCCTCTTAAAGATGTACATAGAGGAAAATAAGATAAACGCCACGGTCAAGGCTTTTCACATAAACCTAGGCTTTGGCTACTCGGCGGGGGCGGAGGAGGTGGCGAGAGCCCAGGCGGAGGCCCTCGGGGTGGAGCTACGCGTGGTCAAAGCCTTGGACTACCTAGACATTTTAAAGGCGGCGGGGCGCCCTGTGTGCTCAGTGTGCGGCGCCTTGAAGAGATGCCTCATGAACAAAGTGCCTAGAGAGCTCGGCGCTACTAAAGTGGCCACGGGGCACCACATGTACGACTTCATCTCCTACTACTTCCGAAACCTCGTCGGGGGGCACAATCACTGGAATTTCAAAATCCTGCCTAGGGTCGAGGGGGCGGGGCCTCTCTTGACTAAGATTAGGCCTCTTATCTACGCAAGGCCTGAAGAAAACGAGGCTTTTTGCAGAAGGCTCGGCCTCCGGTTTAACGAGGCGTGTTGCGAGTTTGGGCTCTGCGGCGCCGCGCATTTAGAAGTCTACGAAATGTTGAAGGCGGCGAGGAGGAGGGACCCGGACTTCGACTTGAGGCTTATGCGCGGAGTTGTTGAGTTTAACCTGCGGTACGCCAAGCCGACGGCGGAGGTGAAGAGGTGTAGGATATGCGGCGAGCCGGCCAGCGGGGAGGTGTGTACGGTGTGTAAGCTCAGGTCTATTGTAAATAAGGCTTGAGGTCGGGGGGGAGCTCTCTGCTCAGCCACGCCAGGAACTTCTCTGCCTCTTCCTCTGTGGCGTAGGCGACGCCCAGCCTTTCTGCCAGCTTTCTGTCTCCTACAACTACGACGAACTTGTCCTTTATGTACGCCTCCACGTCGACTACTCTCTCCACTAGGGGGCACTCAGCTGTGGACACTATCTCGATTTGCCATCTCCTGAGCATGTGGAAACGGAGAGGTGGGCAGTAGGTAAATATGAAGGCCAGTTTCATATTTATTTAAAGTATGTTTCTTTTTAAGTCTTGTCATTATGTAGTGTGTCATTTCGCCGACTTCGGCGTCGAAGTCTGGGGCTGGCTCTACGCCTGTCAGTCTTTTCATCTTGTCACAACTGAACGTCTTGTCGAGGAAGGGTAGGTGCCTCCTTAGGGGCCTCGGCGCGGCGATTTTTAAAAGAGCCTTGGGCACCGGCACCTTGACCACGCCTTTCCCCAAGGCTTTTGCCATGGCGTCTATAAACTCGCCGAAGGCGCGGGTCCTGCACTCGGTGGCGAAGAAGAACTCACGTGTCAGCGACAGCGAGGCCTTGACCACCTTGGCTAGCTCCCTGGCGGATATTGCAGAGACCGACGCGGCGACGATGGGGGCGAGACCCCTCGCGACGAATCTTGTCAACATCACCCACTCCGGGTGGTCGTTGAAGCGTCCGTAGACGAGGACTGGCCTAATTATTACCCAGTCTTCGAAGCAGTTTGAAACAACGCGTTCTCCCTCGGCCTTGTACTTGTCGAAGGAGGAGGAGGGGGCGACGCCCTCTAGGTGTCTCTCCTCCTCCTTTATTACGCCGCCTACGGGTCCTCTCACGGTTGCTCCCGATATGTGTATCACCTTCCCCCTCCAGCCCGTCTTCTTGGCCGACTCGCAAAGCGCTCGGGGGAACTCGGCGTTGGCCTCCTTCAGCGCGTAGTCGTCGCCGTGGTACTGCCCCACTAGGTTTATGACCACGTGGGGCCTCGTCTTTTCCAAGGCGGTTGCCGGGTCTCTGTACTCCACCAGCGCCGCGAATTGAGAGACAAATCTTGCCACCTCGGGCTTGCGCTGAGGCGAGCCGGGCCTGTGGGCCGCGTAGAGCTCCTCGCCGGCAAGCGCCTCTGCCACGTTGGCGCCGACGAAGCCGACTCCTCCAAATATCAAAATTCTCACGTTTGGGAGTTGTGGTAAATTTAAAAAACTGTGTAAAAACGTCTATGCGCGTCTTCCTCCTCGTCGTGGTCGTTGCGCTCCTCGTCTCTGCGCTAGACGTGAGAGACTGGAACGACAGACCTCTGAGAGAAGCCACAGTTGCTGTATACGATGCAGACGGCTCCCTCGTTGCTTTGTCGTACGTAGTGGAGGGAAGGACTGTGTACGGACTGCCGTGGGGAGGCGGCTTTACGTTGAGAGTGGCGTGGGGCTTAGCCACTCTGGGGGAGTTGTTGTCCGGGCGCGTCATATGGATCTACGACAGCCAGGTGGCCAGAGACGTGGCAGAGCTCGGCGCGCCGGCGTCTGGGAAGATTAGGACCTGGGCGTATCCCCTCACGATTGTGGTGAGAGACAGAGAGGGGAGGCCGGTGGCTGGCTGTGCGGCGAAGGTCGTCGACGTCTTGACGGGGGGCCGCTGGTTTTACCTATTCTCCATGACGGGGTCAGACGGCTCGGTATCGTTATACCAAGCCCCCGCCGCCGACTACCACGTGTCGATCTTCTGCAACGGCGTCTTATCCGCAGGCGGGAAGTTCTCCATCCAGAGAGGCGCCCCCTCGACGGCCTGGAATGTGGAGATGACGGTGAATTTTATAGACAGCGTCAGGGTGGTAAACGCGCCTTAGAAGCCCCCTCCCAGCACGCCGGTTTCCCGGGCCCTCTCGGAGCCCAGTACTCCCGCGCGCGGCGCCGGCCTTAGCTTCCGGGTTCTGATGAGTCCGGGCGTATCACCGGCGCCTGTGGCCGGGTTAGGGGCGTGCAAGTAGAAGTGTGGGTTTATAAATTTTTTGCAAAAAACTTATAAGCAGAAGACCCGGCTGGGCGGGGCGGAGCGGCCTGGGCGGGCTTCGATGAGGGCCCCGCGTACGCCAGTGGCCTCTACAGCCTTTTCGCTGCCTCTCTGTACACTGGGTCTAGGAATTTGAAGTCTTTTATTATTCCCAACGCCTCTAGCTTGTCTAACAGCCGGCTGGTCGTGGACTTTGGCAGAGCCTCTCCCGAGGCCTCCTCTACGTACCGCCTGACGGCGGCCCAGCTACTGGCGCCTTGCGCAACGGCCCTTAGCACAAGTTTTTCTCTTTTAGAAAGCTTAGCCAGCTCCTCAAGTGCCAGGGCCACCGCCGCCTCCTTAGCGGCTTCTAGCGAGCCGCCTTCTAGGTACGCAAGCCCGAAGTGGACTAACCACCCGGGTATCCCGTCGAAGAAGTCCACTGCCTCTTCTAGCTGAGAGGGCGGGGGAGCAACCCCTGCTTCTTTGAAGCCGAGTTGTAAAAAGTCTAGCGACTGCTCTCTGGTGAACCGGGGGAGGGTGAGCCTGGCCACGTATCTACCGTAGAGGGGGGAGGACGCGTCTTCTGTAGCCATGAACCTTTCTAATAGCCCTATCTGCGAGCCGCTTAGTATTACTGTAAGGTTTTCAAGGTTGTCGTAGGCGTATGCCGCCGCCCTCTTAAGCTCTGCAGATATGGGCGGCCTCGCCTCTTGCACCTCGTCGAAGACGATTATAAACCTTCCTTTTTTGTTTAACTCTTCTAAGAGGCCTACTAGGCTGATGGAGCCGCGCCCTCTCCACTTAATAGAGACGCCGACGCCCATCACCTCTATGCCTCGTACTCCTCTCAAAGCCTCTTTTACCTTGCCCCAGCCTTCTGTCAATGCGTCTGCTAGTCTTTCGTACAGCTCGGCCTGCGTCGTCACGCCCCTCATGTCTACGTAGACTCCTCTGTGCGGCTCTAGGAAGGCTTTTAGGAGGGAGGTCTTGCCAATGCGCCTAATTCCCAACACGGCGATGAGAGGCTTTTCGACGTTTTTGTCTAAAAACTCTAGTTCTTTTTCTCTGTCGTATAGCTCTTTCCTAGACTTCTTAGGCCTCGGGTCGAACAAGTTCCGCATCGGAACTAAGTTCCGGTCCGGAACTTAAATTTTCAGTAGCTGGGCCTTCTTCACACATGCAGTGCGGCGGCGCTAGGTCATCACCGCCTTTTAACACTTCCAAATTTTTAACTCGTCCCCCGGCCTCAGGCCGTAAGTCGCCGAGGCGCTTCCCATCACCACGGCTAGTTCTAAGTACCCCTCGCTGTTTACCAACGCCGCGAGCTCCCCCGGCCTCGCCTTGCCGTACGTCTCCACGTACCTCGCCCTTAGGACCGACCCCTTGGCCTCTATGCAGAGGACGTCTCCGGGAGAGGCGAAGTCCACCTCTTCTACAGAGGTGTAGACGTTTCCAAACCTATCCACATATATAGCCTTGGCGTGCAACACGCCGTCTTTATATACGGGGCGGGGGAGCTCAAGCCTTTTCCAGCTGGCTGTGGGCGTGCCCAGACGCCTAGGCTCTATGCCGAGGGATAGATACGCCGCCGCCGGGGCGAAGACGTCTCTTCCGTGGAACGTCGTAGAGAGGCTCGGCAACCCCACGCGTATGTGATACGCCTCCTCCACGCCGTCCTCCTCAGCGGCTAGGGACAGCAACCCGTTGTCAGGGCCTACGAAGAAGTACCGCCTAGTTTTTAGAATGAGGGGGGCTCTCTCCGTCCCTACGCCGGGGTCTACCACGGCGACGAAGACAGTCCCCCTGGGGAACCACTTGTAGGAGGCCTTTAAGACAAAGGCGCCGGTCCACACGTCTTGGGGAGGCACCTCATGTGTAATGTCTACCACCACGGCGTTGGGGTTGATGGAGTAGATAACGCCCTTCATCACCCCGACGAAGTAGTCCTTCCCGAAGTCTGTCAAAAGTGCAATCACGGTATAATATAAAGGTTTAAATAAATGGCTGGCCGCCTAGGTGTGGAGACTGTGGACAAGTCAAAACTGCCGTACGTCTACTCCGCCGACGAGTTAATCTCCCTCTTCTTTGCCACCTACGGGAGAGAGGAGGCGAGAGGCTCCGCGGCAGAGCCAGCCTTTGTAAAACAGAAGAGGCTGGAAATCAAGAGGATTGTCTCCTCGGGGAAGCAAGTTGCCTCTACGTTGAGAGAAATGGCGTTGAAAATGCCCTTTCTAGACAGGCTACACCCCTTCTACAGAGAGCTAATCGACGTGGTATACGGCACGCAGACGTATAAACACGTAGTTGCAAAAGTGGGCAACGCCCACGCCGCGGTTAGGGCAATTGCAAAAGAGGCTATCACAGCGGTCAGAACTGCGCCTACCAAGGCGGCGATTATACAGGCGAGGAAGATGTACCACGCGAGGATGGTAGACTTATTAAACGACCTCAAGCCGGAGCTGGAAAAGATGAGAGAAATCGTACAGTTCTTACGTAAACTCCCCTCGGTCGACCCCAGCGTGTTCACAATTGTCGTTGCGGGGGCCCCCAACGTGGGCAAGTCCAGCTTCGTTCGTTGCGTCTCCACGGCGAAGCCAGAAGTGGCCGAGTACCCCTTCACCACTAGGCAGATACATGTAGGACACATACTCCTAAAAGGCGACAAGGTCCAGGTAGTAGACACCCCAGGGCTCTTAGACAGGCCGCTCAGCGAGAGAAACGCCATAGAAAAACAGGCAGTGCTGGCGCTGCGGCACCTAGCCAATGTAATAATCTTCTTAGTAGACCCGTCGCCTCACTCAGGATACTCGCTAGAAATGCAGAAGAGACTATACGAAGAGATCAAGGCCAATTTCCCCGCCCCACTCGTGCCTGTAATTAACAAAATCGACATAGCAAGCAGAGAGGAGTTAAAAGCGTCAGAAGAGGCCTTCGCCCCAGTGGCGAAAATCTCTACGCTAAACTGCCAAGGCACAGACGCCGCCGTCAACTACGTACTTCAGAAATACTACGTCCCCCACGCCATACAAAAACTAAGGACTCTCAGAGCGACAAGCCGCTAGCCAACGCCAGGCGCATATATTTTAAAAACTAGAGGCAGGCACATGCGTGGCCGAGAGCTGGCTTAACAAGGCGATGCGGTTTAGAGACTACGCCAAGGAAGACTTGACTGCGGGCAGATTCGACAGCGCGGCGTTCTTTGCACAACAGGCGGCAGAGCTGTTGCTGAAGGGGATCCTCATAGCAAAAACGGGGTCGAGACCCGTGACCCACTCAGTCTCAGAACTACTCCACTACTTAGCTAAGCTCGTCGGCAGAGAGCCGCCTGAAGAGGTGGCGAGATGCGCCGAGTTGCTTGAACAACACTACGTACAAGCCAGATACCCAGACGCCAGGATTAACAACTACAAAAAATGAGAGGCGGAGGAAGCTATCAAGTGGAGAAGATCTGGGCTTATGTTCAACAAGTGGCTGGAGTACGTTAAGGAGGTCGCCGAGGAGAGAGAAAGGAAGTTCAACGCCTTGTTACAAAGATTATGCAGAGACAATCTGGCAGTGGTCTTGTTCGGATCCAGGGCGCGGGGCGACTACACGCCTCTAAGCGACTGGGACCTACTCGTCTTAACTAAAACAGGCAACTACAGAGTAGAGGCGGGTGAACTGGGGCAAATCTTCTGGCTACCGGTAGACGAGGTGGATCGCGTCTTAGAGTTCTCCATGGTGGTTCTAGACGCAGTCATGGAGGGTAGGTTGTTGTGCGGAAGCGAGGAGGTCTTTGCCAAGGTGAGAGACAAGGTAGAGGCGTATATCAAAAGCCGGGGCCTTGTGAAGACGAAAAGCGTGTGGATTAGAAAAGACCTACTGTAACTTCCTGCGTTTTCCAACTCCCTTAACTTCTATGAGATACCTCTCTCCCATTTTTTCTACGCGGAACTTCACTGGGAGGAACTGCTCGACGATGTACATATTTGTCTGGAGGTGCGTGGTCAGCTCGGAGGTAGTTATCCTACTCACGCCGTCTGCCAGGGCCATGTACACCACGGCCATGTCCGCCATGTGGGGGTCAACCGAGGCGCCGGTTTTCAACACTGCGAGTAGTCTCTCAGCAGCCTCTCTGCCCACGGCCTCGGCAGGCTTGCCTCTCTCGCCCAACGCGTCTCCGCCGACGACGTTGCCCGCGTCGGAGACCGCCCACAGCACGACGCCGCTTCCAGGGCCGAGGCCGTCGCCCCTCACCTCGGTTTTCACATCTACGGAGTACCCGTGCCTCGCCAAGAACTCGCGCGCCGATTTCGCCTGCCTCTCGGCTACGTGCGCCGGAAGATTGACGGCGTGTGAGACTCCCTCGATCTTTGCCACTCTGCCGAAGTCCACGGCGTCTAAAGGCTTAAGCACGTCTACGGGCTCCACCTCCACGGCCGCCCTCCCCCCGCCCCTTGGGTAGTGGCCGCGCCGGTGGACCTCAATCCTCACCTCGGCGCCGAACCTCCTCAGCACGGGGGAAAACACGTACCTCATGTAGTCAATAGGAGGCGCCCACGCCACGTCTGTGCCGCCAGCAACCACAAGCCTCGTGCGGCACGGCGCGTATATCAAAATAGGGGCTAGTATTTGAACAACTAGAGAGATGCTACCAGCAGTGCCTATGTCTATGTCAAAGCTGCCGCATCTCACCCCCCTCGGCTTAAACAACAAACGCGTCGACCCCTTAAAGGCCCCCTCCACTTCTGCGTCTGCCAGCAACGCGGCGGCGTTGACACCTGCGAGGTGTTGAGGCTGCAGACCTGGGTTAGCCCTCTTAGCCCTAATGTTTACAATCTCAACAGGCTCTCCCAGTAGGGCAGACATGGCTATAGACGTCCTAAGGATCTGGCCGCCGCCCTCGCCGTATGAGCCGTCTATTCTAACAACCACGGCATCCGCTGAGCGGGGGTTAAAAGAATTTTTATAAATAGCACATATGGTCGGTGACATGGGCGAAGAGGTTCAGATAGGCGCCACTGCCGTGGGACTCAAAGTTAAAGAAGGCGTAGTACTAGCGGCTGAGAAGAGAGTGTCTTATGGTTTCTACACGCTGAGCTCAGCCGGTAAGAAAGTCTACATCGTCAACGACAAGTTAGCCATCGCCTCCGCTGGCATAATCGCCGACATGCAGACCTTGGCAAAGATCTTAAAAATAAACGCAAGGACCTACGAGCTTGAGTTTAAGAAAAAGCCGACGGTACACGCCATGGCCAAGCTCCTATCAGTAGTCATGTTCAGCCGCAGGTTTATGCCATTCTACGCAGAGGTGTTAGTAGGAGGAGTAGACGAAGAGGGGCCCCACTTAATAGTAATGGACCCCCTCGGTAGCCTAATCGAGGACAACTACGCCGCCCTGGGCACCGGCGCCAAGCTGGCGATATCCGTCCTCGACAACAACTACAAGCCAGACATGCCACTCCAAGACGCCAAAAAACTGGCAGTACAAGTTCTAAAAGCTGCCATAGAAAGAGACCCCGTCTCCGGAGGCGGCATAGACCTAGTAGTAGTCGACAACAACGGGGCAAGAGAAGAAGAGGTCAGAGTCCAGTTAGTAATTTAACATGACTTCTCTGCAAAACCGGTCTAACATTTAAAAGATCGCCCGGCAAGCGGCGTAATCTGCTGTGCAAAGACCCCCTGATATCACAATTGGGATGTCTACTGCGCCACGTCTCCAGAGGCCCTAACTGTGGTAAAGGCAATAGCCCTATGAGTCTGTCTCTATCTGCCTTGTACGTTCTAAAATACCACGTGCCTACTCACGTCGTGTACTATTATTCAATTCCCCTAGCGGTAAATACCCGACATGTGTATAGCTAACTAAGGCTCCACGCTAGTACACAAAAATAAATTAGTATATGAGAATAATAACGTATAGCAACTCGTCTAAGATAAATGTTTTAAGCTACTTTTTTAATTTATTTATCAAAATAGGTAAAATCTTGTAAAGGTCTTCTACCACGCCGTAGTCGGCGTTTTGGAATATAGGCGCTGATGGGTCGTTGTTTATCGCGGCTATGATGCGCGAGTCGAGCATGCCAGCTATGTGTTGTGGCTGACCCGAGATGCCGACGGCGAGGTATAGCTTAGGCTTCACCTTCTTACCAGAGAGTCCAACCCACTGCTCCTCGGGGAGCCACTTCAAGTCTGCCGCAATTGGCCTAGAACAGCCGACCTGGCCGCCGAGGACCTTCGCCAGCTCAAAAGCCATTTGCAAATCTTCCCTCTTCTTAAAGCCTCTGCCTACCGACACTATGATCTCGGCCTCCTCCAGCTTCACCGCCCCCTTCGCCTTCTCCTCCACGGCGACGATCTTAGCCTTGGGGCTGGCTGCTACGTGTATTTTCTCCACAGCCCCTCCCCTGGCGGGAGGCTCGCCCTGGAAGCGGCCGGGGGCGACGGACACCACGACGGGGACGGCGGCTTCCACCGTGGCCACCGCCTTGTTTCCAAAGACGTAGCGCTCTGCCCTTAACACATTGCCCTCGGCCTTAAGCGAAAGGACGTCGGTTAGAAACTCGGCGCCGAGCCTCTGGGCCAAGATGCCTCCTACAGTCCTGGCGTTTTTTGTCGACGGCAGAAGCACTACGTCGTATCCGCCGGCTACTTTTAACACCGCCTCTGTCACGGCCTCTGGGAGGCGGGGGTCAACCTCGGCGAGGTACGTCTTGGCATAGGCCTTATATGCCTCGGCGTCTCCCTGGTTGAAGGCTAAGGCAGCTACCTCGTCGCCGAGCGTATAGGCGGCGTAGAGCAAGTCCTTTGTGGGAAATACCACCAAGACCTTCATATCACCCCCTCTTGCCTGAGGTATTGAATAAGCTTCTCTGCCTTTTCCTCAGGTGTGCCGTCTTTAATAATTACCCTTTTCCTCTGTATTACCAGCGGCTTGTATGTCGCCGTAATTTTAGTATCTACAGATACGCCGAGGTCTGCCAGCGTTAGCCTATTCACAGGCTTCTTCATGGCGGCCCTAATGGCCAGGAGAGTGGGAATTCTCGGCTGGTTTATCTCCCTCGTTACAGACACCACGGCGGGCAGAGGCGCCTCCACCACCTCTACTCTGTCTTCTAAGTCGCGCCTCGCCACGACCTTGCCGCCATCTACTTTCAACTCTCTTACGTATGTTATAACAGGCCATCCCAACTCCGCGGCTACTCTCGCCGGGATCTGGCCTGTGTAATTATCCACAGTAGCCTCCCCCGCCAACACGAGGTCTGCCCCGACTTTTTTAATCACGGCGGCTATGGCCTTGGCGGTGGCCAAGTGGCTGGCGCCTATCAACTTCTCGTCAGCCACTAGATAAGCCTCGTCGAGGCCCATGGCCAGCACTTCTCTCAAGACGTTCTCCGCCTCTTGTGCCTTCTTCTGCAGGGGGCCCCACTTAAGCACGGTCACCGCATACGCCTTGTCCTGCCCTTTGAGCTTGACGGACTCCTCCACTGCGTTTCTGTCTATGTCGCTGATCTTAAGCGGAGTCTCTTCCACAACTACGGAGTCTCTCACTCTAAGCTGGCCCGTGTCAAGCGCGGTCTTTACCAAAACTGCTATTTTCATATGTGGACGATTACACTGATTTTTAAGTGTAGATTTTGCCAAACTGCTAACTCCGTTGATTAATCGGCACGTACCTCAGCCCCACAGGCCCCACGTACTTCTCCGTAGGCCTAATGAGTCTGTTATGTCTTCTATACTCTACTACGTGGGCCACCCACCCCGCCACCCTAGAGATGGCAAAGGCTGGGAGGTTGATGTCCACTGGGAGGCCTAAATAGCGGAATATCACGGCGGCGTATAAGTCTGTGTTGGGGAATATCCCCTTTTGCGACAGCTTAGCCCCCACGTAATCCTCCAGCCTCTCCGCAATTTCCACCCACTTAAAATCTCCTCTCTCTGCGGCGAGATCCCGCGCCAGCCTACTCAACACCCTAAGCCTTGGGTCGGGGCCCTTTTTGTAAAGCCTGTGTCCAAACCCAGGTATCCTCTTGCCAGCGGCTAGCTGTTTATCTACCCACGCCTCTACGTTTTTTACATCGCCTATCTCTTCAATCATCTTCGCCGCGTCGACGTTGGCGCCGCCGTGTAAAGGCCCCTTGAGGCTTGCTATGGCGGCCGTGACGGCGGCGTACATGTCGGCAAGAGTAGAGGCCACCGTAACCGCCGTAAACGCGCTGTTGTTCATAGAATGCTCTGCGTATATCACAAGCATCACGTCCATGGCCCTCGCCTCCCTCTCGCTGGGCCTAGACCCCCTCAACGCCCAGAGGAAGTACTCCGCGTGGCTCTGCGCCTCGGCAGGGTCGAGAGGCTCTGCGCCTCTCCTCACCCTGTCAAATCCCGCCACAATGTACGGCATAGCCGCCGTGACCCTCAGCCCGCGGCTCAGCTCGGCCTCCGGCGACTTGTCGGAGAGGTCTTCTCCCAACGCCATTGCGGAGACCGCTGTTCTCAGAACGTCTATCGGCTCGGCAGATCGGGGGGCGACCCTCACCAACTCTACCACATGGCGCGGGGGGAGCCTCAAAGCCCTCAGCGTAGATACAAAGCGGTCCAGCTCGGCGCGGGTGGGCAACTTCCCATGCCACAAGAGGTACGCCACCTCTTCAAAGGTGGAGTGCTCGGCCAACTCCTCTAGATCGTAGCCCCGGTAGTAAATCTTAGAGTTTTCAAGGTCTATGCGGCATATTTGTGTCTCCTTTACTACCACGCCTTCAAGCCCTGGGAAATACATAAACCCGCCGAAAAAGACAAAATATAATACTTAATTTAAAAGAGTTGCTTAGAATTATATGTTGTACGTTTGTAATAATTATGGTGTAGGGGCAATGCCCGGCACCTTCGGATAAGGCCTCGCCTCCCACACGGCTTTAAGCCCGCAGAGGTATCTAGTAAGCCTCTCCACGCCTATGCCGAAACCAGCGGTTTTAAGCGGGTACAACTCTTTTAACATCTGCAGAAACCACTCATACCTGGCGGGGTCTTCGCCGCCTTCTCTTATCCGCTCCACCACTTTGTCTGGCTCGAACTCTCTCTCGGCTCCGCTGATAGCCTCGCCGAAGCCCTCCGGGTACAACATGTCGAAGTCTCTCAAAACCCCAGGCCTCTCGGGGTCCTCCCTGTCGTAGAAGCCTCGACTACCCCTCGGGTAGTCGTACACAAACACAGGCTGTCGGTGCAGGCCAGAGAACAGCTTTTCACACTCCCAAGACAGCTCCGCCCGGGGGTCGTTTTTACAGCCGTACGAGTTCACTATTTTGACGGCCTCTGCGTGGGAGTACTTCTTGAAGGGCGGCGTGAAATCCGGCAACTCTCTCCCCAGCACTACCTCTAGTTGCCTGCCCAGCTCCTCTTTCACCACCTTGACGGCGTGTGCCACCAGCCCCTCAGCCACCCTCATAGCCTCCCAGTAGTCCGCCCCGTACAATTCAACGTCCAGCTGGACAAACTCTGCCAAGTGCCGGCCCGTGTACATCGCCTCTACAGGCTCCAGCCTGACGTTGGGACTGACGATATATATCTTCCCCAGAGACGACGCCATGTACTGCTTGTAGAGAATCGCCGACGACATGACTTTATACTCATGGCCGTAGTAGTTAATAGTTGCCTGCCTCGCTCCCCTAATGCCCGGGTCGGCGACGGGGCCGACGATGGGGGGCAACACCTCTACAAAACCCAGAGAGTCTAAGTACTCCCGCATCGCCCTTAACGCAACGGCTTGCACTTTAAACACTAGCTTATACCTTTCAGTGGAGGCCCACCTCCACGAGTATCTCAGCCACTCCTCCAGCTCTTTCCTATACCTCGCCGGGTCAGACACAAGTTTTTCAAACTCAACCACCGACTTGTGGTATCTCGGCTCCTCGTAGTCCACAAGAAGACGACCCGGCTGTTAAATTAGGATTATGTGTACAAAATCTAACAAACAACTGAGCCAACCTGTCTGCTGTTACAAAAACAGCCGGAGGGCAGAAATTAGACGTGTGTATAAACCACTGGTAATGTGAAAAATTTCCCAGAGCTACGCCACATAGGACGACGGCCGTTGTGTCGCATCTTTTATAATGGCTCGTAGTTTGGGCCATGGAGCACGTGGTGGTGTCGGTGCTTGGAGCCGACCGGGTCGGGATTGTGGCTGGAATAGCGTCGGTCCTGGCGAAGCACAACGCCAATATTGTGGACATCTCGCAGACGGTGGTGAGGGACATCTTCTCAATGATTATGATCGTCGACGTCTCCAAGGCGGACGTAGACGTCGCCACCCTTAGAAAAGAGCTGGAAGAGGAGGGGAAGAGGCTGGGGGTGATGGTCGCGGTGCACCACATCGACGTCTTCAGGTACATGCAGAGGATATGAAGTTCGACCCCAGGGAGATAGGGGAGGTGCTGGAGATGGTGTTGTTCAGAGAGTTGGACATACGCGCAGTTACTCTCAGCGTCAACACGCTCCCCGCCGTTAGGGCCAGCGCGGCTGACATGTTAGAGGCGTTGGAAGAGCTCCTGACGCCTTACCTAAAGCGCCTAAGACCCGCCGTGGAGAAGGTGGCGTCGAGGCTGGGCGTGAAGATAGTCACAGTGCGCTTAGCCGCATCGCCTGCATCAATCATGCTTGAGCCGCTAGGAAGCGCAGAGGCGGCGGCGGAGCTAGCCCGCCGCCTAGACCAACTCGCCGAGAAATACGGCGTCGACATGGTGGGGGGCTTCTCGGGGTTTGTACACCTGGGGTTTAGCAGGGGGGACAAGGCCCTTGTCGAGGCCCTGCCCGAGGCCCTCAACACTACGTCGAGAGTGGCAGGCTTCCTCAACGTGGCCTCTACACACACCGGCGTCAACCTCGACGCGGTGTACAAAGCCGCCGAGGTGGTCATGTCGCTCCGCCCCGAGGCCGCGGCCAGGTTCGCGGTCACCGCCAACCTACCTGAGGACGTCCCCTTCATGCCCGGCGCATACCACGGCCTAGGCCTCCCGGACGCGGTGGTGAACATCGCAGTAAGCGGCCCCGGGGTGGTGGAGGCGGTGGTTAGAAGCCTCCCCAACGCAGACGTGAGGACTCTACACGACGCCGTGAAGAGAGCCGCGTTTAAAATCACCAGGCTCGGCGAGCTGGTGGGCAGAGAGGTGGCCAAGGAGCTTGGGGTCTACTTCGGGGCGGTGGACCTAAGCGTGGCGCCCTCCCCCAAGGTGGGGGACTCGGTGGCCGCCGTGTTGGAGGCCATGGGGCTCCCCAGGGTAGGCTCGCCGGGGAGTGTCTTTGCCCTATCTCTATTCGTCGACGCCGTTAAGAAGGGAGGGGCCATGGCCACCTCAACCCTGGGCGGCCTCAGCGGCGCCTTCATACCAGTAAGCGAAGACGCCGTCATGGCGGCCGCGGCCAAGGAAGGCCACGTGGACTTCGACGTGTTGAAGTCCATGGCCGCCGTGTGCAACACAGGCATAGACATGGTGGGGATACCGGGAGACGCCCCCGTAGACGCCGTCGCCGCCTTGATAGCAGACGTAATGGCCATGGCGGTCCATTTGGACAAGCCGCTTGGGGTCAGGCTGGTCCCAGTCCCCGGCGGCAGGCCAGGCGACGTCTACAACATAGGCGGCCTATACGGCTCCGTCCCCGTAGTAGACCTCAAGGCGCCCGGCCCCGTGTCGCTGGTAAAACGAGGCGGCACGGCGCCCCCCGGCATAGAAAGGCTGAAGAAGGGGTAGCCGTTACGAGCCCGGCGGGGGCATTGGAAATAGATTAAAAGGTGTGTCCAATCTAGTTAATGCCCGTCCGAGCCGTCGCGGCGCCCAACGTCGACGCCGAGACGAGGAGGTACTACGAGGAGCTGTACTCGGACCTCCCCGGCGACTCCCACGTGACGTACATAGTCGTGTTGACCGGCGGGTCGGAGCCGGAGGTATTAGAAGCCGCCGGGGCCTACAACATCATCTTGGCGTGGCCTCACTACAACTCTCTGCCGGCGGCTTTGGAGGCCGCCGCGGCGTTGAGGGAAGTGGGCAGGTACGCAGAGGTGGTGCCACTCGCCGCGCCGGGGGCCGAGCCGCCTTTGGAAAAGATCAAGAGGATTCTGGGGGTGTACTCGCTTCTGAGGAGCCCTCCCCACCTCCTCCTTGTCGGCAGGCCTAACAAGTGGCTTGTGGCTTCTCACGTCCAAGGCAAGCCGGACGGCTGGGTGGACGAAGAGGAGGTGTACAGAGAGTCTGCCTCAATCAACGCCTTAGAGGTGGCGAAGAGACTTGTGGAGTCTGCAAAGGAGAGCTCGTACTCCGCCGAGGACCTCGAACGCATCGCCGCGTACGCAGAGGCGTTGCGGAGGAGGTCGGCGGGCTACGACGGCCTTACGCTGGGCTGTTGGTGTTTTAACTTCGACGAGGTGAAGAAGAGGGGGTGGACGCCGTGTATATCACTGGCGTTGTTAAACGACATGGGCGTCGTAGCCACGTGCGAGGGAGACGTGAGGGCCCTCTACTCAGCCGTAGTACTCCGCAGAATTGCAGACAAGCCGTCGTGGATAAGCAACGTCAACGTGGTGCGAGGCGACGTAGTCGTCCTGACCCACGACGGCATACCCCCCTCGATGGCCGTGGAGTACTCGCTCGTCCCCCGCCTTGCCACGAAGGCGCCGGCGGCGTTGAGAGGCCTAGTGAAGCCGGGGACTCCCATAACACTTTTAAGAGTATCTGCAGATTTGAAAAAAGCCGTGCTACTCGCCGGGAGGACCACGGAGGCGGAAAGGATAGAGGCTTGCGCCACGCAAGTCGCCGTAAGGGTGGAGCGTGGCCGCCCGGAGGCGTTGCTAACCGCGGGGCTGGGCAACCACCTGGCCTTCGTCCTCGACGACATATACGACGAAGTGCTGACTTACTTTAAGTACACGGGAACACAGATAATCGCCTAGGCGACGGCCACTTAGTTTTTTAAAAGTTCTTTAATACGTGGAGAAGCTCCTGGAAAGACCGCTCCCTAAGCCATCTACAGAGGACTACGCAGCCGCGAGGGCCTTAGAGGCGCTTGTCGAAGCTGGCCTCGCCTTGGAGTTTGTCAAGAGGGGTCTTGTTAGAAACGCCGCGGGGAAGGCATTTCAAGCGTGGAGAGCCCTCCTCGCCGCGTTGCTGAGACTTGAGATAGAGAAGATCAAAACTACGGCTAAGACAGAGGAGGAGAAGAGGTGGCTAGAGGAAAGGGCAGTGTCGAGAGCGCCCACGAGTAGAATTAGGCAGCTGGCCCTCATGTTGGACGCGGCGTATGGAGACGTCTCGCTTTGGACTGAGATTGCGCTTAATCTCCACGACTACCAATACCACGGCCCCGACCCAGACATGGCGCTCAGCAGGTATAAAAGCCCAGAGGAGGCGGCCTTCGACGTGGTACGTCTCGTCAAGAAGATTTACAAACTCATAGAAACGGCAAGGCCGCGTTTAAAGTGGGGAACGGAGCTGCAAGTAGCCTTGGAGTGGCTTGGGAAGGAGTTGGTCGCACACGAGTAGTCTTCGGCCCCGCCTCAATGGCGTATTTTAGATATGAAGAACGCCTCGCTTTTGTGAACGTGTGGGAAGGCCCTGCCTCCGAGCCCTTCTTCGTAAGACGGCAGTAGGTCTGGGTGGGGCTTCTCGGCCCGCGCCGCGGCTTTCTTGACCACCTCCTCCCCCTCCTGGGGCAAGATGCTACAGACGGCGTAGGTCACCTCCTCGGCCAACTCCAGGGCGTTTTTCAACAGTTGCGTCTGGAGGGCGGAGTACCTGTCCGCCTCCCAAAGCCTGGGGTATATCTTGACTGCAGGCTCTTTTGTAAACGCCCCGCTGGAGGTGCACGGCGCGTCGAGAAGAGCCTTGTCGAACCGCCGCGGCGCCGCCAGTCTGCGAGAGTCTGCGCGTATCACCTCGACGTACTCGCCGGCGCCTAGGAGTTTTAAAAGCCGCCTCATCCTGTCCACCCTCTTGGCTGAGACGTCTACTGCCACGATCTTCGCCCTGCCCTCCGTCAGCTGGGCAATCAACGAGGTCTTCATGCCGGGCGCGGCGGCTAGGTCTATGATCGACTCCCCCGGCCTGGGGTCTAGAGACAGCACCGCGTAGATTGAGGCAAGGTCTTGCGGCACCGCCACGAAGGACCTAACGGCGGTGAGGTACTGGATAGGCCTGGCGGCCCTCTTCACTAGGAGCGCGAAGGGTATTTTGGGGTGGGGCTCCACCTCGGCCTCCGCCTCCAACATCTTAAGCGCCTTGTCTACGTCGGCCTTGAGAGTGTTAATCCTAAGCCAGATCCAAGTCTTATTTCCCTCTGCCAAGATCCTCTCCGCCTCCTCCCGCGGGAAGCGCCTCAGCAACGCCTCGACGATGGAGGGGTGGTAGCTGTACTTAACCGAGAGGTAGGCCACGGCGTCGCTCAGCGCCTCCACTTCGGCCAAAACTTCCTCCGGCTTCTTCACCGCCCTCTTCAAAAGCTTTTTCTTAAACCGCGCCACCATGTCCTTGTTGTACAACAAGGCGTCCGCCCTGTATATAAACCACGCCTTTGCCGCAGTACGGTAGGAGAAGTGGCCGAAGAGCCTAGACGCGGCGAATTTTAAAAAGAAGAAGTGCCTAACCGCGTCGAAAGAGGCGTCGTAAAACACTTTAAAGCTTTCAAGCGGCCTCCACCGCCTCTTAACTTTTTGAAAGGCGTAGTCAAGCGTGAGGCCCCCCTCCGCCACCTCGTACAAGACCTTGGCCAGAAAAGTGACTAGCTCGTCCGGCGTCCAAGTCACAGAAAGACTAACTCAGCCTCCAACTTCTCCAAATCCACAACGGCGTAGGAAGACCTCCCCGTCAGACAGCCGCAGAGCTCGCCGGGGTTGACCACAAGAGTCTTGCCGTGTCTCTCCAACGCCGCAATGTGAGTGTGGCCGGTCGCCACCACGTCGTAAAGCCCAGACTTAACCAACGCGTTTAGAAGCACGGGCGACGTGCCGTGATACACCGCCACCCGCCGCCCCCCAACCTCCAGCTCTCCCGCCTCGCCCAAAATCTCGATGCCGAATTTCCGGGCGACCTCTAAGAAAAACGGCCTCTCCCCCTCGTTGTTCCCCCACACGCCCACTATCCTCACGCCTTCGCCGACGGCCTCCCGCAGAAACCTCGCCGAAAAGGGAGACACCCAGTCCCCCGCGTGTACGACGAGGGAGACGCCCCTTTTCCTCAGCTCCTCCCCAGCGCGCTTAATCGCCGAGACGTTGTCGTGGCTGTCTGAGACTATTCCTATTAACATAAAAGGCTAGTCCACGGTTACGCCGAGGACTTTTGTGAAAAACTCAACGGCCTCATCCCTAGTGACGAGCTGGCTCTTGCCCACTCTGCTCCTCCTCCTGCGGCGTAGTTGCACCCTCAGGCCGGGCTTCGCCAGCTTCACGCAGACGTCCATCCCCCAAATGCCCACGGCCGGGTCGTACTTCACCCCGGGCAGGAGGATGTGCTCCTTTATGCCAAAGCAGACGTTGCCCCTGTCGTCAAAACTAGACCTCTTCACGCGGTTGCCAACAGCCTGTAGCGCCCTCATCAAGAAGCTAACCGCCTGGTCCCTCCTCAAGGTGACGGCAACTCCTATTGGCTCCCCCTTCCTAATCCCAAAGTCTTTGATAGACCTCTTAGCCCTCCTCCGCGAGGGCTCCGCCCCCGTCAGCTCTTTCAACAACTCGTAGGCCTTCTCCAACCTCTCCCCGCCTGTCCCCACGCCTATGTTCACCACGACCTTCTCAATAAAGATGCGCTGCATTGGGTGTCCCTTGACTAAGACGAGCTCTTTCCAACTAGGCATGACCCGCTTGGCAACACACTATTTAAAAGTATTATGCCGAGCCGTCGCCTCCCAACAGCCTGGCCACCAGCTCGACCCCCCTCTTCACATAAGCCAAGCCTTCTCTAACCTCGTCAAGGCTGAGCCTAGCCTCGTGAAAGCCCTCTACGTGTAGGAACCACGCCTCCCGCGCCGCGAGGCGGAACTCCACGCCCAGCTCCCTCTCCAGCTTTCTCACGGCGGAGAAGAAGAGTAACGCCTTCCACCTACCCTCCCGCTCAGCCAGCTTAGCCTCCTCCATGCCCAGCTTAACCGCCGCCGCCTTGACGGCCTCTTCAAAGGCCTTGTAAGCCTTCTCGGCGGCCTGCACGGGGTCTTCCAACGCGGCGGCCTCTTGGAGGTAGCGCTCCGACAACGCCATATGCGCCTTAGCCTCCTCGGCGGGGTCTGCGCCCATCGCCTTAGACAAGGCGGAGATGATTACATACTCCACGTCTATCCCCCTCCGCCTGGCCTCTGCAATTAGGCTCTCCACGAAAAAAGTACCCTCTGTGTTTATAAGCTTAAAACACTAGGGGCACCTCTTTCCTCGCGGCGGGGGCCTCGATGGGCTTAAACAGCGCCTCTATGTTTTTCTCCACTAAGAAGGAGTACTTGGCGGCGTGTTCCTGTAGCTTGGCGGTGTCTATCTGCGTCTCGGCGAGCTTGGCCACGGCGTTTATCAGCTTCAAGGCGGCGCTTACGTCGGGGCCCACTCTGCCCACTAGGTCGTTTAGGATGGCCACAACGTCTCTGTGGGTGGCTATCTTCCCGCTGTCTACCAGCCTTTTTATCGCCGTCAGTAGCCTAGACTCGGCGATTAGCAACGCGCCGTCGAGGCTTCTGCCCAGCACCGCGTCGAGGTACGCGCCCTCCAGCCCGGCGACGGTCGCCTCCTTGATGGGCTCAAAGCCGTACTGCCTCAGCCTCTCCACAAGGCCCTCCTCGGTGACGAAGTAGACCTTGTCGCTGTCGCCCTCCCCCACGGCGGGCATGGCCGAGAGGCACACCGCCATCTTCACCTTGTTCTCCTCCGCCCAGTCCAGCACCTTGTGGATAAACTCGGCGTATATTTGCGGCGGTATGGGGACGTGTTGCCTAATTGCCACAATGCCCGCCTGCCGGGAGTAGAAGATGCGGTGCGGCAACTTAGCCGCGCCGTTTACCACGGCTATGACAGGCGGCATTTCGGTGATCCTAATAGCGCCGATCTCCTCCATGCCCAAGGCGTCGATTAAATACTCCACAGCCACTACGCCCGCCAGCGAAGGCTCGGGGCAGGCCATCACCAAGATGTTCTTCTTGTCTCTAGGAAGGCCGCTTATCTTAACTTCAAGCCTCATGTCTCCCACAACGCAGAGGTATATAAAACCTACTCGCGGCACGTAAGCCACCTCTCGAGCCCCCTGGCCGTCCTCAACGCCCTGCGGACCGCGTCGGCCACCTCTCTGTGCACCTCCACATAAGGCGCTCCGCAGGCCTCCGCCAGCTTATGCGCCGCAGAGGCTATGTGAGACGGCGTGGGGCAGACGGCGTACAGGCCAAACGGCGTGTTTAAATAGACGCGGCCTCTCAGCGACACCGCGGCGACCCAACACCTCTCGCCGACTTTAAGCATCGCCTCGGCCACGGGCCCCGCCGTGTATACCACCTTCGCCGAGCCCCGCCTCTGCCACTTCAAGACGCCCAGCGCCACCGCCGCCTGGACCACCTCAGCCGCCGCGTCGCCCAGCTCTTCGTAGAGCTCCCAGAAGGAGACCCCCCTCCCCGCCGCCCTCCTGGCCAGTTTTAGAAATAAGTCCGCGCGGAACATGCCTCCGCCAAGGCCCTAAGCTTCCACAGCCTCCTCACGTACTCCACGGCCGCGTGTCTCACCTCCCACTTGGCGGCCGGCCTAGCCGCGTGCGCAGTCAAGGCGTAGCCCGGGACGTACACCACGTCGCCGGCGGGCAGGTAGAAGACGTCTAAGACGCCGCAGCGGGGGCACGCCTCTGCGAAAAACCTAGCCGCCCTGTGGAGGGCGTACTCGCGCCTAAGCTCCCGCAGCCTCTCCGCCTCCACGGCCTTGTAAACGTACAGTTGCTCCGCGGGGGCCTCCTTGACGATTTCCACCGCCTTTGCCACGGGGTCTCCGCACTCGGCGGCTTCTCGAACCACCTCCTGGTACCTCAGCCTGACGGCCAGGGGGAGGTCGTGGGGCCTCAGCAGGCCCCCCTTCACCGCGGCCTCATCTCCAATCTTGACGTAGTTCTTCTCGGCGACGCCCCCCGACTTGGCGGGGACGAGGATGAAGCGAGACCACACGCCGCGTAGCTCTAGGCGCAGGCCGCGGAGAGACTTAGCCCACTCAAGCGCCTCCCCCGCCTTGTGCTCCTCTACGTAGAGGGAGTCCGTGTCGCCGTATATGGGGTCGAACCTCCTCCACGCCTCGTTGAAAAGCCTCTCGGCGAACCTCCTCACTGCGAGCAGACAGGGCTCGCAGATGAGGCCCCAGCCGGCCTTGCCCCACGCCCCTATCCCCGCGTTCATAAGCCACTTCAGGGCCTCGGCCTCCGCCCTGTCTCTGGCCTCCGCCCTCCTCTCAAGCCATTTACGAACTACGTCGGAGACGGGGCCGCCGTCGAAACACCACTCGCCAAGCGGCTCCGCGCCCATTCCGCCTCTACAAGGCCGCGCGGTGAGGGGATCCACGCCGTGTGCCGCAACGACGGAGGGGAAGAGGGACTTGAAGTCCAGCTCAGCCACCCGTCTGTACACCCCAGGCGCCCTCCCCCTCGCCAAGTCCATATACGGCATGTCGAAGGCCCTCCTCCCGTCCTCGAAGACCACCCCCCTCCTCTCTGCCTCTCTGTGAAACACCGCCTCCGCCAGCGCCGCCACGGTGTTCCTCTCAAACAGTTGTAAAATGGCGTCGACGCCGACTCCCGTGGCGTAGACCAAGGCGTTTAAAAACGCCACAGCCTCCCGCGCCAAGGCGTAAACCGCCTCAGCCGCGTCCCAAGGCCCCCTCCGCATGGCTTTTAAAAGCCAGCCGTCGCCCAGCCTCTCCGCAGCCTCCAGCCACAGGTGCCTCCGGTAGACCAGGGACAGGTCTATGACAAAGCCGCCGCACCCCACCCGCTGGCCCCACACGGCCACGTACTCCACGTCGGGGCACCCCCCTCGCCCCCTCTCGCCCCCGGCTATCCAGTAAGTCTCGCCGCCTTGTACGTACACGGCGGCGAATTCGCCTATGGCCTCCGCCTTGGCCTCGCCTCTTAGGTACCGCATCACAGAGGGCGGTATGTACCACTGCGACACTCTAAAGCCCCTAGCCGCCAGCTTTTCCCTCAGGCGGTCGGGCGGCCACGGCGCCTCTACGCGCCACACTGGGAGCGACGCCTCGCGGTAGACGAGCCCCGCCCTGACGTAGGGCACCAAGTCGACGCGCTCCGCCTCCAGCGGCGGCCGGGGGCCTATGACGTACACACGCTACACAACTTTACCCAATTTATAGCTACTATTTACTATCTGTAAAGGGGAGAGAGATCTCTAGAACTAACCTAGACGCGGGTATGTATATATACCCATGCCACACTTGGCACATGCGCAAGGCGCTGGCGTTCCACGGCTATAGGAGCTCCCCCTCTAACATACGGTGGCTGGTAGAGCCCCTGCAGAAGGCGGGGCTCGACGTCGTGGCCCCCACGATCAGAGACGTGGAGGACGGATACGAGGCGGGGCTGAGGGAGCTCCCCGTGGCGGTGGCCGCCGGCCACAGCATGGGGGGGACAGTGGCCCTCCTCCTCGCCGCCCGCAACCCAGGGGCCGTGGGCTGCGTAGTGGCGGTGGCGTCCCCAGTGGACAGGAGGCTACAGCTCCAGTACCTCATGCAGTCTGAAAACCCCTACCTCAAGAAGCTGGCCAACGACCTGGCCTCCCTAGGCAACAAGCTGGAGCTCACCTCCCCCTCTCGCTACATTTCGAGCAACATGCCCCCGGTCTTGTACATAAGAGGTTCACAAGACGAAGTAGTCCCGAGGACGCACGTCGACATACTGGCCGGGCTCTCCGACAAGTTCAACTTCCCCCTAGAAGTAGTGGAGGTGGAGGGGATGGGGCACTCGCCCCAGAGAGAGGAGCACGTCAAAAAAATCGCTGAGGCGGTGACGAGGTTTGTGTCGCGGTGTTAGCCAAGCCTGGGTATTACGCCCTTCGCAAACAGCCTTGTCAATACTGACTTGTTTACCCTGTATATCGACGACGCCACCTCTGCAATGAGCTTATCAGAAGGCTTGCATTTTTGGAAGCCGAGTTTTAGGCAGTAGGCGTATTTCTGTATCTTCAAGTCTTCGGATGACCTGACTCTGCCCAGCGCGATGTCCTCGGCGATTTTATACGCGCTGTAGAAGGCGGCGTAGCCGACCAGACGCTCTGACAGCTGGGGGTACACGCTTTCGTAGGTTTTGATGGCTTTGACGAGTAGTATCTCGGGGAAGTACCCTAGTACTGTGCCTGTGAAGACTACTCTGAGGACTCTGAAGACCTTGTCCTCTGGGGAGTTGCCCTTGACCTCCTCTGTCTTTTTTGTCAACGTGTCTTTGACATCGGGGGTGACTACCTCGGTGACCGAACGTATTACCTCTAGGGCTTCCTCCGCCTTGTTTTCAATGTAAAAGATGTTGTCAAAGTCCCCGGGGGCGAGGACGCCTGCTCCGTACACGCCTACGACGTACACCGTGGCTATCTCTTTGTCGTAGACCCCCTCCTTGGCGAGGCCTCTAAAAGGTTCGATTTTTTTCTCGTTGTATAGGGCTTGTAACTCTGCCACTAGAGCTGAGCGGGAGGAGACGGCGCCAGACAGGACGCGTTCTAGTAACGTAAGCGCCGCCTCTATCCTATCTCTGTGTAGTAGCTTGGCTTCCATCGCTCTTCGGCTCAATTACGATACGAGTGGGCAGGGGCAACTTAGAGGCGGCTCTTCTAAGCGCCTCTTTGATGTGGAGAAGGTGCTCAGGCTTAAACTCTACGTAGTACAACACCTGGCCCTGTTCCACCCTGGCGGCTCTGCCAGCCGGCGAGCCGAAGGCCAGCCTCATGCCCTCTTGGAGGCGGTCTGCGCCGGCCATTGCCAACATCCTGTTTTCCCGCAACACGTGGTGGGGGACCACGTTCAGCCTGAAGTAGTAGTTCTCGTCGCCTACGTACTTGGTGAGGTACTTAGAGGCGATCTGCCTAGACGCCTCCAGCGCCTGCATCCTGATCTGGCCCCGCTCAAGCGCCACAAGCTTGGCCACCATGGTGAAGTTCTGCCTCGCTGAGGCTTTGGTGGCGCCCATGTCGAACTTAGGGATCTGAATCATGGGCGCTCCGTGTATGTACTCCTCTCTTGTATACGGCGGGCCCTTCACCCTCTTGTAGCAACGCGCCGGCCTGACTGGCATGATGTTGAAAAAGTGTTTCTATAAATTATTTACGCATTAGCTTCATCGCGGCTTGGACCAAGTCCCCCTTTGTCTCTATCAACGCCTTCACCGCCTCCTCTCTAGAGGCGCCCGTCTGCTCCATGACTAGGGCTATGTCCTCTTCGCTGGGCTGGTACTCGGAGGGGGTCTGCGGCGCCGCCACTTTCTGAACGGCGGCTTCCGAAGTCTGGATTTGGTATACCAAGGTCTTGTTAGGCATTTTGATCAACGCCACGGTGGGGTTGTTCACCCGCCACACCTCTCCGTTTTTAAGCCTAAGTTCCACGTAGGCGACGTCCACCTCCTCCACCTTAATGCCCATCCTCTTCAACAGTTTTTCCAATTCGCGGGGGTTTGTGGGAAGCATGTCCCCTCCTATGCGTTAGCTATTAATGCCTTTGCCAAGGCCTCTTTCAACTTCTCCAAGTCGCCTTGGTAGACGCCCTGGGCGAAGGTCTTTGAGCCCCCGCCCCTGAAGCCCGCCTCGCGCAGAGCCTTAACGATGGAGGCCACGTCTAGGCCGCCGGTGTATATCGAAATTTTCTGGCCCCACCTCACCACCAAGACGAGGTCTCTGTCTCTCCCAGTGGCGGCCGCCGCCACGCGCCTCGCCAGCTCTTCGTCTTCAAGCTCTAGGTAGGCGACCTTGTGCCTCCCCACGGGCTCTGTCTTTAAGTTCTCTGCGAGGACGGAGGCGTAGAGCTCTGCGTACTTCTTCGCCCCCCTCTCCGCCTCCTCCGCCCTCTGCGCCAGCTTCTTTACCGCCTCTACTAACTCGCCTCCCCCGGCAATTGCGGCGGCCTCCTCCGCCTTTCTCTCTAGTTCTTGTACGTAGCTCACGGCGTAGGGCCCGGTGGTGAATATAAACCTCACCACTCCGTCTGCGATGCGTTCCACCTTCTGTATCTTAATCAGCCCGATTTCGCCGGTTGAGCGCAGATGCGTCCCGCCGCATGCTTGTACGTCGTAGGGGTTGTCGTCGGTGCCTATCTGTACCACTCTTATCTCTCTGGCGGGGACTACGCCGCCTTGGTAAAGGATAAAGCCGTACCTAGCCTCCGCCTCGTTGCGGGGCATGATCCGCACCACTACTGGGAGGTTTTTCTGCACAGCCCAGTTGGCGAGTTGCTCTATCTTCGCAACCTCCTCGGGAGTGGGGAGTTTGAAGTGCGTCACGTCGATGCGGCTCGACGGAATGTCTTTCTGAGCGCCGGCCTGCCATATGTGAGGCCCCAGAACTCTCCTAATGCTTTGGATCAACACGTGGGTTCCCGTGTGCATTTTCATAAGCGCATACCTTCTGTCCCAGTCCACCTCTCCCACCACCTCGACGCCCTCTGGAGGCGGCTGGCCCTTAACGACGTGTACAATCACATGGCCGACCCTCTGCACGTCCACCACCTCGGCCTCGCCGCCTGGATATTTCAACACCCCCACATCGGCGGGCTGTCCGCCGCCCTCTGCGTAGAAGGCTGTTTGGTCCAATACCACATACTTGCCGTCGATTACCCTCAAGACCCTGGCCTTGAAGGTTTTCATATACGCGTCTTCGTAAAACAGCTCCCAGGTCCTAGGCAGGTCCGCCACCTTGGCCATCTCCACCAGAGCGGTCTCAGGTTGCTTCTCGCGCCGGGCGTGTCTAGAGGCGAGGAGGGAGTAGAAGTCGTCGGGCACCTTAGCCTCTACGCCGAGGGACTTGGCCACCTCGGAGGCCACCTCCGGCGGTATGCCGAAGCTGTCGTATAGAGTAACCAAGTCCTCCTTGTCCAGCGAGGCCTTCCCCCTCCTCCTGTTCTCCTCTACCACCCTCCTAACCGCCGCCGGGGCGGACTTCAACACCTCTCTGAACTTCTTCTCCTCTAGCTCAACTATTTCTAGAATCAAGTCGCGCGCCGCCCAGACCTCTGGGTAGTCTTCTCTAAGCTCCTCTAGGTGCATGGCGAAGAGCTCCGCCAGCGAGGCCTCGATGCCGGCGATTTTTAGTTGCCTCAGTACTCTTCTAATTAACAACCTGGCCAAGTAGCCCGCGCCGCTGTTAGACGGTATGACTCCGTCTGCTATCATCCACGAGACGGTTCTGCTGTGGTCCGCGAGCACGTACAACGCCTCTTGTGGCCTCACCGCCTCTCTGAGCCACTTCCCGTCCACTCCTATCTTCTCGGCGATTATGTCGTATGCCTTTTCTAAGCCAATCACCTCGGGGTCCATCTGGCCGAAGTAGACCGACGCCTTGGCCATGACTTCTTGAGGAGGCTCGGGAATTCCCAGTTTCTTCCTAACCTTTGCAAGATACGGGCCAAACACCGCGTCATACACCGTGGGCGTGCCTTTTATAAGCCAGTATATCCTCTCCAAGCCGTAGCCGGTGTCTACAATTTTTAGCGGCAACTCCACATACTTGCCGTCTTTAACCTCGTAGTGCATAAAGACGAGGGTAGCCACCTCGAGGCCTCTGACTAGGACCTCGAAGCACTCCCCCGCGTTGCCCCCTCCCTCCCACATAGACTCTTTGAAAGTAATCTCGTCTGGCGGGACTCCGAGTTCTTTTGTAAAGAACTGGTAGGCATATTCCACCGTCTCGTCGATCCAGTACACGTGCCTGTCTGGGTAGTTGAAGGCGTGGTGCGCCATCATCTCGAAGCCTGTGAGGTGCCTCCCGCTTCTGCCCACCTTGTCCACGTCAGTGAGCCTAATAGACGGCTGGGAGATAGTCAGCGGGTTTGCAGGCGGGGGGACGGCGCCGCTGGTGACCCAGGGCTGGAAGTCGTAGATAGATGCGCCTACTAAATAGACGTCGTCTCGCCACCTCGCCACCACTGGGTACCGCCTAATCCTAACATGGCCGTGTCTCTCGAAGAAGGAGAGGAACTTCTCTCTCAACTCTCTTATAGACTCCACCGAGGTCTTCGTCGGCGGGTTCCCGATGAAGCCGTAGGGGACGCAGGGCTGGTCTCCGCAGTACACCTGGTCTCTCCTAAGCGTCCAGAAGTAGGACTTGCACAGGGGGCATTGTTTTCTCACAAAGCCCGAGCTCTGTAGTATCTTGGCCGAAAGCACTGCTGATTTTGATAGCTATTTAAAAAACTTTGTTAACGGCGTCGTGGACTTGGAAGAAGCCCTGGAGGTAGTGCGGGAAAGGCTTCGAAGCAAGTCGTTTAGAAAGGCAGTGGGGGCCCGCGTAGCCGAGGCGGTCCAAGTATTGGCAGAGAGGTGCCAGTGCGGGTGTCTAAGCGAGAGGGAGGCCGCCGAGTTGATAAACAACTACTACATATTCGAGGCCAGGATACGCCGCCTCTTAGAGCTGTACGACAAGCTGTCGAGGGGGTCGCTGGCCGCCTTGGCCAGGGAGGTGCTTGGCGAGGAGTTCTACCTAGAGCCAGTGGGCTACGACCTCTTGTTAAAAGAACTAGAGGCCTACAGGAGGCACCTATTTGCAGTGGCCGAGCGCGCCCTGAGGTGTCACTCCTCCACCAACTCCAAGGCGTAGATGCCGGGCTTGTCAATGCCTAGGCGCTTAGCGATACAAGACTTAGAGGGCTCCAGCACTGCGATCATCCCCCTCCACTTAAAGGTGAACTCCTCAGACCCGCAGTTGGGGCACTGCTTGGCGTCCTCTGGCACTACGAGTTTACACTGCTTACAAGCCTTGTACCCGCTGAGAGTCTTCTTACGGGCGCTCATGCCTTCTTGGCCGCGGGCTTCTTATCCCTAACCCACTCGAGCTTGCCCAGCCCGGGCATCCTCATGGTGAGAGTAACGCGTAGCAAGAGGTCCGAGCCTTCTCTAGGCGTTGTGAAGCTCACGCCAGTTATACGCGCCCTAACCACGTCGCCTACAGTTACCTTCCGCTTCGTCCTCTCCCCCACGTAGCTTTTGCTACTTGCGTCGAAGAAAACGTTGGGCTCGTCCATTACGTGGATTTTGTTTATAAAGCCCAGGACGGGGCCTATTCTCACCAACATCCCCATTTCGCGCACGTTTTCAACCACGCCTTCTACCACCTCGCCGTCAAGCGGCATGTAGGCCAAGAGGGTGAACACAGACTTGTGAAACGTCCCCCCGTCTCCAAACACCACCCTCCCTTCTCTATCCACTTTTACAGATAAGACTGCAACTACGTACCCCACTTCTCTTATAACTCTGCCCTCGTACCTCTTCTTTAACTGGGCCAAGGCGATCTCCTCCAGCGGCTTTCCAAACTCAGTGGGAGGTATTCTCACGTAGTCCTCCGCCTCTACTACTCTAAAAGGCACGTCGCGATGTATGTCGTAGTTTATATAATTTACCGCTACAACACCACTTGTTTTTTGTGAAATCGGGCGACAGGCACGCCCCCTCGCCTCGCCGCCTCGGCAAGTTTGTTGTCCCCTGTTAACAACGCGGCGCCTAACTCTTTGGCGGCGCGTAGCGCCGCAAAGTCGGCGGGACCAGGCGCGTCGTATACGCGATATTTCAAAAATCTTAACAGCTCCAGTGCTACCCTAGCCTTTTTACTTCTTCTGGAAAGCACTTGTAGCTCCTCCAAGACGGCGGTAGGCACGAACAACTCAAACTCCATTAGAGCGGCGGGGTCGACTCTCTTCTCCACGAGGTATATAATGGCAGAGGTGTCGAGTACTAGTCTCACAGAGACGCCACAGAGGCGCCTAACCGCTCGGCGGCTGTGGCAAAGGCGCGGCTTTTCACAGTTGCAACCACTTGAAGTTTTTTACGGTCGGCGACTTCGCGTAAAACTGAGAGGACCTCCTCGGCTCGCTCTGCAGGCGTTCCGAGGTCTAAGTCGTCTATAAAGAGGGAAGAGCCATGGTTTGCGAGAACAGTCTGCACGACTATTGGCAACACAGCTTTTGTGTAAGTCCCCGCGTTGTAGGCGTTGGTCCACATGCCGCCGCTTTTGATATACATAGCGAGCCTCCCGCTTTTAATAAGGCCCACTCTGACGTCCTCTATGCCGGCGACCCCGAGGTATTGGTACAACTCCTCTCTCACCCTCTCGTAGGACGACTGAGTCAAAATACGAGATAAGTGGTGTGAGACGAACTGGCCCTCCGGCCCCACGCTGGTGGCGGGCATTAAGTCTACATGCGTCTCATATGTGTATTTCCACGCCGCGAGGCGTCTGCTACTTAGATAGTAAAACCGGTCTTTCAGCCCAATTCTAAGGGCGAGAAGGGCTCTCTCTGCCTCTCTCACTTTTTCGTGTTCCACCGAGCTACATGTGATCAAGGCGTCTTCGTTCATTACGGCGTATGGCGCCACGCACAGCTCAGCCTCCACCGGGTAGGTCAACGCCCCCCTTTCCCCTCTCTTGGCGGCTTTTACTAAAAGACGCCCGTCTTTCCCCACCCACTGCTCCACGTAGTTTGTAGCAGTAGCATAACGGTAGCCGTAGGTTATAAGCCCCTCCTCCAGACCCGCCGTCAGCTCCACAGCAAAGGGCTTTTCTAAGTCTCCGCCTTGGTGCACGTCCTCAGGCTCGTGTATAATTAACAACGGCCCCTCTAAGGCCAGCCACTGCTCTCCTCTGCTTTGTATCAACAACGCCGCGGCTTCTAGAAAAGTGGTCTTTCCGCTGTTAGGCGGGCCTTGAATAATTGTAAAAGAGCTAAGCTCAATACATCTCTGCGTAACAGCTCGGAAGTTTTCAAGACATATCCGCCTAATCATACGCCTTGCTAAGCGTAATTGTCAGTCGCCTCAACGCCGCCTCTAAGTCCACTTGCTCGTCTATTCTAGTATCCCTGGGGACGATGTGTAGGTGGATGTGGCTGTCGAGCCCCGCACCTGCGGCTCTGCCCACGTTTATGCCAATCACAAAACTGCCAGCGCCCACCGTCTTTTTCAACGCCTCCACAAGCCTTTTAGTTATTTGAATCATTTCTACCCACTCCTCGTCTGTTAGCTCTTCAAACTGGCCGACGTGGCGGTAAGGAGCCACCATGACGTGGCCCCAGGTATACGGATATTTGTTTAAAATAGCGAACACGTGACGCCCCCTCACGGGCACGAGGTTCTCCACGTCTCTGTCAACCTCTCTTGCGGCTTTGCATAAAAAACACCCCTCTTTCCCAATGTTTTGTATGTACTTATAACGCCACGGCGCAAACACTACTCTAAACTCCACGACGTTTTTAATCACAGGTATTTAAAAATGAGAATAATCTGGACCAAAACGCCAGCGCTGAGCGGACAGGGCTATGCTTTTTTACGTAGTATTATTTTTCCAGAGACGGCGTGGTATACCGCCTCTACTCCGTCAAGGCTTTGGACTAGGCGTATCTTCTCCACCCACGTCATTTCCACTCCCAACGACTCAAGTAAGGCGTCTAGGTCGGTGGGCTTCTCTCCCACCCGCGAAGCCACTATTTTTGCCAGTACGCGTAGATCCACGTTAAAACGCCGTGGTGAGTATTTGTAGACAACGCGTAGAATTAAACACGGCGGCTTGGCGCGACGCGTATGAAACGCGTGTTTACGGTTGTAATTGTATTAAGCAAGTGTTTTTTTACGTCTTGTGGCATCATTTAACACGCCGTGTGTAGTAATTCTCGGAGTAGTGAAGGGCAGAGTGATGTACGTAGAAGTAGACAGCGGGAGGAGGGCGGAGGAGCACGTAGGCGTGGAGGTGGACTCCGTAGAGCCTGTGGTGGGTACAGACTTCCTCCACGGCCACCTCGCCGTTGTTTCGTTTTTTACTACTATCGTAAAGGCAGTGGCTCTTCAAAAAGAGGCGTACTTATTCGACGTAGACGGCCTAAGGCCTTTGCCTAAGAGGGCAGTTTCTGTGGCTAGTGTAAAGGCTAAGGAGTACGGGGAGTGGGAGTCTGTGTGGAACAAGCCTATACTTCTGTCTCAGAGTAGTCCCACCGTCGCGGTGGGGGCTTCGCGGGCTGGCTCTATTCTTCACATAAACGCCGTGCCTACCGACGTGGAGGTGGTGAAAAAGGCGTGGGCTACGGCTAGAGTAATGCGGAGAGCCGGGGATTTCAACATAAACTGTACATGCCGCCTCGGCCTCATGCCTGTGGAGCTTTTCGCCAGGAGGGGGAACCGGTACATAATTGCAAAGTTTTATTTAAACTTGACGTCGCCGCGGAGCAAAAAGGCGTTTTTTATAATGGGCGAAGGCGGCAACCTCTTAGAAAGAAAAGAGGTGGACTTATACGAGGCGGAGGTGGTCGCCTACGAATTTATAAACAAGTTATAATGTAAACATGGCAGAGGCAAGCATAATCTTAGCAGGAGGCTTTGCCACACGTCTCAGGCCTTTGAGCTATACAAAGCCCAAGCCGTTGTTCCCAGTGCTCGGCAAGCCTGTGCTCGACTGGGTGTTAGAAAGAGTGGCGGAGGTAGGCGAGCCTGTGATTTCTGCTAGGTATTTGTCAAGTCTCATAAGAACCCACGTGGCTTCTAAATGGGGAGGCAGGGCGAGGGTAATTGAAGAAGATAAGCCTCTGGGGGACGGAGGCGCTGTGAAGAACGTGGTGAGGAGCCTAGGCATAGGCGGCCCCGTGTTGGTGGCCAACGGCGACGTCTTTACTGACATATCGGCAAGGCAGATGTGGGAGTTTCATAAAAAGAAAGGCGGCGCCGCGACGATTGCGTTTATAGAAGTGCCCATAGAAGAGGCCAGTAAGTTTGGCATTGCTAAGCTAGATGACTCAAGCCGCATTCTTCAATTTGTAGAAAAGCCTAGGGAGCCTGTGGGCAATTTAGCCAACGCAGGTTTTTATATATTTGAGCCAGAGGCCTTGGCGGAGTTCCCCGACTTAAACTCCGGCGAGGTTAAAATTGCAAAGCATGTAATTCCTAGGCTTTTGCAAAAATTTGACGTGTATGGCTATGTCCACAAGGGCTTGTGGTTTGACATCGGGACGCATCAAGACTACCTCAAAGCCAACTTCGCCGCCTTAGAACAGTGTAAGACTTGTACGCCCGAGCTTCCAGGCGTGAAGATAATACCTCCCGTTTACATAGGCAAAGATGTGACAATTAGCGCGGGAAGCGTGGTGGGGCCATATGCAGTGCTGGGGGATAAGTGTAAGGTGGGGCCGCATGTCAGAATTAGAGAAAGCGTTTTGATGGACGGCGTGGTGATAGACGCCGGGGCCTACATCTCCGGGTCTATACTGGGAGAGGGGGCAGCCGTGGGCAAGTGGGCTAGGCTGACAGGGGCTGTAGTTGCCGACGGCGTGTATGTAAGAGACGAGGTGTATGTGGGCAGAGGAGCCGCCGTGGGGCCTAACAGAGAGGTGGAACACGACGTAAAAGACGGAGAGATTTTGCCATAGCTACCCCAGCTCAAGCGTCCTCCTCGGTCTAAGCACCTCTCTTGCAGCCTGTATTAGCCTCTTCGCCTTCTCTACATCTACTTCTTTGCCAGATTTTAGGCAAGTGCCTATGATAGCCCCGTCGGCGGTTTTTAACAGCGTAAGGGTGTTAAAACATATGCCGCTACCCACTAACACTGGTAAGTCGGTGTGAGCCCGCGCTGTTGCCAACTCCACCGGGTCAGGCGGCTCGCCGGTCTTTCTCCCAGTGATCACAATGGCGTGGGGCGACGCCCGGGTAGAGGCAGTTTCCACAGCCTCTTCCAGCGAAGGGGGGTATATCGAAAGGCCGTGTTTTACATAGACATCTGCCAGGACCTTAACGCCTTTTAAGTAGGGCGCTTGTGGGAGGAGCAGGCCCGACTCGGACAACACGACGTCTGTGTAGGCGTTGCAACGTATAAACTTAGCGCCTGTGTACTTCGCCACTATCGCTGCTTTTCTACAGGCGTTTCGCAGAAGGTTAACGCCGACGGGTAGCGAAACTGCCTTTACCACATCTCTGACGGCCGCCGCCACGGCCACGGCGGTCTTCCAGTCTGCGTATGGCTTAAACGGCATGTCGTAATAGTTTTCTACAATCACGGCGTCTACCCCCGCCTCCTCAAGCCTCTGGGCGTTTCTCACTGCGTGTTCTAAAAAGGCGGGGTCCTCTGTTGGCAAGAGGTGTACGACGCCTATCAACATGACAAAATTTTAAAACTAGGTTAAATTCGTTGGCCCATGGTATACCCCCCCAAGACGTTGATGGTAGGGAGGTGTTCGCGCTGTGGCAGAAGGCTGTACGTCTTTGATGACAAGTACCTCTGTAGGAAAATGGGCTACATGTTCTGCGACGTCTGTGCCAGGAAACTTCAATACAAGTGCCCAGACGCGGTGACGCCTCTCGAACTTGCGTAGCGTGTATTTGTCTGTAACCGCAAGTCCAGGCGTTAGGGGGTTTACAATCACCGCAGTGGACAAGATACTGGCAGTTCACCTCTATGCTAAGTCTTCTTACATGGCATTAGTGGCGAGAGGCTCGGAGTATCTTATATATGATGATCAGTTGAAAAAAACCGCTTGGTTGCTGTCAAGGCTAATGGATAGAATAGGCAAAGAGACAAAATCTCGTTACTACACTTACACCGGCCCACTTGAAGTTCGTACAAGCGGTCTGTGGTACAAGCCTTACATCTCGCCGACCTCGACCGCCGAAGTTGTGATAAGAGGCAGGTGGGCCAAGGTGTCGGCGGGGGACTGGAAAAAGAAGTTCGCCGCTGGGCTAGACGTGGAGGCAGTTTTAAAAGAGTGGATTAGAAAGCTGCAGGAGGATGAAGAGACCAGGCTGGTTGATCAGTGATAGTGGTTAATAGCGCTGACTCTTAGCTGGCACGATATACACATCCCCGCCCTTAACTGCCAGACGAGCTGCGCCAGCGCCCAGCAGGTATGCCACCACTTTCTCGGGGTCGTGGCCAGCTGACTTCGCTTCAGCCATGTAGTCGGCAAGTCTCTTTTCTTGTGACGGGATTTCCACGTCGAGGTAAAGACCTGGTTCAATTTTTAAATCGGTCTTAACCAACATATCTAATTCATTATAGACCATATATATTTTTTCTAATACATTTATAAAAATAGTCAATTGTTTATAAAGATTTGACACTACCGTTTGGATTTCTTCGTCTTGGTATTTTTCTGAAATTCTCCTCAGCTCTTCTAACGTCTTTGCGAGATTAGAAAGGAAGCGCATTTATCTTCCTCAGCCTGTCCACTGTGAGGGGGTGTGTGCGGGCTAGTATCGACAGCCTGGCCATTAGTGGATTGGCGAGGGCTTCTACGATGCCGTTCCAGTCAAGTTTAACCAACGCAGAGGCGAGTAGGTCTCTGTGTCTTGCCGCGGCGAGGCGGTCTGCCTCGTATTCAAAGGCCTGTAGCAAGGCGGTGAAGAGCAAGGTTACTCCTAGTAGGTGGAGGGCTAGTAGCACCACGGTGAGTTTTGCATATACGAGGTGGACCAGCGGTAGCCTGAGGGTATACTCAGCTACGAGAAAAGTCAGGAGTTTGTAGGTGTGCCTCGCCTTTATGTGACCCATCTCGTGTTCTAACACAGCCTGCGCCTCCTCGGGGCTAAGCCTTGCGTATAGTCCAGTGGTGAAGTAAACCAAGGGACCTCTTGGGCCGTCTAGTGTAAAGGCGTTTGCCCTCTTGTCCCTGACCACGCAGACGTTGACAGGGGCGTAGTAGACCTCGTAGTCTCCTTCTAATGAGTGGGGATCTTCTAATATTCGCAACTTATTCCTCTTGAGGTGTTCCACGTCGGGGTGGTTTGTCCTAACCACCTTTACTACGTCGGGCATGAAGCACCTCTTTTTTAAATAGGCGTATAGAAGTAGGTAGGAGGCTAGTATTACTGCCACTCCGGCGACCCACTGGGCCACTGCGTCTTTTATTGTAAATACTGGGACGACGGAGAGGGCCAGCGGTAGGTAGAAGAGTGTGGAGTCTGTCTGCAACGCGGGGGGCTCTACGTATTTCCCGTCTTTATACGAGCCGACAAGCGCCGCCTTGTAGTTCTCTTTTTTATACTTGTTGCGGAGGTAGTTTAAAACGCGCAACGCATCCACTGAAAAATGTCGGGGGGCGAATAAAAGACTATTGTTGAATCTTTTCAGACTCTAGTATTTCTAAGACTTTCTCTGGCTCGTAGACTACGAGAATGTCCCAGAACCTGTTGTTTTTATACAAGCCGTAGACCTTGCCTCTGGCGCTCCTCTTGATTATTGTTACATAGCCTCTTTGTACTAGGTCGTCGAGAAAAGTCCTTATCATCACGGTCTTTGCCCTGAGGTCTTGCCTCCCATATAGGTGTAGGTCTTGTGCCACTTTTGAAGGTCTAAAAGTGATGAGGTTGCCTTTGGCGTTTTGTACCTGGTCTCTTAGAAATTTAATTGTTATAAGCTTAATCTTGTAAGGGTCGGTTTTTTCGTTATAGGTTCGAGAGATTGTTCGGATATCAGCCATATATTTAAAGAAATCCCCTCTATTTATTTATTTCTTTGATATTTTTAAAGCACACTTCTTGTAGGTAATTAATTTTACTTTTTAATTCACAAATTTTTCTTTCTAATTCTGACAAGTTTTTCATACAATAGTTTATATAAATATCACAAGACTGTAATTTGTCTACTCTAAGGCCGAGCGCCGTAAGAACTTTCTCTAAATTATCCATAGCTCCTCCGCCTTGTTATCTCTAATTAACGCGCTCCTCTTTGTCTTAAAATCATATGTAAAATGGGGCCTAGTCATCACGACGTAAGAATGGACTAAAATATCGCCATGCGGCATCTCGTTTGTTACTAACACCACTCTCAGCCCGTATTTAGCCGACTCGAAGAATAAATACTTCACCACATCTCCTCTTTTCAAAATGTTCTGAGCCTCGTCCACGACTAATAAGGCGTTGGGCTTATTGGAGATCCCCCTCTCGGCTAAGTGGTTGTAGAGCGAGGCTAAGACAAAGAGAGAGGCTAAGACTTTTTCTTCATACAGCCTAAGCCTCGACAAGTCTATCACAGCCACGCGCCTAGTCTTAAAAACTGCGTCTATTGGCACCTTTCCCTTTTCAAAGACGTCTGCCACGTATTCAAGTCTTCTAATAATAGCGGCTTTCATCTCCACCTCAGACCGGGTGGCGACGAGGAAGTCGTCTAGGGCCTTGACCACGTCTCCTAAGGTAGATATCTTTGCAGACTTTATAGCTCTATATAGAAAGTATATAGACGGCTCGTTTAAATTCAGCCCAAGGCCTATTAACTCAGCTAGCAACTTCTTGTCAAACTTACCCACGTCGAATTTCAACAGCCTAGCGTCCAGCCTAACGCCGCTGTATTCCCCGTGCCAATCTAATACCACGGCTGGCAAGCCGGATCTTTTGAGAATTTTTTTGGCAAGCCGCGTCTTGCCGCTTCGAGTAGGCCCCGTAATTACCACGTGTCTGTCTAGGGGGAGGCGCACAAGCCCCCTGGCGCCCATGCCTATCACAATTCCGTCGTCTAACGCCGCCATTGCCGCGGCGAGTAGTAAAACAATGTCCCACACACATCTCCCTTTTTAAAAACAGTTACAGAGCTTTGGACAGGTAGGAGGGGAGTAGGTGTTTGTACCACTTAAACCTGTCGTCTACAAGAAATACGAACTTCTCCTCATCTTTGAGATCTCTCGCCACCCTCCCCACGGCTTGAATCACGTGGTTAACAGCTGTGAACATCACGCCGTATTTATATCCGTCAAAACCCGCTTTTTTCAAAAGCCTCACCTTAGCCCACAGCTCTGGGCTTTTCACGTTGGGGATAGGGAAGCCCACTAGCACGCCGGCCTTTACAGATAAGCTCACGCCTTCCGAGTAGGGGCTCCCGTAGTAGGTGACAAGGACGTGGTCTACGTCGCCCAGAGGCCTCTCCGAGGAGGGTATGTCAGAAAGTTTCCTTAAGTAGAGTTGTGCCAGTTCTTTATTAGGGAGAAAAACCGCCACTTTTCTAAACTCGCCGTAGGCCCTCCTCACCAGCTCCTCCACAGCCGACATAATCCGCGGAGTAGTCCTTGTCTTATAACGCACCGGGAGGGGGATGGCCTCTACAACTAAGTTCTCCTCCCCCGGCAACTCGTCCACAGATATGTACTCAGCCCCTAGGAAATATGTAAAAACTCCGGCAAAGGGCCTCGTCACAGATGCGCTGGCCGCCAAGACACGGCCGACGCCCTCCACTAAACGGCCCACTAGCGGCAAGGCGAGGCAAAGTCTTTTTTCAAAATCGCAGAACCTCCCGCTATACTCCTCCACCTCCGACACCTCCACAGCTTCGAGGAAGTTGTGAACCTCGTCTAAGGCCACGAACTCCAAGTCTTCAAACAAGTCGGCTACTGCCTCTGCGTTGCCCAACTTGGCCACATACGCGTGGGGCAGTATCAACACGTCTCTGCTACGTCCAGCGGCATGAAGCGCCTCGTATGGACACACACCTAGGCCGTATATATCATCGATGGTAGAGGGTATAAAATAGAGAGTTTTAGACCTAGCCTTACACACCCCCCGCTCCCTCAACTCAAAACATTGCTTAGAGTCAGACGCCTTGAAGGGGCAGAGGACAGACCTCCCAAACAACAACGAGGCGTCTCCTCCCAGCTCTTTTATATAACGAGCCATTTGTAACCCCTCCACATGACTTCTGACAAATATCAAAGAGGGGCTGTGTTGCAGAGCCAGCCTTGCTAAAAGCCTAGACTTGCCAAAGCCAGGCGGCGCGTTGAGCAAAAATCTCACTCATGGTCCAGGCTTTAAAAACTGCTTAACACCTCTTCTAAAACACTCCCCACGGGTGAGTTCACCACCTCGTCCAGCTCTTTGCAGTGTTTTAACACCCTCTGGGCGAACTCAGATGCTAGTTGAGGACTCCTCTCTTTTAAAGCCCTTAGCCTCTCAGGCAAGTCAGTCCTCAACGTCCTTATAATTGCATCTACTGAGGTGAAGTATCGCTCCAAGTCTCTGATCTGGTTCACAACGTCGTCGAACAGATTTAACAACTCGGCGGGCATTTCTTTGAGATTAACCTCGGCGTATGCCTTGTTTACACAATACCTCACGAACTTATACCGCATGGTTTTCACGACGTCCACGCCGCGATCTTAACAGCATCTTATTAACTTTGCCCCTACTAAAGCCCCCAGCCTTCTGCCAAAATCACACGCCTTCTCTACCCCCCTCTCAGAAATGCCAAGAGTAGTGATCCCTCTGCCGATGTAGAAGTAGTAGGCGTCTGACTCAGGTTCGAAGCTATCTGCCCTAGGCCCCCAGCGCCAGTAGTACCTCTCGCCGCGGGGGTCCGCCCCCTCGTAAATCCTCTCTCTGTACACCCCACGGGCGATGACAGAGGGGCAGTACACGGCGTCGGCCCAGTTCTTCGGGATGTTGATACTCGCCGCTAACACGCCGCCCAGCCCGCCAGCCGCCGCCTCCACAGCCGCCAGAGCGACCCGCCGCATGAGGCCCACGTCGCCTCCCTCCTCCATCGACAAGGCAATTCCCGGCACGCCGAGGAGACCTGCTTGCATGGCGGCACCCACGGTGCCGCTACCGTAGGTGGCCTCAACACCTATGTTCTCCCCCACGTTTACCCCCGACAACACCAGCTCCGCCCTCCTCGCAACTAGCTTCAACGCCACGAAGACCGCGTCTGAAGGAAAGCCGTTAACCACGTAGACGTCTCCCAGTCTTCTAACTCTCAAAGGCTTGTGGTAAGTCCTGGCAAGCCCCGCGGCGGAGCGCGGTCTCTCAGGCACCACTACGTAAACCACGTGGCCCGCCTCTCGAAGCGCCTCCACCAACGGCCTTAGAAGAGGGGTGTGAGGCCCGTCGTCGTTCGTAACCACGATCTCCACGCCCCCTTTAAAAGCTCGTTTTATAACTATACACCGCATACGCCAAGCCGAGAAACGCCGCCACGGCGCCGAGGACCCTCCGCGCCCTCCAAGGCCTGTCAAGAAGAGAGGTAACAAGAGGGTACGCAGAAGCTATCAAAGTCGTCCTTGCGTAGTCCCCAAGCCACACAGCCGCCGTATAGGAGCCGAAGCCTAAGAAGGTGTCTACAAAACCGCCTACAAACAAGCGGAAGTATTCACAGACTCTCTGTCCTCTGCTAAGCAGAAGACTGGTGACAAACACCACCACTCCCCTAACGGCCAACGCCCCGCCCGGGCCCAGCGACTCCACACCCGCGGCGTATAGCAATATGGAAAAAGACCATACAAAAGCGGCGCCTATCCCGTAAAGCCCCCCTAGCCAAGACTCGCGCCTCCCCCCAGACGACAGCGCCACGCCTGTTAAGACGGCGGCGGCGGAGGGCAACAGCCACAGCCTCCCCCCGAAGACCGGCACCAACACGATGTACAACGAACTACTAATATTCCCAATGGAGGGACCCCCCGTCTTTATAGAAGTGATGTAAAGCCAAGAGCCGAGAACGCCGCCTAGAAGCCCGGCGGCCGTTGCGTATAGCAAGCCCTCGGCGCCTACGTCCCGCCACGGCAACAACAGCCCAAGGGCGATGGAGTACACAGAGAAGACAGACATTGCCCTAAACTGCGAGGTACACTTCAACGCCGGGGCGTAGATAAGCGGGGCCGCCCCATATGCCAAGGCCGAGCAGACGGCAAACACGATGTCAAGCACTACAAAATACAACAGTTATAAATACAGTCATTCATAGAGCCATGAACGACGCGACTGCGGTAGCCCTAGTCTTTGTTGTACTTTTCCTCCTATTGATAGGCACAGTATACGGAGTAATGTTAATCGCCCCACGGAGGCCCACCCCGTATAAGCTGATGAGGTACGAGGCGGGCAACCCTGAGTCCGGCCCCGCCAAGGCCCCCCTCGCCATGCAATATTTTGGATACATCTTGATGCTAGTTGCTCTTGAACCAGCCGCGGCGATTCCAGTGGCCGTGTATATGGCTACTGGCGACTTATACACTACTGTTGCCGCGGCCGTGGCCGGGGCGGCGGTGTCTCTAGCCGCCTCTGCATATGCCTACCGCTACGCAAAGAAAATAGAGAACTGGAGGATCTAGCGGTGCTCCAAGGCGGCTTTTAAAAGGCCCAGGAAGACGGGCCGGGGCTTAGTCGGCCTAGACTTAAACTCTGGGTGGAACTGAGTGGCGACGAAGTAGGGGTGCCCCGGCAGTTCTATGATCTCCACCCTCTTGACGTCCCTCCTCCAGCCAGATACCACGAGCCCGGCCTCGGTCAACTTAGGCAGGTATTCGAGGTTAACCTCGTATCTGTGGCGGTGCCTTTCCACAATCACAGAGGCGCCGTAGAGCGAGGCCACAAGCGTGTTGGGAACTATCTCAACCTCCCTATTCCCCAAGATCATCGTGCCGCCCATGACGTCAACGCCTCTCTGCTCGGGGGCTAGGTGCACCACGGGGTGGGGGGTCTCCGGGTCGAGCTCGGTGGAGTTGGCCCCCCTGAGGCCCAGCACGTTTCGGGCAAACTCCACTACGGCAAGTTGCATGCCGAAGCAGATGCCTAAGAACGGGGTCTTCTCAACTCTGGCGTGTCTCACGCATTCAATCATGCCCTCGGCCCCCCTCTTCCCAAAGCCGGGCAGTACCACCATGGCGTCTACCTCTATCTTTTTCAACACGTCGGGGTCCCTCTCTACGTCGACTGAGTTAATCCACACCAACTCCGGCTCTGCGTCTAGGGCCGCGCCGGCGTGTTTAAGAGCCTCTATTATGCTGAGATACGCGTCGGGGAGCTCCACGTACTTCCCACACATGCCCACCCTCACTTTATAACGAGGAGAGGATAGGCGCAAGACAAAGGCCTCCCACTCTCTGTGGTCTGGTTGCTTGGAATGCAACCTAAGCCTCCTCACTAAGAAGTCCCCAAGCCCCTGTTGTTCCAATATGAGAGGGACTTTGTAAATTGTGTCCACGTCGTAGGAGTTGAAAATAGCGTTTTGAGGTACGTGTGCAAACAACGAAATCTTCCTCACGGCGTTTACGTCAATAGGCTTCTCGGAGCGCACCACCACCGCATCGGGCTGGATGCCGTAGCGCCTAAGCTCAGCCACGCTGTGTTGAAGAGGCTTAGTCTTAAACTCCCCCGTGGTCTTCAACAAAGGCACCCACGCCACGTGTAGAAACACCACGTCGTCTCCCATCTCTAGTCCCAGTTGCCTCGCCGCCTCAAGGAAGGGGAGCTGCTCGTAGTCCCCCACGGTGCCGCCGATCTCCACAATCGTGACGTCGTAGCCCCCCGCCGCCTCGATTATCCGCCTCTTAATCTCGTCAGTCACGTGGGGGATCAACTGCACAGTCTGGCCCAGGTACTCCCCCCTCCTTTCCTTCTCAATCACAGAGAGGTAGACCTGGCCCGACGTAATGTTATTCCGCCTAGACAACTCCACGTCGAGAAAACGCTCGTAGTGCCCCAAGTCGAGGTCGGTCTCGCCCCCGTCGAATGTGACAAAAACCTCGCCGTGGGCGTAGGGGTTCATAGTACCGGCGTCGACATTGATATACGGGTCTATCTTCACTGCATTTACAGAAAGCCCCCTAGCCCTGAGAAGACGGCCTACGCTGGCCACAACCACGCCCTTCCCAACGCCAGACATCACGCCGCCTGTGACAATAATCAGCCTAGGCACCTACAAAAGACGTTAGTAGTATAAAAACTCACCAAGGGAGAAAAAGTAATAAACACAGACGTGTAGACGCAAGGTGACGAGTTGAACCCACGCGGCGTAGATGACGAGAGCCTGCCCAGCAGTGGCGGGCGCTGACGCCAATTATTATATACCACTAACAGATAAGCCACATGCCAGTGGTAGAAGTAGGAGGCGTAAAAGTGAGGTTCATCTCCTGGGCGGAGGGCATAACCCTCAGCGAAGCCCTGGCCCACGCAGTACAGAAAGACGGCTACAAGCCAGAGGTAATAGTAGCGATATCCAGAGGGGGCCTCGTACCCGCCCGCATCATCAGCGACGTATTAGAAGTAGACGACGTAGTCACCATAGGCGTAAAGTACTGGGGCCTGGCACAGAGACGAGCCGAGAGGCCAGTCCTCTACCACGGCATAGAGCCGGGGGTAGTGCGCGACAGGAGGATACTAGTCGTAGACGAGGTGGCAGACACGGGGCACACCCTAGCCCTAGCCAAAAACCTACTCGACTTAATAGGAGCCCAGGAGGTGAGGACAGCAGTCCTCCACCTAAAAACCACAAGCCAGTACACCCCCCACTACTACGCCGAGAAGATAGAAGAGTGGCTCTGGATCTCCTACCCGTGGTCAAGATACGAAGACCTACGCGAGTTTAAGAAAAGAGGCTACGACATATCGAAACACATAGAGGGAATCTGCCCATAAAAAATAAAAACGATCGCCCAGAGGAAAAAAGGTGAAGAAGCTTCACCTCGCAGACCCGTGAAGAATCCTTTAAGAACTGACTACCCTTCTCTACTCAAACCCGACGTGGTATACACGTCGACATCAACGAACATCGACGGCAACGGGTAGTAGCTCCCTCCAAACTCAAACTTTACACTAGGCATGTAATATTTGACTAAAATAGAAGTCTTGTAGTCATTAGGATCCTTTAAACCTGCAGTCATATAGCCTATCGCCGTAACCGTCGTCGTAGTGCCCACAGACGCCGCCAGTGAGCCTTCAATATCCACTTTACCGATAATAGGCAACGGCGCTTCCTTCAAAATAGGTATGCCAAGAGATAAGGTAGGCAAACCTTTATTCTCTTGTACAAGAACTAACGAATCCAGTGTAATGTAAAAGGTACCGTATTTATAGTTGGGAGTCCATTTACTCGTAACAAGGTTGAACACATTACCGATATCGCTGTTTAAATCTGCCTTGCCAGCATACCCTCTGCCCGGGAGCACAGGCCCCATTATGTAGAAATAGGCGTAGGTATTTGTAGACCAACAATGGGTAAAGCCGCCCGTTGTGGTGCATATCATCTCCTTATACCGCGCTATTGAATAATTGCCATAGAACCCAACTACTATTATCTTAGGACCCTCTAAAGAGGGATACATGGCGTTATCTATCGCAACGTTGAAGTTGCGGTCTATACCCATGGAAATGATATCAATGGAGAAGTCTACTGAGACGCTTCCACTATCTGTCGACTTCACAATAGCGGCCGAACCTGAGAAGTATATCTTGTTGCTACTTGAAGCAGATGCCAAAAACTTAATAAATACGTTATCAATTTTAGACGCGGCGTAGCTTGAGGCTACTCTTGCCGCTACTACTGGAATTGGCTGGTTTATTGCCGTGACGTACTGCTGGTCTAGAGTCCAGTAGTAGCAGGTCTGCGTAGGTTGCTCAGACGGCGAGAAAAAGCAGTGGTCTAGCAACGTATTTGGCGGGAAGCTACCTTGTAAACTGCCCACCTGAACTGACTGTTTCCCTGTCTTAGGCGGCTTGCCTTTTACTTTTATCAACGCTCTAACGTTTTCTCCAGAGAGCACTTTGCTAGGCTTTATGACGAAGCTTTTAGCAGCTCTATCCCATGTGTAGTTCCCGTTTATGTCTGTGCCGTTTATGTAGGTAAGCAACACGAACACCCCCACCTCTAGGTCGTGGCTCCTCCACGCCTCTGCGTATTTTCTGACGGGCTCTGTTTTTACACTGGCGCGGCCTACGCCGCATACGTCGTCTAGTTTTATCAAAGAGCCGTTTGGAAACCAGCCTATTAAAGTGGCGCAGAAGGGGACAGGCTGGCTGGACTCGTTCACTACTTCGAGCTCGACGGACTGGCCAACCCCCTTGCTGTAAGCCACAACAAACGACGGGCCGTAGACCACAGTAGGCCATGTATAAACACCCCAAAAAGCCCAGCCCAAGCCCAGAGCCACAGCCGCAAACAACACCCACCTCCTAACCACCATACCCTCGATCATGGAAGACTAAAAGCATCTTTTTTTTTACTTTAGACTTCTGTGGAAATTTTCTTCGTTTACTGTCGTATTTCTTCGTATCCGCAGTTTTGGCAGTAGAGCCTTTCCTGCACTACGTATCTTCCTCCATCTATCTTTACAGTCCTCTCCACTACCTTTAGGCGTGAGAAGCAGCGGGGACAGGTGTAGGGGCTGGGGCGGTAGGCCCCGGCGGCTGATAGGAGGCGCCTCACCTCGTACAGCGACAGTCCGAAGGCCCTCGCCGTCTCTCTAAGCGAGCCGGACTGCCGGTAGTACTCCGCCACTTGTTGCACCAAGTCGGGGTTGCGCTCGGCCACGTTCCAAATCCTCCCCGCGGCCCTCGCCCTCTCCAAGGCGGCTTTTGTGCGCTGTCTTATGAACTCCCTCTCCATTGTGGCCACGAAGGCCAGCACAGCGCGGAGAAACTGGCGATATACGCCGTCCAGAGACTGGAGGGCTTGCTCCCGCTCAGAGGCAGAAACCACCACCAGGCCCAGCTTGTTCTCCACCAGGTCGAGCAGGGCGAAGAGCTCTTGGAAAGACCTTACCAGCCTGGATATCTCGTAGACCAGCAACACCTTGGGCCGGGGCTCCGTTGCCTCTACCTCGCGGACAAGCTCCTTGAAGGCTGGCCTCTCCCAGGGCTCGACGGCGCCGGAGACCCCCACGTCGAAGTAGTGTTTCAAAATCTGGATCCCCCTCTCCGCGGCCCACTTCTCTAAGTAGGCCCGCTGGTTCTCGGGGTCCTGCTCCTCTGTGGAGACGCGGATGTAGGTGACGGCGGGGATCAAGCCTTCTCCCTCCTCCCGGCGCCGCGCCTCCTAGGCGGCTTCACCTCCTGTGGAGGCTGAATTGGCGATATGTAGTAGCCAAGCGGCCACCCGTAGGCCCTGTCTCTCTGCTCCGCCGAGGTGGTGTGCACGTCGATGTAGAGAGACCCCCTGAACACTAGGGGCTCCTCGAGCCACACGCCGACTCTTTCCGGATAGAAGGCGATAGGCTCCACAAACCACTCGAAGACCCGCCCGTCGTAGACAAAACGGACGAAGTCGAGGTACTCGTCTGAGTTGTAAAACCCCCACACCACCAACACGGCGGCGGGGGGCAGAGACACCTCCACCCTCCCCACCTGCAGGCTGTAGCCGAACTGGTCAGCCTTTTCACCGTAGATGTGCCTTGGCTGAATAGTCTCAAGCCTCCCCCCCACCTTCCTCGCGTATTCCTGCGCGGTGCCGTACGCCTTCTTTATGGCGGCCACGGACTCCTCCCTAGTAAGCGGTAGGAACCACACGCCCCATCAACACATGAGGTATTTAAACATCTTCCCTCTTACATGAAGAATACAGACGCCGCTGCTACCGCCACTAACGGCGGGGGACGCGCCGTCTTTTTTTAAAACGCCAGGCGTTATAATAACTGATAGAAATATAGAGCGCCTTGTAGGCACCGCCTATGATAGGGTTGGTCGCCCTCACGGCGGTGGCCGTCGTGACCGCCCTAGCGCTGAGGAGAGTGAGAGACAGGTTGCTGACGGCCCTCGGCGTCGCGGGTCTGTTCCTACTCGCCGTCCCCGCCTTGTTTGTAAACGGAGACGCTCTGGAGAGGATAATAGCCGCTGTCTACATGTACGCCCCCTACTGGGAGTACCTGATACCCGTCGCCTTCTTCGCCCTAGCGCTGTTGCCAGGAGGAGGCAGGAAGAGCAGGAAGAGGAGAAAGACCATGAAAAAAGAAGTGGTTATCGTCTAGAGGCGTAGACAAGCGCCAAAGCCGCCAGCAGGGCGAGGAATAGGGGAATCCACAGAGCTTTTTCCCCGGCCCCCGTCTGCGGGGCCTCTTGTCTGTAAGTATGTTCTACCGGCGGAGCTGTGGTGGGCTGCGGCGAGAAGTTCACCATTGGGTACACGACGCCGCTTTTCGCAGTGCAGACCACGTCGCCCATTGCGGTGGAGTAAATAGACGCCATGATGTAGTAGCTCAGAGCCTGTGGGGCGCCGTCCTGCGTGTTGCGGAAGTAGTCGCCGAACTGGACGTAGCTCAGCGGAAGGGTGTTTGTGTAGCCGCACTGCGCGGCCCTGGCCATGTTGGTGTAGGCCTTGTCTCTCGCTACTGTGACATAGCGGTCAGAGGCCGGGCTCATCAACGCCGCGGCCGTATCTGCAATCACCTCGATAGAGTTGGCCATGGAGGCGAGGTACAGCCCCCTTTGGTACAAGCCCTCCGCCACCTGCACCGCCGTGGACATGTCGCCTGTGATGACTCCATACGTGGTCTCCAGGTAGGCATACATGGTCTTGGCGTAGTCTAGGTACATCCTCGCCACCTCTGCCAGCCCCGACTGGTTTATGGCGGCGCCGTAGGCCATCTTTTTGGCTTCGTCTACCCACGACTTCAGCGTCACGGCGCGGGCGTACATCTGCCCCGGGTTGGGCGACGTGGAGTTGGCCAGTAGATACACCTGATATATCCTAGTGTAGCTCGCCACTACCAAGTCGATGTTATTTACCGTGATGGGCACGGCCGAGAGCTGGGCCTCGGCGTCTCTGGCAAGCTGGAGGGCTTTGTCGTAGAGGTCACGCGCCGTGCGCCTAGAGGCCGCGGCCTGGTCTGTGTAGTACTGGACGAGTCCTTGGTATATCAACGACGCCGCGGCGTAGTACATGCCGTAGGCCTTCAGCCGCTCCACGGCGGCCAAGTCCACGTAGCCCTTCCCCACGGTCTTGTTGTAGTAGTCGTAAATGGCGTTGAACAAATCCTTAGAGATTTGTATAAATGCCGAGTCGTTGACGGCGGTGTGCTGAGCAGTCGGTATCTTGTAGCCGGTGAGGTAGTACACCGCGTCTTCCACTGTTCCAATCTCAACCACCCTTATCCCCGACACGCCGGAGGGCGCCTCGCCGATGGGCACAAGCACAGTCTTAATCCCCTCGCGGGCGGCCGCCTGCACCTTATACGACACGCCGCCCACCGGGCCGATGAGTCCGTCTGGGAGGATTATGCCCGTCATGGCGGTGTCGTTCCTCAGCTCAAGGCCCTTCATCAAGGCGAACATGGCCACAGTGATGTACCCGCTGGCCGAGGGGCCTCCCACCTGGGCGTCGCCTCCGAGGACGCGCAGAAGAGCCGTGTAGTTGTAATACGGGACGCCGGCCAGCCGCGAGGCGACGTACAACGCGATCTGGGCAGAGGGGCCGAAGCCCTGGCCCGCCTCGGGCACCCCCGCCACGTAGGCGCGTCCGTCGCCGGGCGTCAACAACGTCACCTTGATGGGCAGTACTGCCCCGCCCGTCGGCCCCACCGCGAGGGCGTTGATAACCGCGGAGCTGACTTTCACAGTGTAAGTAGTCCACGCCGCTACGGTAATCAATAGAAGCGCGGCGGCTGCCACCAGTGCCCTTCTCATAGCCCTGCATTAGACTAGACTTAAAAAAAGTTATGCACCTCCTGTGAACATCAGTGGAGGTCGTGCGCCGTCACAAATCGGCCACGCCTGGCTCATCACAGTGTGTAATACACACGCGTATATATACATGACCTGTTCAACTCCATGGAGGTGGCCGAGGCTCTGGCTAGGGCTAGGCACTGCGTGGTGTTCACAGGGGCGGGGGTCTCTGCGGAAAGCGGCGTCCCCACGTTCAGAGGGGCAGGCGGGCTGTGGGAAAGGTACAGGCCGGAGGAGTTGGCCACCCCAGAGGCCTTTGCAAGAGACCCCGCGTTGGTCTGGAGGTGGTATAAATGGAGGCAGGAGGTGGCGTACAACGCCAAGCCGAACCCCGGCCACTACGCGATAGCAGAGCTGGAGGCCCTCGGGGTCGTGAAAGCCGTCGTCACGCAGAACGTCGACGGGCTTCACCAGAGGGCTGGTAGCAGGAACGTGGTAGAGCTACACGGCTCTCTCTGGCGGGCTAGGTGCGTCAGATGCGGCGCCGTGTACAAGCTGGAGAGGCCGGTGGAGGAGGTGCCGCCTAGGTGCGCCAAGTGCGGCGGCCTACTGAGGCCAGACGTGGTTTGGTTCGGCGAGCCTCTGCCGCCG